>CAZXAD010000080.1:0-1524 GCA_964638825.1 uncultured Candidatus Saccharibacteria bacterium | reverse complement strand
ATCAGGAAAATGTATCTTGGCAAATAGCACCTATTTCATTTCTTGATAGCAAACATACTAAGGTCTGCAAAACCGTAAACACCTTACAAAAAAGGTGACGCAAAAACTGACCCAGGCGAGTGAAAAAGCATATGTTCCAGCAGGCGCACCAGTCCTTGCGTTCAAACTCCTCATACACCTGCCACCGGGCAGCTGTATTCGTCGGACAATGTGAACGCACCCACAGGACGGTCTGGTGCACCTGCTTCCACTCTGTTTTTCACAGCCGGGAATTCGGAAAGGACACTGCGCAGCAATCCTGGTTACATAAAGGCATGTAGAGTCATATGTTGCTCTAATCAGTGGGTGCGGTACAATGAGAAGAAGGGATTAATACTATGTATAAACAAATCGAAGAAGATTTACGAACCGCGTTAAAATCCGGCAATAAAGATGAAGTATCAGTACTGCGAACGCTTAAGAGCTCTTTCAATAACGCCCGAATCGAAAAAGGTGAAGATCTGGACGAAGCCGATTACATCAAAGTGCTTGAAAAAGAAGCCAAACAACGTAAGGAATCAATCGAAAGTTACGAGTCGGTTGGCCAGCATGAAAGAGCAGAGAAGGAGCGTACCGAACTGGCGGTTATCGAAAGATATTTACCTGAATCTCTCAGTGAAACAGAATTGGAAGAATTGATCGTCGATGCGATCGCGGAAGTCGGTGCCACTAATGCCAGGGAAATGGGGAGTGTCATGAAAGTTTTGCAACCGAAAATTGCCGGCCGGGCCGATGGCGGAGAAGTCGCGGAAAAGGTCCGCCAGCATCTACAGTGATCACACTTGAAGTATACAACAGGAGCCATAGCTCCATCTCTGAATTAGCAGAAATTCTGAGCCAATACACGGATCTTTCGGGGGTAATTTCCGCCCAAGTAGTATCTGCAGAAGAAATGCGGCAGCTAAACCGCGATTATGCGGAAAAAGATGAATCGACCGACGTGTTAAGTTTTAGCTATCTGGAACAGGGGAAAGCGTCAAGCGTCGAGGAGAAAAACAATAACCCTCAACCCTCCGAATTAGGTGATATCGTCATTAGTCGGGAGCATATCGAAAGCCAGGCAAAAGCTGCCGGTACGGACGAAGATACTGAATTTCTACTTTTACTCACGCACGGAGTGCTCCATATTCTCGGGTACGATCACCAAATGAAGGAACAACGCCAAAAAATGGATGAAATACAAAAAGATGTTATGCGGAAATTGGGGCGTACCTACCGTGACTTTGGATGGCAAAGTTAAGACATGGTACTGTCTAAGAGTATGAATAAACAAATATTATTATTGACCGGTCCGCCGGGAGCAGGGAAGGGTACGCAAGCCGAAATATTTGCTGCCCGCCATAATTGGTATACTTTCTCCATTGGGCAGCTTCTCCGTGATACTGTCGATCCGGAGATACGGAAACGGATGGATGCCGGCGATTTACTTCCCAAAGAGCATGTAGCCCGGCTGGTCATTGATGAGGTTAATAATTCGTCCAAGTC
>CAZXAD010000079.1:0-1868 GCA_964638825.1 uncultured Candidatus Saccharibacteria bacterium | reverse complement strand
CGTTCAGGAGCATGGTGCAATATCTGTATGACAAAGAGGAAGAGCGCTCCATTACCCTGTTTTACGGCAATCGCACCGAAGATGAAATCGCGTTCAAAGACACGCTGGATAAAAATGCGCCTGCTATCGGTATGAAAACGGTGTACACGCTCACCGAAACAGCACCGGATGATTGGCCGCACGAGCACGGATTTATTGACGCCGATATGATTAAGCGCCACGCGCCGGAATACCAAAAGGCGCTGTTTTATCTGTCCGGACCGCAACCAATGGTGGAAGCATTGGAAAAAATGTTGCGTGATACGGGACTCGGAAGGGAACAAATCAAAACCGATTACTTCCCCGGCTATGACGAGTAATATGTAAGCAGTCTAACTAAATAAAGATTTCTGTTTTATACGATATAGGCAGTATTGCACGGCTACTAATTCATATAATACTATCTATATATGTCAAACGAAATCATGCCTCTGGCTATGGGAAGTGAGGTTGAATACGGTATACGGGCCCATAAAGATCGAAAGAGGGATAATGTAGTACACACCGACCTGACCAAGAATCTGAACGTAGCGCATGTAAAACAATTTTTACAAAACGGCGGGCGCCTGTATAAGGATTTTGGCGATCATCCGGAGTATGCTTCACCTGAATGCACCACCCTGGAAGAACTAGTGACGCACGAGCTTGCGGGTGAAACGTTGGTGCACCAGTCATGCCGCGACAATGCAGACATACTATCCATTCATAAACGATCGATAGCACCTAAAATGGAGAATGATTTTCATGATTTTCGTACCAGCGGTTCGCACGAAAATTACGAGACCAGTCTGAAATTTTCTGAACCTGTTATACAGACCCTGGCCGCACATTTTGCCACGCGTACCGCCTTCACAGGCGCGGGGTGGTATAAAAACGGCAAGCTGATGATCGGCCAGAAAGTTCACCATATCGAACATACCTCAGGCATAGGAAGCATCGGGAATAAAGCTCTTGTTAGCACTCGTAACGAACCTCATGTAGACCCTGCGCTACAAGAAAACATGAGACGGCTGCACGTAACGAGCGGAGACGCGAATATTTCGCCATGGGCCATCCGAATGAAATTCGGTACTACCGCCCTTCTGGTACGTATGTTGGAAGCAAAACATAGTTTTGAAGATCTTTACCTTAAAAACCCGGTCGAAGCAGCGCAGTTTATAGGAAGTGATCCACGTAATATGGGCCAACCGTTGGAACTTGCAAACGGCAAGAAGATGTCAGCTCTGGATATACAGGAGGCATTGGCCGAGCGGGTTTGTTATTTTACCCAAACTTCACGGGCTCCACGGGAGCTTCAGGAAGTAAGCCATGAATGGGTGGAGCTGTCCCAAGCACTCCGTCGTTATCAGCGCGAAGGCGATGTTTCTCCCCTTATGCGGAATCTCGACTGGTTCAGTAAACGAGAGATCGTCGAGAGAACACGGGAAAGAAAGCCCGCTTTGACGAACACTCAGATAATGCAGATTGATGCCTCATACGATAGAATTTCCGACGGCCTCGGTCTTAGGTTGCGTAAAAAAGACCGATTCGCTTACTACCCAGGGGAAACTAAAACTGAACGCGCTTGTAAAATACCACCCCGTAGCCGGGCGCAGTTGCGAGGAGCGTTCGTACTGCATGCTTACGAGCAATATGGTGCAGACGATGAAACGTGGTCAGCGGATTGGGCGTCAATCAGTAAACCAGATAAAAAAGTAAGCTTGGGCAAGGTAGAGACGCATTATACCGACAAGAAAATTTCCGAATGGATCGCGTCGCTCAATTTAGATGAAATGTTAGAGCAAGCTTCCTGATCATTTATCCATTTAGGTTGGGTGAATCTTGTGCCG
>CAZXAD010000078.1:0-1916 GCA_964638825.1 uncultured Candidatus Saccharibacteria bacterium | reverse complement strand
ACCTTCTGGTCCGAAGCCAGTACGAGATATTGCTGTGCGTGAAATGAGCCGCTAGTTTGGAATTTTATGTAGTACTTTTTGTAGGCACGACTTATCAGGGGCCTTGCCTCGATCAATGTAGAGACACAAAAAACAACAGTTTTCCAATGTGAGGCATTGTGAAACCCACCTCCAGGGCGTCAAAATTGGGTGATTCCAGCACTACAACTCAATACGAGCCTGGCCATTTTCCGAAGATTTCATAATTGCATTGACTATCCGGATATCCCGGAGACCTTCTTCTGCAGGTACGATCGGATCCCGCCCCTCTTTGATGGCCAGGGCTTCATTATCCATTTGGCGTGCCTGCTGATGATCGGGGTCAGGCGGCAGATTTTTGCCGTCACTGGTTTCGCCCTGCACCCCACTATAGGATTGAAACGGGCGCAGGTTGTACCAGCCGTCGGTACATTCTACATCAAGGTAATTTGTTGATTTGCCAAAGCTCGTCTCGCCACTGGCTACTACACCACCGGGAAACTCCAACTCAAATTCGGTAAACTCATCCACCTCATCATACATCTCATCTCGTTCCGACCACTGCCTGCCTCGTACTGCAATCGGCTCCATCTGGGTGGCGTACCGCGCCCCGTTAATGGGATAGACGCCCATATCGTACAGGGCTCCCCCTCCGAGCTGCGCATCGCGCCGCCAGTTGCCATCCGGGTGACTGCCACTATAGCCGGCCCCGGTCTGTACACCGTTGACTTCTCCATACGTTTCATTCCGGGTGTATTCTATAATCTGTTGGGTATTCGGCTCGTGCTGCATACGGTAGCCGATAGCTAACTGAACGTTGTTCCTTTCCGCTGCACTGATGATTGCCTGGCACTCCTGCACGTTCATCGCCATCGGCTTTTCGCAGAACACGTGTTTGCCGGCATTGGCCGCGAGGATAGCATAGATAGCATGCAAGCCGGTGGGCACCACGATGTAAACAATATCTATATCATCGTTATCGGCTATCTCAGGCATGGTTTGGTAGTTATAGACATTATTATCGGGAATACCGTAGCGCTCCTGCCACTTCGGAATTTTCGAGGGCGTTCCCGTGACAATACCTCGCAATTCACAGTGTTCAGTACGCTGCAGCCCCGGAGCCAGCCGGCCGGAACTGTAGCTGCCAAGCCCTACAAGCGCCACGCCCAGCTTTTCTTTTGTGCTTGGAAGTATAATAGACGGAAACCCGATGGTGGATGCCACCATTGCTGAACCCGTTCGCTTAAGGAAATTCTTTCTTGATATTTTATCACCCATAACGTTTCTGTTTGTTTAATAGATTTATTCTCGACCTTTTTAATATATCAAGCTTAGTGCTTTTTCAAAGAAATCAGAGGGCCCATTTGACTGTATTTCTTGTATGTTAAAGAAAGTCAAGAGACATATTAATTTCCCGATCCATTTAATGTGTGTAAACGCGTTGCAATAGTAAATTACTGATCGGAGGTAACATTTTCTGTAAGATTCCAGGATTCTTTGTTATTCTGGTCAAGTTGTGGAATTACATTTTGTTTGATGTATCCCTTCACTTCTTCGTTACCGGTGAGTTTTAGCCAAACGGGGCCGCCATCAGGTGTTACCTCCAATTTGAAGTTGAAGAACGGGCAACATTGTCGCTCGCGAGCCATAAATGCTCCGGCCCTTTCGATCATCTCAGTTCCGGTTGGAATGCGAAATGCATAACCATCGGATAATTCTTGCCATTCTTCAATAGCGGTGAACAGTTTTTCCGAGTTCGTCTTATGTTGTTCTCGTTGGTCTTCATCGATTGCAGTCAGATCGCAAGCAATAGGTTGGTTGTTAGGCATAAGGAATTGGTAATTAACGTGAGTTCGATATAATTTTGCTTTAAAAAGCCTATTAGAAGATTTATTGAA
>CAZXAD010000077.1:0-1945 GCA_964638825.1 uncultured Candidatus Saccharibacteria bacterium | reverse complement strand
CCGCCCGGTTCGCGGTCATAGAAGCGGATAAACTACTGGATTATGTATTAAAGGCACGTGGATACCAGGGAGAAACCATGGGAGACAGGTTGCGCTCCGCGGGCGCCGACTTTTCGTATAAGGACGACGTGTGGCATGCCCATAAATTACGCAACAAACTGGTGCACGAGGCGGAGTATCAGGTAGACCCCCGGCTGATTACCCGGGTGATCGGCCAGTTCCACCAAGCGTTAAAGGATCTAGGAGCGTTATAAATGGCAGAACGGAATACGAAGCAGGTGGCCACCAACAATAACGTCCGGGGCGAATATGTCGCGGACATCGGAATCGAATGCCATGTGCAATTGAAGACTGACAGTAAATTATTCTGCTCCTGCAATAATGATGCGCGCAGAGAAGAACCGAATACCACCGTATGTCCGATCTGTTTAGGGTTTCCGGGTACGTTACCAGTATTAAATAAACGAGGGGTAGAGTTGGCCATACAAGCAGGCATGGCATTAAACGCGGAAATCGCCCACAGCACTAAGTTTGATCGTAAAAATTATTTTTATCCTGATTTGCCCAAGGGGTACCAAATTACCCAATATGACCAACCGGTAGTAAAAAAGGGGGAAATCACCGTAGAATCAAAAGAAGAAACGTTTAAAGTCCGTATCACGAGAGCACATATCGAAGAAGACGCGGGCAAACTCGTCCATCCTGAATCGGGCGATTACTCGCTTGTCGATTTGAACCGTGCCGGCACTCCATTACTCGAAATCGTGTCTGAACCTGATATGCATACACCCCAGCAAGCCAAAGCGTATGCTCAGGAGTTGTATTATCGGATGCTGTACGCGGGAGTGTCGGATGTTGATTTATACCACGGCAATATGCGGTTTGATCTGAATATCAGCGTGCGCCAGCCGGATACCCACCGCGGTACCAGGACGGAAATCAAAAATTTGAATTCGTTCCGTAACGTGGAACGGGCGGCTGAATACGAAATTTCCCGGCAAATCCAGGCAGTCGAGAGCGGCCAGGTAATCAGCCAGGAAACACGGGGATGGGACGAGCAAAAGACCTATGTGTTGCGCGACAAAGAAGAAGCGGAAGATTACCGGTATTTCCCCGAACCGGATATACCCCCCTTGGTGTTAACCGAACACCTGAAAAAACAGGTGCACGACAAGCTTCCTTCGTTAGTCACCGATGTGCGTGCCCGCCTCCAGGAAGCAGGGTTGAGCAAGACCAAGATCGAGGCGCTGATAAACGTACCCCGGATTGCCAGACTGCAAGCAACGGTAGTAGAAGAAGTAACAGATTACGACCTGCAGACGCGTATCGCGAACTGGCTGGCCAGTGAAGTAGTCCGTGATGTACGTGATGATGCATTTGACTGGAATGATTTCACGTTAGCGGTACCGCAGTTGCGGGAATTGGCTGAAATGAATGCCGGGGGGGAACTGAACTCTTCTGCTGCCAAGCAAATATTGGCCGAATTAATTACATCTGAGCAATCACCGCGGGAAATTGCTGAAGCGAAAAATCTGATTCAAACCTCGGACACTGGCGAAATGGAAACTATAATAGACCAAGTTATAGCCGATAATCCCAAAGCAGCCCAAGACGTACGCGAAGGAAAAACCCAAGCAATCGGATACCTGGCCGGCCAGGTTATGAAAGCGAGCCAAGGAAAGGCCAATCCACAGATAGCGAAAGATATGTTACAGCAAAAATTACAAAAATAAGTACCCCAAAAGTAGGCAAACCGGATAATGTTCGCTATGATGAGTGCATCTATGGCGCGAAAAACAAGACTAATAGATCCGTGTAATGTCTGAGATAACCAAAGCTATTATACCGGCAGCTGGACTGGGTACTCGCTTTCTCCCCCAAACCAAAGCTATGCCCAAAGAAATGCTCCCGATTATCGACAAACCGGTAATACAGTACATAGTCG
>CAZXAD010000076.1:0-1972 GCA_964638825.1 uncultured Candidatus Saccharibacteria bacterium | reverse complement strand
ACCATGGCCAGCATGCTTGAGAAAGTACCTATGAGAATGCCGGCTAATATTGTTCCCAATACTACTAACGGCCATGCCTCGGCAAAGAATGTAAGCGTACTCTCAAAATCCACGAAGTCGGTCAAAGAAGCGCTGCTGCGGAAGAGCACCGCATACACCAGCCCTAAGGAGATAACAGCGGCAATAATGCCATCCAGCATCGCCTCGAACAAAAACGGACCCCGGATAAAGGCGTTGGTCGCCCCTATTAAGCGCATGATTCCGATCTCCTCCCCACGAGCGAAAATCGCCATCCGGATGGTATTGAAAATAATCAACATTGAAATAATGGCGAAAATCAAACTGGCCGTCACCCCGAAAGTAATCAAGAATTGCCGGGCATTGGCAATCCGTTCAATGGTGCGTCGTCGATCTTTATCTAAGGATGTATCTTCGATTAACGGCGCATATCGCTCATTCTGTGCCAAAGCAGAGATTTCATCTACTTTATTCAAATCCTTTACTTGGATTTCGATAGACCGCGGCAAGGGATTCTCATCCTCATTAACCGCTTCCAGTACGTCTTCATTGCCTCTATTTTCCTGCTGATATCGTTCCAGGGCTTCTTCTTTGGAGACGTAATAGGTGGAAGTAACGTTATCAAGACGTTGTAATTCATTGTCGAATTCGCCGATCTCTTCTTCGGAAGCTCCATCCTGGAAGAAAACGGCGATGTTTATCTTCTCGGTTACCTGATCCAGCGTGCTTCCCAGTGCCATGTTGAACACGACCGCGGCCAGCATAATGGTGAGCGTCACCGTCATCACGGCAGTAGCCGCTATACTCAACCATGCGTTACGGAAAAAGTTGCGCGTACCCGTCCCCATGATACGCCACAGCATGAATAAACGGCGGACTAACATTGATAGCTCCAAGTGTTAAGGGTAGAGCGTAAAGCGTTGAGGGTAAAATAAGAAGTAATTAACGCATTGCATATTGTGTATTTAAACATTGTACTCTCCCCGTTCCTCGTCATTAATGATGCGGCCGTTGCGTAACGTTAATACTCGGCGCTGGAGGGCGTTCACGATATCGCGGTTGTGCGTGGCAAGAATCACCGTGGTCCCGTATCGGTTAATTTTCAATAATAATTCAATGATATCCCATGAATGTTTTGGGTCCAGGTTCCCCGTCGGCTCATCTGCGATTAATATCTTTGGCTGGCGCACCACTGCACGGGCTATAGCGACGCGTTGTTGCTCTCCGCCGGATAGCTCGCGGGGAAAGCTACGTTCTTTGCCGGAGAGGCCGACCAGTTGCAACACCTTGGGAACCGTGTGTTTGATAACGCTCGGGCGTGCACCCGTAATCTCAAGCGCGAACGCTACGTTTTCATACACGTTACGGTTCTGCAGCAATTTAAAGTCCTGGAATACCACGCCGATGCGGCGACGCAAACGTGGAATATCTTTTCTTTTCAGCCCTTCATAATCGATTCCACCCACGATGATTTTGCCGGAAGTCGGTTTTTCCTCGCGTATTAATAGACGGATGAGGGTGGATTTTCCCGCCCCGCTTTCGCCTACTACCGTTACGAATTCTTTCGGGTGTATATGCAGATTCACCCGTGCCAGCGCGGTATTGGGGCCATAATTTTTCGCAAGTCTATCGAGTAGTATCACAGCCGTTATTTTAGCACAGGTTTAATGTATACAACTACATAAGATTGAAGGTAAAGAGAAAAAAGGTGAGCAAGAATTACGAATTATGAATTAAGAATCAGGGTTGATTAAGGACCTGAGTTTCGTGGCTCGTTCTTCCGGGGTCATTTGCAACGCCCATTCCCATGCTTCGCGGTAAAACGGCACCCGAGCGGATTCAGTCTCTACTTGCTTATCCGCAAAATTAGTACCGAACAAATCCACCCACACATCATATAAGAAGAGATCTATACGCTTATGATTTTCCAGTTCCCGACCTTCAACCTCCAACC
>CAZXAD010000075.1:0-2007 GCA_964638825.1 uncultured Candidatus Saccharibacteria bacterium | reverse complement strand
TACCTTGAGTATCTGAATGACGGGAGCATCCAGGCGCCGGATCGTATCGAGAATATCCAGGAGCTCATCAGTGTAGCGCGCGAATATGGCGATATCGCCGAGTTTTTGGAGGAGGTGGCGTTAATCACCGATATCGATACCCTGCGGCAGCAATCTGACGGAGTAACATTAATGACATTACACGCCGCAAAAGGACTCGAATTTCCCGTCGTATTCATTACCGGCATGGAAGAAGGAGTGTTCCCCCATTCCCGGAGTTTGTTCGATCAGGAAGAGATGGAAGAGGAGCGCCGATTATGCTACGTGGGTATGACGCGGGCAATGCAGGAACTCCATCTACTGCATGCCAGTTCACGAATGCTGTATGGCAAGACCATGCATAATGCTCCCGCCCGTTTCCTCTCAGAGGTTGATCCGCAATACGCGCAGCCTGCTACTGCTGAGGCAGCACAAAAGCCAGTGCCCACAATAGAAAAAGAGCCGCTCACCGACGGCGACGGGGTAACGCATCCGGTATTTGGTGACGGGGTAGTAACATCCGTATCGAATTCTGAGATCGTCGTAGCGTTCAAAGGCGTGGGAACCAAAAAATTAAGCCGGGATTACGCACCCCTGACAAAGCAGTAGTATTCATCTGTATTACCCCTGTAACAACCTTGACATACCAGTTTAAATTGGTAAAATTTGTAGTGTTCATTACGTGCTTACGGCAGCAGTTTTTAACATCTGCAGTAAGGGGTAAATCCCAGAGGTAACTCATTTTATTGCGACACATGCAGCAGATATTACGCATACATCGTTTATATACATTTCAACGTAATATTATCCTCGGCGCGGCCGGTATAGCGGGGATATTTATGTTGAGTATTATCGTTCCAAACGTAAGCGCCGGCAGTTCTTCTGTCGTTACGATCCATGCCGATAACGAGGAATACGTGGTTACCACGGAAGCCGATACCGTGGAAGGCGTGATTGCGCATTCTGAGATAGAGCTCGGCGAAAATGATGTAGTCGAGCCGGGTCTTGATACTGAAATCACCAGCCAGTCGTTTAATGTGAATGTATACCGGGCTCGGCCGACAGTAATCGTAGACGAAGATGAGGATGAAAAATACCGGGTGGAAACAGCCCGTACCAGTCCCCGGCTAATCGCCGAGGAAGCAGAAGAAGTGGAAGTGCATGAAAAGGATAAGCTGGACCTCGAACTAGTAACCGATTTCTTGCGTTCCGAGTATGTCGGGCACAAGGTAATCATTGATCGTGCCACTCCGGTTAACGTTACGCTTGCGAACAAGGAAACCGTCATTCGCACCCATGCTTCTACCGTGAAAGACATGTTCAAGGAAGCGGACATCAAAATCAATGAAAATGACATAGTAAAGCCCGGCCTCGATAGGGCGATAAAAGAAAAAATGGATGTGTCATTAACGCGAGTAGGATTTAAAACTATCACCAAGGAAGAAAGAATAGATCCGCCTACGGAGACGATTCAGGATAATGACCGTCCGCTCGGGTATGAGGAAGTAGAAGAAAAAGGCAAACCGGGTTTGGTATTGGTAACCTATGAGGTGAAATACAAAAATGGAGAAGTAGTAAACCGTAATCGCATCCGCAAGATCGTGGAAGAAAAACCGGAACCGCGAGTAGTGGTAATGGGCCGACGATTCTCTCAAGAAGAAGCGTTTGCGGAGTTACGATTCTGCGAATCAGGAGGAGATTATAGTGCTGTTAACCCTATTGGTTACTACGGTGCATATCAATTCAATCAAAGCACCTGGGATTCATATGCCCCTCCCGAATATAGAGGTCAGCGACCTGATACTGTTGAACCTTCGGTACAGGATCAAGTTGCTCTAGAGTTGTATAACACAAGAGGCTGGCAGCCGTGGCCAAAATGCGGCGCTTCCTTACCGTAAAATATACAAACAAGAACTTACCTCATGCTACAATAAACGCAATGAAATACCGTCAATCTGGCAATCATTACATTTTTATTTTCCACAAAGG
>CAZXAD010000074.1:0-2201 GCA_964638825.1 uncultured Candidatus Saccharibacteria bacterium | reverse complement strand
AAACGGTGGTGAATTCCGGCTGTTCGGGCGGGTGGGGGTCATACCCCGTTACCTTCCAACCACGTGAATGTAGGCGGGCAGCGATATTATACCCCATTTTTCCTAACCCGATTATTCCGATTGAGTTTGGAGGCGCATTTTCGGTAGATGGTACTGAAAGTAATGTGTCCACTGTCTCCGGCGTGTAAGTGGAGACTTCGGAAGTGTCTTCCTTCCAGGCGGAAGTGATTGGATCGATGAACCGCCAGCTCGCAAGATGCTCACGTTTTGATATGAACAACTCCAGATTGCCTTTCAGCGCGTTCAAAAGAAGTTCGGTATATTCGGCAGTATACCGGGTGCTGGTTTCAGGCGGGTAGTTGAATTCCAGCCATCGAGGATCGAGCTTAGTGCGTTCGTGCGGTTGACTCCCCCAGAATTTAATAGCAATGCCCGGGTTCGGCTCCAGACGGATATGCACTTCATTTTGATAATGCTGGTTGCCGGGACACAAACAATCCCGCGGGTGTTTATAGGTTACAATAATCCGTTTATCGGTCTCAGACATATTTTTGCCGCTTTCAAGGTAAAACGGGACTCCTCTCCATTCGAGATGGTCCATATAGGCGCGGAGTTTGAAGTAGGTTTCAGTAGTGGAGCCCGGATCCACGTTCAGTTCTTCGTGGTAACCTTCATATTGGCCGCGGATTTGCTGCGTAGGATCCGGACACGAGAGAGATTCCAATATATCGGCTCGGGCTCCGCGTATGCTGTCTGCCGACATATCGTCCGGTTGAGGCATAGCGGTCAGCGCTGCCATTTGTAACATGTGGTTTTGGCCGACATCCAATAAAGCACCCGTGTGGTCATAAAAAGCACCGCGGCCTTCAACGTCGATCTTTTCCTTAAGTTTAATATCTACCCGTTCTATCGAATCGCGATTCCAGGTTTGCTCCAATAGATTATTTGAAAACCGGAATGTCGGGAGGTTTTGCAATGGCTCTTTCCCGAGATAATGGTCGATGCGGTAAATTTGCCGTTCTTCGAATAAAGAGCCCATTTGTTCTTCCAGATGTTCAGCCTGTCCTTTGCTGTGGCCGATGGGTTTCTCTACCAGAATCCGGGTCCACCCGGATTGGTCGCTACATCCATGGCTTAATCCGGATTCATGCAAATTGTTAAATATGGTTTCATAATGTTGCGGCGGGACCGCCAAATAAAACAATTTGTTAGTGCATACACCCCAAGAAGCGTCAATTTCGTCAAGTTTTTCTTTCAGTGAATGGTAAGCGGCTATTTCGGTGAAATCTCCCTGGTGGTATGAAAGGGCGTTCAAAAACTGATGGGTCGCGGATGCATCCTGCTGCGCAGCTTCTTTTTTATTAAGCTCGCCATGTATGAGTTCTTTGAATTCTTCGTCTGAATATTGTTTGCGTGCCACCCCGACAACGGCGAATTTTTCCGGGCATAATTGCTGCTGATACAAGTGATGTAAGGACGGGGTGAGTTTCCGTGCCATTAAATCTCCCGTCGCCCCGAAAACAATCAGTATGGACGGCGTGGTACTCGGGCTTCGTGTGTCGTCGGTCATTTCCTACCCTCATTTTAATATTAGTAACTAATATGATTATACATTTACTAAAACAGTGCGTGAAAATTTATTAGGCTACGGAATCTTACTGCGCGCAGCGGGCGGTATCTACTTGGCTTGCAGTGGAGGCTTGCTCAACTACTGATCGCAATGTCGACGAAACTAGTGCGTATCCCACATCCCGGCTGCTCAACGAACGGGCAAATACCATGCCGATAACTCTTCCTTCCGGGGTGACTACCGGTCCTCCGGAGTTACCGGATTCAATCGATGCTTGCAGTTCATATACTGAACGCGTAACAACGCTTTGGCCGTATATATCGCGGCCGGTCGCCTCCATGTTTCGTAGCACACCAGAAGGCTCGGCGTTTAATCTTCCCCCTCCCGGGTATCCGAGTGCTACCGCTTGGGTTCCCCTGTCTACAATGCCGTTTACGGTCGGAAGCGGCTCACCGGCAAGATTCTGCGCGCGTAATAACGCTATGTCGCGATCCGGATCGAAATACACCGGCGTAGCCCGGTGCACTCCCGCTGCATCCACCACGGTTGGATTGTCGATGCCGGCGACAACGTGCGCGTTCGTCATTACCAAGTTTTCTCCTATGATGAACCCGGAACCATTCACAATACC
>CAZXAD010000073.1:0-2309 GCA_964638825.1 uncultured Candidatus Saccharibacteria bacterium | reverse complement strand
AAGCGCCTCCATTAAAGATATTTTGCCTGTATTGGCACCCGAATTATCATACAAAGAATTGGATATCCAAGAAGGCGGAAGCGCTCAACGATTATGGATGGACGCAGTCTTACGGAGAAAGACGGAAACGAATAATGAAGAGTTGTTTTCACAGTTATCCCAATATTGCTCCCTGGACACCCTGGCAATGGTACGTATCTACCAACGCTTACACGACAATAACGAACAAGAGAATCCTTTTAGTACCGGGGACCAACTGCAAATTTTTTAATACCACTTTCTCTCGGCCATTACACCGTCCTATAAAATACTCGCACTACGACGTATCAAGTAATTCATACAGGTTTTCGAGGTTATAAATAATGATATGGCGATCCTTAGTTTCAATAAATCCTTCCTGGCGCAAGCTTTCCAGTTCCCGTGTGACCGTTTCCCGTGCCATACCGATATTATCTGAGAAATCCTGGTGGGTGAGCGGCAATTCTATAATAGTGCCTCCTTCTTCATCAGAAGAGCCGAATCTGTTTGTCAGCACTAACAATTGGTGGATGAGTCGTTTACGGGCATTGCGAAACCGCATAGCTTCCGCGCTGCTAAGATACATCTCATAGTTCTGTAATAAGCGGTACACTAATTCTTGATAAATTTCCGGTTTGTTCTCAATTAACACAAAGAAATCCGATACTGTTCGTTTATATATGAGTACATTGGTAATACACTCGAAATATACCGTGGTCTGAACCCGGTACGACTTCCTGTTGCCGACGCTCTTCCGTAAAGATGGGCCGAGAGGAAAAATAGAACCCGGGCCGTAAAAGTTTAAAATATTCGTATCGCCTTCACTGGTAAGCGTGTACGACTTCAGGTATCCTTCTTCAAGAAAAAATATCATCTCCCTGGAAGCATCAGATTCATACACGATTTCATCATCTACCGAGGTTAATTTAATTCCGTCATAAAAAAATTCCGTCAACGATTTGTCCTGTAGTTGAGCCATAGATTATTCCTGTTCACGCGTCATCCTGCCTCTACTATATAGCATTCGTGATACACATCACAGACGTTCTCCATGGAAAAGCGCTATAGTAAAAAATCCGAAGCAGATTACGTCGGTGTCTGCTTTGCACTAGTTAAAGAGGAGGTGGAATACATGCACGTAAGTTTATATAAATATCCCCCGAAACCGACACAAATACATATAAAAGAAAGACAGGGAAAGAAGCAGTATATATATCCGAAGCAGAAAGAAAATCTGCACCACTGGAATAAAAATTTAAGCAATAGGAGGAACAGATATGTACCACGGAAACCATACATACATTACGCAAACAGGTTTTCAAAATCTCAAAGCAAAACTTAATCGTCTTTACAAAGAACGGGTTGCTCTCGGGAAAGAGCTGCAAGACGTAAAAGAACCAGGAAGAGCGCAAGAAAATAGTAGTTACGCGGCATTGCATGATCAGACGCTGCAGATCGAAAGCCATATGGAGCAAATACAGAGAACGCTCCAGAGTGCAGTGCTTATCAAGAAACCGGTTCACAAACATAAGGTGGAACGCGGCAGTACTGTAAAGTTGAAAAACGGGAAAGACATAAAACAATTCACTCTCGTCGGCTCCCTGGAAGCGGACCCAAGCAATGGTTTCGTATCAGATGAGTCGCCAGTAGGAAGTCAGTTGCTGAACGCTCAAGTAGGCGATGGGATAGAAATAGGAGACGGTCACGTCGCTACCTACACCGTACTCGATATTAGCTGACAGGAAAGTTTGGGCCTCCTTTCTCCCGCGAGTTGATACCGACGGAGCGGGAGAGAGGAACACCGCTGGAAGTGCCATGCATGTCCTTGCACAACTTAATGGGAATGGTGTGTCATTTTAAATACCCGAGCTAAAACTGCTGTTCGAACTCGCTCACTGACTCTTGAGTAAATATCGTATCGAGAAATTGTTTAACCTCTTCGAAATCACCTGATCGAGGGATGAGCGCTCCATACTCAGGAGAAGACGTTAAGAAATTTGACGTATCAATAACATACCGGGGAACATCATCACTCTTTACGTTGCGCAATTTATAGCCGAGCGCCATCATCTCAAAACGGCTTATATTCGTATCCAGATGGTTTTGGGTCGTCCGCAATACACGGGCAACGCGGTTATAATTATGCGGAATGCCATTTGAGCCACCTATTTTGTCGCGCACCGCGAGTATCACTTGTTGCTGCCGGTAAGCCCGATCGTAGTCGTTGGTAGTTTTGCGGGAACGGGCGTATTTGAGTGCGGTCTCACCGTCGAGAGTATGCGTTCCTTCCT
>CAZXAD010000072.1:0-2473 GCA_964638825.1 uncultured Candidatus Saccharibacteria bacterium | reverse complement strand
GCCAAACGTTGAGCGAGCTCCCGTGACACGTTACTCATAAGCACGGTGGTGTAATCGTTGTTTAGTTTTGCAAGCAACTCATACATAGCGTCGTCAGTTCGTAAGTACTGATCATCGAGCTGATAAAAAGTGGCCTGCAGCTCATGAGCTTTAAGTGGCAAACTGAAAGTATCGATCATGTTCTTAAAGTAATCGACTTCAGTTAGACCGCCGGTATCCAGCCCAGCCGCAGCTTCCCGGGAAAAATCAATAAATTGCTGCTGAGGGATGTCGTAACGTTCGCAGACTTCTCGCACTGACAGAAGTGTAAACTTATTAACAAACACCCCGTCAAAGTCAAATATTATCGCTTTCGGCTCCACTCAGGTACCTTTTTACCCTTAAACTTAAGCTATTGGCTTTGTTCCGGCGGCTGTTGCGGCTGGACATCTTGGGAACTGATCGACACGCCGATATAGCTTTTTCTTTCCGTATTCTCTAGCCGGTTCTGCATTTTTTGTCTGAGTTTTGAATCATCAATCAATATATGAGAAATCCGGGTGCCTTTTTCGGGGTGTTTGTCTATCGCTTTAAGGATATGGAAACCGAATTCCGTTTGGACCAAACCACTCATTTCACCTTTTTCTAAATCCAAAGCGGCTTCTTCGAATTCAGAGGCATACTGGGAGTCTTTGGTGACATACCCGACATCTCCGCCTTCCTGGCTGCTGCCATCCGTAGAGTGTTTTTCAGCTAGTGCGGCGAAGTCCGAATTTTCGGATTTAGCTTTTTGCAGCACCTGGCTCGCCTCTTGGCGCACAATTTCCTGTTGCAGCATCTGGCTCCTGAGTTCGGATTTAAAATCTTTGATACTCCACCCATAAAATTCTTCGAGTGAATCTTCGAGTTGTTCTTCTCCGCCTTCACTTTCTTTGAACTGATCAACACGGCTTTGCACTTTTTCTTCGGGTACTTCAACGCCGTTCTCGTCCGCGATTTGTTGTACGACCGCTTTTTGTTGCACCCTGTTCAATGCTGATACTTGCAAGCTTTTCAGTTGTTTTCTCCCTTCTTCGGTGGTGAAGTCGACGCCCTCTCCTCCCCCAATCGGATTTTTGGAATACTGCTTAAGCGTGCGCAATTCAAATAGATACTCATCGTATCCGATATATTCACCGCCCGCGCACAACGAAGGGTACGGTATTATTTGCGATGACCCTCCCACACATGCGGCCGGATAAGGAATAACCTGGGAGGCTCGGTACACCATATCGCTGTCACTCTGGTACCGGTATATCAGCACAGCGAATGACGCGATAATGATAATAATTAATCCCGCGATTATCAGTCCTGTTACTTTCAGTGCCCGTTGCGGGTTCATGGTCAGCGGCCGAACGAACCGTTTACCGGTTGATAAGATCTTCTTCCGCTCGCTCTCTATCGCTCCCTCGGAATTGCTCTCTCCCGTATCAGCCAAAGCATCAGTTTTCCCGGATTTCTCCGTATTATCGTCAAGCTGATTCTCATTTTTCAGCCGTTGTTTAAGCTGTCTCAACTGCTTGTTCATCTTGCTCCTCTTCCTGCGCCTCGGCATGTGGCGGCTTAGCGTTGCGAATTACTTTATTTAGATGCTGGTGGACTTCCTCGGGTTTGTGGATATAAGTCATCGTTATAGTCGGGCCCGCAAATGTTTGCACGGATATTGTACCAAATTTCAGGAGTGTCGACTGTAAACCCTTAACTTCGTATTGTACACTCTGAACCCGGTTATGGCTAATATCCTGCACGCCGCGATTGAAAAACCCTTTTTGTGTAATTTGTATCAATCGTTCACTGGTAATTATGTACACGCTGAAATACCAGCTAATAAGCCGGTAGCTAAAAATTAGTAGCCCCACAATAGCGCCCGCCAGCATAACCCACCGCGACCATTCCTGAAACGGCCACACCAAAAACGGTACCATCCCGGCCGTCAGCGCCAGCAATCCATAAATCATACTCCGACGCATCACAATCGGATGTTGCCGGAATACAAGATCAATCGCTTCATCTTCATGCTGCCCGTCGAAATTATCTGCCATATGGGCTAGTATAAAGTATTTCGTATTATGTATTAAGTAGGGGATGCAAAAACCGGATGTCAGATGTCGAAATATGCTACGTGAAATCTATCGACTGACTGACGTATAGTACTTCATGCCGAATATAGTTTTTGGAGAAACTCGGCTTTATCTTGGTTTGCTGTAGACGGGCGTGAACGTTCTAAAATATGGAAGACCGCATTCATCCAGACGATTTGATTGCGCAGGCTAAATTCACGAGAGGAATGTTCAGGCCCGAATATTTCGTTAAGAACATCGATTTCCGGCAGTATCGCTTTCGGAGGAGTCACATCCAGATAACTTGTCCTGTTCTCGTCCATAGTCAAGCGCAGCGCGGTGTTGGTTATTACATCCTGGTAAGGTTTACCGCCCAGCTCGTTTAAAAGCCTGAA
>CAZXAD010000071.1:0-2674 GCA_964638825.1 uncultured Candidatus Saccharibacteria bacterium | reverse complement strand
CATTTACCACGGAGCGGAACGCTTCAAGGCCGATATAGCCATCGCCGATATTTTCATGGCGATCTTTGTACGTGTCGATATCATATTTGGAGTCGTTCAAATGCATGACGCTCAATCGGTCCAGGCCGATCGTTTCGTCGAACCGCTGCATCAGTTCGTTCCACTGTTCCGGTGTGCGTAAATCATAGCCGGAAGTGAATGCATGGGCGGTATCCAAACATACTTTCAAACGCGGATGGTTGCCGCAAGCCTGTATAATTTGTCCAAGTTCGTCGAATGTGCCGCCAATGGTAGCGCCAGCTCCGGCAGAATTTTCCAGAATCACTTCAGCATCGGTATCACTTTCCAGTACTTGTGCTAAGCAGGCATGTATTCGCGGAAGCGCCGCTTCGAATCCGTCTCCCTTATGCGAGCCCAAGTGCGTGATGGCGCCGCGCGCTCCGAGCGTGTCGCAATTCTGCAAAGCCGTAATGAACGCGTCGGTTGATTTCCCCCGGTGTTCTTCATCGGCCGTGCCGTAGCTTGTCAAATACATGACATGAATAAATGATTCTTTGATGCCATGTTCATACATAGCTGTCCTGAATTTCTCTCCTTGCTCCGGTGTGTAGACTGTTTTGCGCCACATCCGCGGACTGCCGGCGAAAATCTGCATGGATTCGCCGCCTTCGCTTGCCGCGCGGCCGGGCGTGTTTTCGACTCCCCCGCTTGCTCCTACGTGTAGCCCGAGTATCATACCTTAATTGTATACATTGCGAGTGTATTTCCCAAAAAGTGGGAGTATGTATTTCGATGTTTTTACTTTCCCCTAATTCCTAATTACGAATTTCTAATTACTTTTACATTGAGCTTTACCCTCTATCCTGCTCCCAAATATGGTATGGTGTCATATGTGACAATAATCTTTTATTAATATGAAAACCGCTCCTGAACATCCCTATCAAGATTGGAAGCAAAGAGTATTGGAAATCGTCGTCGGGTCGATGTCCTGGGTATTTTTTATCGTATTAATCCTATTAAGTTATTTTTCAGTCTTATGGGCTGCTTATATTTTAATCGCCTATATTTTGTTGTGGCTGGCTAAAATCGTCGGATATAGCTACCGGCAGGTGCGAGGTTTCCAGCATCTTAAGCTGACTGAAAAAATAGACTGGCAGGCCCGTCTTGAAGATTTGCATGACCCCACTGCGGCCGTGCAAAAACTAGATGATGATATACAAGATGCTCAAAATCGAACGCAACGATCTGCTTTGCAGTACTACCGGAAATTATTAATTCGAGCCAAAGAAAACCAAACCGACGTTCTCAACCCGGACGATATCTATCACGCGGTCGTTATCGCGATGTACAACGAAGACCCTGAAATCCTCGAATCTACCTTGCAATCAATTGTGGCCGCACGGTACGACACCTCCCGGATGTTTTTGATCGTCGCTTATGAAGAACGCGGCGGCGAAACGATTGAGCAAAGCGCTCATGAATTAGTAAAACAGTATGGTGACCAATTCGTCCTGGCAAAAGCCGTGAAGCATCCGGACAATATGCCCGGCGAGCTGAAAGCCAAAGCTGGAAATATTACTTTTGCGGCCCGATGGCTGACTGATTATACCCGGAAAAACAACATCGATCCGCACAATATCATCGTGACGACATTGGATGTGGACAGCAGGCCGCATCCGAATTATTTCGCCGAAACGGCCTATCAGTATGCTATTACGCCGAAACGTGTCCGGACTTCATACCAGCCGATTTCCATGTTTTTCAATAATATATGGGACGCGCCGGCACTGATCCGGGTCATTGCGGTGAGCAGCAGCTTCTGGATACTCATGGAGTCCTTGCGCCCGCATCGGATGCGGAATTTTTCCGCTCATGGGCAAAGCCTGCAAACGCTTATCGATACCGGATATTGGAATGTGACCTCAGTGGTTGAAGACGGCCATCAGTATTGGCGGACGTTTTTTACCTATAAGGGAGACCACAAAGTCCAGCCCATTTACAGCCCTATTTACCAGGATGCCGTACTCGCTGACGGATATTGGCGGACGTTCAAAGCCCAGTTTTACCAATTGCGGCGCTGGGCATGGGGTGTGGTCGATACTCCGTACGTGATCCGGCAAAGCTTTCATGAACCGGAAATTCCATGGTCGGAGAAAATTACCCGCATATTCCAACAGGTCGAAGGATACTTCAGCTGGGCGGTTGCCCCGATCGTGCTAGCGGCCGGCGGGTGGCTACCGCTCTTCATTCACACGGAGGCTACGAGTTCTGCGCTGGCGCTGCAGCTTCCCACCATCGTCAGCTACATACAAACGGGTGCTTTGCTCGGGTTGCTCGCGCCCGTGATCAGCAGTTTGTTAACCTTACCACCTCGTCCCGACCGCTATTCATGGATACGAAGCGTGATAATGGTGCTCCAATGGGCTTTTATACCTGTCGCGCTTATCCTGTTCGGAAGTTTCGCCGCCTTGAACGCGCAGACGCGATTATTATTCGGTAAATATTTAGGCTCGTTCAATGTAACCGAAAAAAAACGGGTAGAAGCACCGGAGCAGTTCTATGCCTGACAATACTGAATTCTCCCCCAATTTTTTATGGGGCGCGGCTACAGCCGCCCACCAAGTAGAAGGGCATCAACATAATAATTGGAGCGAATGGGAGCCGAATCATAACC
>CAZXAD010000070.1:0-2679 GCA_964638825.1 uncultured Candidatus Saccharibacteria bacterium | reverse complement strand
CAACTGACGGCAAACCCCTATGATCCGTTCCATAATCGTGCGTGCCATCATTCCGTGTGGCTGTTGCTGGGCTTTCTCAAGTATTTCTTTTTCGCGTTTTAAATTAATGACCGGCATGCCTTGCTGCTGTTTTACCTCTCCTGCCCGGAGGGCGAGAATAGCCCGGCTATATACTAATATTGCCATACGGGATTGCAATCCTTCCTTGTTATCCTCATAAGAAGAAATGACAAATTCGGGTATATCGTATATAGTTCTTGCGTTTTCGTCTCTGAGGATTAAATTATTGAACGCGGAAATCCAATCAGTAAATTGCTGTTCTTCAGTGGCATTTTGTTCAAGTTGAAGCCCTAAGGAGAAAGCTACGTACCTATCGCCTACTTTGCCGAGTATTTCGGGAGCGGGTTTATCTTCGGACAGTGCCTGTTCAATTTGTTCAGAAGCTCTATCTTCATCAAACTCTAGCAGAATATAATCTGAATGATCTTCATACGTATTCTCAGGTTCAAAAAACTCACTCTTGAGTGAAAGGTGCCATAATTGATCCTTGATCACGGTTGTCGGAGCGAACTCGTTGGTTGCTACCGAAGAAGAATCAGTATTTTCTAGTAGTTCGGCAAACACGCGTTCACCACGTTCATCACCCCAACGGAACACTACAGTGTCAATTCGGTCGGATTCCAGGTCGTCATAAGATTCGACGAATTCGGCTTGGCTGCCGCCTAAAAATATGGATCCGGTTTCGCGTTGCTGTTGGGTTAAACCAGCCAAGTCAAGCGTATACACGCTCTGTGCAAAAAGAGCTTCGGTTTCGTCATCTACGGTTTCTATCGGTTCGGGTAAGTATTTCGTTAAATCATTATACCCCATGTTTTTAGCTAT
The DNA here is from genome assembly GCA_964638825.1 of uncultured Candidatus Saccharibacteria bacterium. Taxonomy (GTDB): domain Bacteria; phylum Patescibacteriota; class Saccharimonadia; order QS-5-54-17; family QS-5-54-17; genus CAZXAD01. The sequence continues at coordinate 1,797 of CAZXAD010000070.1, read as the reverse complement.
TCCCGCTTGAATCGTCTCAAATATCTGTTCGTCGGTACTGTTGATACTTTTCCTGAGTTTTTCCAGAGAATTGGTTTCCTCGTACTTTTCCGGGGTATTCTCCATGGTTATCCATCCCTCTGTTCAGCTATTCCTAGTATACACGTATTAGGATTATCACAACATAGTTTTTTAAATATGCCAAAGATATAGTGTTATTTGATAATATCTTTTCCATATCTACCGTTCCGATCGTTTTCTATTCCCGGTGTTTCTTGGTTTATTAAAAACAGGGACTCGTTTTGTAGCCCCTGTTTTTAATTTATTTGCAGTTGTTTCCGCCACTTCCGCAGCGGTTATCGCTTATTTTTTAAGTGAGTCTATGACGTCGTTCGCGCCGTCAACACCCGATTGCAGAGAGGATTTAACGTCATCTACTGCGTCTTCGCCTACATCACGGGCGGCGGTAATGGCTGCATCCACCGCGTCGTATAACGCCTGGGCGCTATCTCCGCCGACATTGCCGACTGCTTCAACTGCGCCTCTTACGGAGGAAACTGCGGTATCTCCTACGTTTGTACCGAGTTCCTGCGCGCTATGAACGGCTTGGCCGACCGAACTGCGTACCGCGTCGTCTTGAGAGCCGCCTTCTTCCATGAATCCTTCCACGGTTCCGGTGACCACGCTTTTGACTGCCTCGATAACTGAACTACCTACTTCTGATACTCCGTCAAGCGCTCCCTTGACTACTGAAGCCGGTACATCCAACCCCTGGGAAACAAATTCGCCGGTTTCCTTGATAGTATTAACCGTTACGTTTTTAACTGCTCCGACCGTTGTACTTCCAACGTCGGATGCGCCACTTAGTGATGCTGAGACTGCACCTTTGGCACTATTTACTACTTTTGAAACTAACTGAAACATAATAATGACTCCTATGCTTTATATAGTTGCTATAGTATCATTTTTTGGCATTATGTACAGCCACGGATACCAATAAAAATTTTTCTACATCTAATATTGTTTGTTAAAAACTCAATATTGCAAGTTAGTGCCGTTGTTTCGTTTTTTATACCTGCGGAATTGCAAGTAATATAACATGAGAATTAATTGCAATACGCTCATCAGTATATTGATGTCGCGGAGTGCCGGACTCCCTGGCTCCAACGAGAAGTATATGAACAGATTTAATAAAATACCGCCAATTAAAGCGATAATAACACCGGTAATTGTTTTTAACCCTATTGGCTTATGCACCATAACCCATAAACCGCTTAGCAATAGAATTATGCCTATCGCTATTCCTCCATAATGAATGACAGCACTGAACAGTTCGGGATTATTAAGAATATTTTCCTGGAGAAAATTAGTGTAGCCCATAGAGGAAGACGATCCGCCTGTTATTTTTTCAAGATTTGGGGTGGCGTTAATGAATGAAGTACTAAATGTATGGACTGCTAACTGGAGCCACTGGAGGGCAATTGTCCATTGCATAAATATCATCCATTTGTTAGGTGCGAGATTGTTCATTATGCGAAAACTACTGTTTTTAATTTGCTATTAAAGCTTTTTTAATTATATATCGTGAGATATACAGTCGTCTATGGACATAACGGATTTTCTGTATTTTTGTATATTTTTATTCGGTGTCGTGGCCGCCGAATTGCCCGCGCAGAGCGGAGACTATTTTACCGGTATAGGTCGGATTTTCTTCGGATTCGACCCGGAATCGCACGGCGTCTTCTATGATTTTGATTTTAACGTCCATCGCGTGGGCGGTGTCTACCGTCCACTCCCCTTCGCCGGTATGTGAAACGC
>CAZXAD010000069.1:0-2829 GCA_964638825.1 uncultured Candidatus Saccharibacteria bacterium | reverse complement strand
ATATCGGCAACGGCGCCCCCCAATACCGGTTACGCGAGAAAGACCAATCCGGCGCACCTTCCAACCATTTACCAAACCTCCCCCGTTTAATGTGTTCGGGAATCCAGTTGATTTTCTGATTATTACCGACTAATTGTTCTCGATCGGTTTTAATAAACCACGTAGTCAGAGCATAGTACATTAACGGTTCATCGCACCGCCAGCAGAACGGATATGTGTGGTGAATGGTTTCAGAATGATATAGCGCATCACCCAACGATTCCATAATTAATTCGTCAGCCCTTTTGAAATATGTACCCTCAAAATCATCGAGACCGATTCCGGTTTTAACAAACCCCTGCGAATCAATAGTTTGCAAAATCGGAATGTCCTTTTCAATCGCCAATTCCAAATCATCGCCACCAAACGCCGGTGCCATATGCACTACTCCGGTTCCTTCTTCCAAGCCGACAAAATCGGCTTCCCATACGCGGTATTCATTGCCATTGAAATCGAATGCGTTCTGATCGATCTCAAACAATGGGTAATAGCTACCTCCCACAAGTTCATTGCCTTGGAATTCGGATTCCACATGATACTCCCCATTAAGCATGGCAAGTAGTTCCTTGGCCAGAATTAGTGTTTCTTGATTATGCGTAACTTTTACGTACGTAGCCTCGGGCTTCACCGCTATTCCCGCATTGCCCGGCAATGTCCACGGGGTAGTAGTCCACGCCAGTAGAGCCGCATCTTCATCTTTAAGCTGGAATTTCACATAAACGCTCGGGTCGGGTACATTGTCCTGATATCCTTGACTTACTTCAAAGTTAGCCAATGGTGTAGCACATCGCGGACAATACGGCATGGATTTGTAATCCTCATACACTAAATTTTTGTCCCAGATTTGTTTGAAGACCCACCATATCGATTCAATGTAGCTGTTTTCCAATGTCGCATAAGCATTTTCAAAATCGACCCAACGACCCAAACGAGAAATAAACTGCTCCCAGTCGGCTTTGTAGCGAAATACCGATTCACGGCACGCCTGATTGAATTTGTCGATGCCGTACTCTTCGATCTCCTGACGACTATTGAAGCCCAGCTCCTTCTCGATTTTTTGCTCAACCGGTAATCCGTGCGTATCCCATCCGGCTTGCCGAGGCACATAGTATCCCTGCATGGTCTTAAAGCGTGCTACGGCATCTTTAATGAGTGACGGTACGACATGTCCATGGTGCGGTAGTCCGTTGGCGTACGGCGGTCCATCGAGAAAACTGAACCGCTCCGCGTCCTCTCGTTGTTTCATACTGCTTGCAAACGTTTGTTCTTGTTCCCACGTTTGAAGCATTTGTTCTTCAAGTTTGGCAAACTGATGTTTATTGGATTGGGAATGATCGCTCATAATAATTCCTTTAGGGCGTATTAGACATAAAAAGCACCCACGGAGTACGGGAGCGCCTTATAGAAAGGCACGGTACCATCCCGTTATGGGTGCTTGATTTGCTCCGATCTTTACGTGCCGGACGCGGCGGGGTCTACTGAGCGAAACGAAACCCCGAGTCCGCCACTGGCGGCTCGAGGGGTGCTGTTCTTCCCGCTCCCTCCCCAGTAAACGCTTCTCCTTGGCGTTCGGCACAGTGACAGGTGATAGATTGTAGGTGGTAACGAAACTAACACCTGAGTGACGAGCATGAGGAGAAGCACCGGGATCGCGGTTGATAGCCGCTCCAAGGGATTTCTCTCTTTTTTAAATGTTCACCTACGTATTATAAGCAATGCGGCTCTTTGGTGCAATATTGAAGAAAAACACAACAATACTACTTTCTACACACTGCTTCGGGCAAAGAATTCCACATCAGATACCGTGGGCAGATGTCCGGACCACGTCTGGATGGATTGGCCGTCGCTATCACGTACTGCCAGAACGGCCGGATACTGCATAATACCGTACGCTTGGACTTTCGCAGCACCTGTACGGCTATCCACGTCTATAAGCTCCGGATTAATCCGGCGTCTTTCCAGCCGTTCTTTCAGTTCGGCAACTTTGCGTTCGTGTTCGGAATTAGGCCGGTGTAGGATATATATCATACCAACCAGTATATTGTATTTAGTATTTAGTATCCAGTATTGGATTTGGGAAATGGGATAACTGTAAAGTTGTCGTACCGTTCTAATGATTTTAGAGGTCAAACTCATCAAGGGCTTTTTGAACCACTGTCTGGCCCGTAAACACCTCTTCTTCCATCTCGAACCCGATAACGATTACTCCACCCTTTCTGACGTTTATACCTGCTTGAAATTTAAGTTTCTCGTAATCGATCGTGTAAACGGGTACATTTGATAAGGTCGGCGTATCAACGCTGAACCTGGTGGGGTGCTCCTCTCCGTCGTCGCCGATATACCAGCACTTCCCTTCGTATTCCCTAACACCCGCAGCAATTTCGCGTTCGACGTCGCCGGAAATGGCTTCTGTGGTTTCCTTGCTTCGTGCAAGGCTTCTTATCTTTTCAATTTCCATGACATTTTCTCCTTTTTGCTTTTTCTTATTCCTCCGCACTAAGCCCATTACTAATGACCTAGTACGGAGTTCCGCTTTTTCTCAACTTTCTTCTAGCTACAACCGGTCGTGCTGCCGCACGCCATACAGACATGGCAGCTTCCTGAACGTACGGTAACGTTGCCGCAGTTATAACACAGCGGCGCGTCATGGGCTTCCTTTTTAACGGTCGGGCCATTCTTGCCGGATTCTTCCTGCATGGAAGCGGGGGTTTCCGGCTCGGAAGGTTGTTCTTCGACAGCTTGGGAATCTTCTTCGGGCAGGTTTTCTTCGACTTCGTTTTCCACCGGCAA
>CAZXAD010000068.1:0-2840 GCA_964638825.1 uncultured Candidatus Saccharibacteria bacterium | reverse complement strand
TACATTCGATTTCGATATTACCGACACACTGACTGCCGGATTGATACTGAGCGGCAGCGAGGTAAAAAGCGTAAAGTCAGGGCATGTAAGCCTTAAGGGGAGCTATATACGGTTCGTAAACGGCGAACCAGTACTGACGAACGCGCACATATCGCCATACAAGCCAGCACACATTCAGCATGACCCAACGCAGGACAGAAAGCTGCTTTTACATAAAAAAGAAATCAAGCAGCTCGTCACGGCCAGGCAAAACGGTATGCATATTATTCCATTGCAAATCGGTACTCAGCGCAACTTGGTGAAATTGGAAATCGGCATTGGACGATCGCGCAAAAAACACGATAAACGTGAGTACATCAAACAACGCGATATGGAACGTGAAATTTCCCGCCGCGTAAAAAGATAGCTACTATTCGTGTGAAAATCATAAAAATTGTTAAAAAAGTTGCGCTTAAACGTTGACACGGCTTGTTTACTTGTATATCTTGAGGGTAAGCACTTTTGAATAACAAAAGTGCTCAAAAATAAAAACGTAAAATAAAGCTCCCTAAGTAACGGCTTCCCCAAGCCGTTACTTACTAAAAATAAACACCTCAAAACTCACACCAAAACCCGAAAACATTCATCAAACACATAGTAAAAGCTTCCGTTTCGACGGAAGCTTTTACTATGTAAATTGGCCCTATACATAATACCTATATTACAAAAAACAGAGTAAGAGTTACATGTAAGCATGTGCATTACCAGGCTAATTCATTTACAATTAAATAAACGAAAAATCATAACCGACACGTAAAGAAAATTATGTGTATATAATTAAGGACTCATTACGGAATGTGCGCAAAGACGGCTGAAGAAAAACGGGAAAAAGAAGAGCAAGTCGCGAAGAACCGTGCGGACTTATTGCGTGTGCATTACACGGACACGCGCGAGGAAAACGCGGTCACGTTTATGCCGGACATTATCACGCCCGAAGACATTGACCGATTAAAGCTGGTTCCCGTCAACGCGAATGCGAACCAATTATTGATAGGGTTCACGCTCAACACTCCACAAACCAGCTTGAAAGAAGCCAAGAGCAAGCTCCCTGAATATAATGTTGTATTTACCTTAATCTCCCCCAACGGCTTCCAGGAACTGTATGAACGGTACTATCAGCACGCCCACAAGGATGAACCCAAACCGCCGAGCCCCCAGGAAGTCGCGGAACAGTTGGCGGATAAGATACTCGAGGTTAATAAACAGCTCGCCGAAAACCAGGAATTGAATTTATTCGATGAAGAACTATCCCAAACCGGCCAGCAGGAGTTGTTCGAATTCCTCGCCCAGCAAGCATTTTTGCTGAATGCCTCCGATATTCACATCGAACCTGAAGGTGAAGAAGGAGCCCGCGTACGCTTCCGCATCGACGGGCGCCTGCATATCGTCGGCCACCTGAAACAACAGCGCTACCAAGTACTGCTGAATAACTTGCAAATGCGGGCACGAATCCGGTGGAACGCGGACTACCCACAAACGGGTAGCACCAAAGAAACGCTTATTGATCAGCAAAAACAACAGACCGAAGTTAATATGCGGATCGAAACCGTCCCAACCCTTCACGGCAGCGATATCGTTATTCGGATATTCAATATGGACGAGTCGTATCTGAGCTTGGACAACCTCGGATTGAAACCGCATCAACGGAAACCGGTCGATCAGCTTATTTCCCGCCCCCACGGGCTGGCGCTAATGGTCGGCCCGACCGGCTCCGGAAAAAGTTCTACCCTGTATGCCATTTTGAATAAACTGAACACGCCCGAGGTAAAAATCATAACCCTTGAAGATCCGGTAGAATACGAAATCACCGGAATCACGCAGATACCGGTGAATACGGATGATGAAGATACGTTCTCAGATAAATTACGGGCGGTTATCCGGGAAGACCCCGATATCATCATGATCGGCGAAATACGTGATGAGGAAACTGCCCGTACGGCCTTACAGGCTTCTTTGACCGGCCATCTGGTACTCTCCACCTTCCATGCCAGCAAAGGTGCGGCAGCCGTTAGCCGTATGCTGGACATGATCGACTATAATCCGTTGCTCGCCTCAGCATTCCGGTTGATTATGTCTCAGCGCTTAGTACGGCAGCTCTGTCCGCATTGTAAAGAGGCCTATACGCCGGATGAGGAGATCGCCTCTATCATCGCCCAGGCCCTGCAAGGACTGGAAGAGCAACCCGAAGACCTCACCCTCTACAAACCGGTCGGATGCAACCAATGCCACAATATCGGGTACCAAGGACGCTTAATCGTGCTGGAGCAATTCGAAGTCACCGAAGCCATCAGCCGTGAAATTACCAACGATAACGATACTTCCGTTAGCCATCTCCAGGAAATGGCCGTCGCCGACGGCATGGTGACTATGCTTCAGGATGGAATCCAGAAAGCATTGGCCGGAGAAACGTCGATCGAAGAAATATTGCGCGTGGTGGAACTGCATTAATCCTCTACCCTGCTCCTACAGCAAATGCGCGTAATCCCGACACAACACCGTGAATATGGCATTCGTCCAGGCGAAGCCAACTTGAGTCGGATAAACGCCGTCCTTGGGCGGCGCGTCGAGATCCACCACGTTGTACTTTTCAAAAAACTGACCATGCTTATTAAAACTGTGCAAATTGGTATACAGCCACCGGTGTGCGATGCGCTTAGCATGATGTTCGTACCCGTAATTCGCTAATCCTCTGATCGCTAATAAATGAAGCGGCGCCCATCCATTCGGATACATCCATTGGGCCGCGTGGTGTTCCTGTACGTGGGGATTCTGCAATGTGGTGGTTAACCCGCCGGCCGCTT
>CAZXAD010000067.1:569-2915 GCA_964638825.1 uncultured Candidatus Saccharibacteria bacterium | reverse complement strand
GGTTCACGTGCTTGAATACCACTGTTTCATACTCTTCGGACAAATCTTTAATGGCCTGGTGGACCGGCCATAACTCTTTGCTTTTTACCTTGAATACACCGTTGAGTTGATTGACCACTAACAAACTATCAATACAGAATATAAGATGCCTGGCTTGGAACTTGCGGGCAGCTTCTAACCCGTGCCGCACGGCTTGGTATTCCGCCTGGTTATTGGTAGTAATACCGAGATATTCCCCACCGCGCTCCAATGCACGAGTTTCATCCTCATTTAAAATCACGTACCCGCTCGCGGAAGGTCCGGGATTGCCTCGTGACCCGCCGTCAGTATAAATTACTAATTTTGTTGTTCTTTCTTCAACAGTAGTATTTTTTACATCACCCTTCTTTTTTCTTTCCTCAAGGGCTTTCAACGCATCATGCCATACATGGTATCGAGAATGGCTACTGGAAAGCAACTCGGTAGATCCATCAGTATGCAAACCATATACATCTTTTCCTCGACGCACTAACGCCATTCCGTGACGCAGTGCTTCTAAAGCAACGGTTTCTCTTTTTGGTTCCGCGTGTTTTTCTTCACTCATTGCTCGTAGTATATCAGATATGTTTAGAATTCAGTTGAAAGATGGTGCTTTGAAAAAGCGTTGTGATACTTACGTGGTCGGGATGACCGGATTAGTCGCAAGCGACTTCCACTCAAGCATGCTCTCCATCCACGATGCATGCATGTGTTTTCGCTTCAAGAACCAATCCGCCAACGGCGGATTATTCGGTTCAAATCTTCAGCTGCCGTTGATTCATTAAAAATGGCCTCTCGACTTGTTTCACCCGCTCGAGGTCACTCTCTCCCTTCCTGTCGTCGTGGTTTACCGCGAGCGAACGAAGTGAGTCGAGTGGTCGGGGTGACCGGATTTGAACCGGTGCCCTTACGGCCCCCAGCCGTACGCGCTACCTGACTGCGCCACACCCCGTTAACCGTCAACCATTATAAATCATACCACTAAAAATCCCAGCACTTCATCTAACTTTGACTCGGGGAACAGATCATTGGGATATACAGAAACAAGTTTTATGTTGCGCTTGGCTATCATTTCTAACTTTTGCGCCATTAGTTTATCGTATTTCGTAGAATTTCCATGCAGTCCGAAATATTCTATATAAATATCACCAATGAGAAAATCTGTTCTAAACCGGGAATCAGGATAAAGAACATTCCTCTGATGGCTTACACAATAATATGCTAACCAGTCATCTATTACCCTTTCTGCATACGAATCACATACATGGCCGTCATTTGCCTTGTGCTTCTTAGCAAAAAGAGCCGGATTTGGGTCAAAACCGGCCTCGATAATTGCTTCATTCCAGGTGCCGAAATACCGACGAATGGTGCTGTCTTTCCCTGGCATATCTTTTTTAGTGGGAATTCTACCGGTACTCCTTCGAAATTCTTTTATTAAATAGAGTAATTCTTTCTTCGAGTACAACTTTTCAAAGTGAGAAGGCGTATTGAAACCACCCCGTTGACGCCATGCGTGCTTCTTTTCCTCGGAAGAGATTTTCAATGATTTATTATATCCCGATCGTCTTAACTTACTTTGCTGGGAATCAGTTAAAACTAAATCTTTGGAGTATTTAAAAACAACACCAGTGGAAACACCCAATTTACGCGAGATTGCACGGTCACTAAAACCTTCCTTTCGCATTTGTCTTATTTGGAGTTGAACGGGAATACTAATCGTTCTCATGCTTACAATATAGAACAAAATGCGAACATTTTAAACCCGAGGGCTTCGCCAATTTGCGCGCTTTCATACGGCGGATGTACCATCATGTCACGCCCGAATGGTTCCCTGACTATGTGAGGGTTGATAGTATATGCCATGGGTAGGCTCCTTTCTGTTTAGTTGGTACTAACAGTGTAGGACGCCTACCCCTTTGGTTGCGAAGCTATTGAACCATTACATGCTATTGAAAGAGCAGCGCAAGCAGCAGAAGTTATTCTCGAAGACCTAGGTGTAGAAGATTCTCGCCAGCCCGATATACTATCTGCGACAGTAGGAGTGGATGAGCCCCATCCTACGAGAGTACAAAAAGAAGATTTTCATTTCATAACAATAAACAAGCCCATTGGAGATCTTGCAAGACGTGCCTCATGGGATTATGAGATTATGTACGGTGTAGATGATAATCCTTTATACCATGTACTTATTCTTAAAGGCGAAACACCTTCTGCTGAAGTGTCATTCTATGATAATCGTCCTGACCGTCCTATTACCGACACAGAAGCACAAGCAGTAGCAGCTGATCTTACTCGGGTTATAGAACAGTAGGCCACTCTTTAAAAGAC
>CAZXAD010000067.1:0-559 GCA_964638825.1 uncultured Candidatus Saccharibacteria bacterium | reverse complement strand
TTCAAATTAGGCTCACAATTAAAAAGAAATGCGACAGGCAGGCATGGGGAGGGTGGATGCGCAAAGCGCACGCACATCCATGAACGTACTCGCCCATGCCTGCTTGCCTACGCCTGACTTAAAGCTCTTCTAGTTTCCGCGAGCAGTATTCGGGCATTATGGCTAAACTCAAACTCACCTTACGTGCCTGTCTGGCGTTGGCCAGATAGCACTTGGATCACCTGTTCCCGTACGCGACTGCGACTAACGTCAAGTTTTTCCAGTACCTGACATGCTACGCCCTCGCCCTCGCGGATGAGCCCGAGCAGGATGTGTTCAGTACCGATGTGGGGGTAATCGAGCTGGAGCGCCTCCCGCAAGGATAACTCGAGCGCCCTCTTGGCGTAGGGGTCGAAGGGAATGTACCCGGCTGGTGCGATCTGTCCTTGGCCAACGATCTCCTCGACCTGCTCCCACACCCTTTCGAAAGAGATACTCAGGGACTCGAGAGCTCTGGCAGCTCCACCCTCGCCCTCGCGGATGAGCCCGAGCAGGATGTGTTCAGTACCGATGTTTTGAT
>CAZXAD010000066.1:0-3236 GCA_964638825.1 uncultured Candidatus Saccharibacteria bacterium | reverse complement strand
GCAGAACTTAAAATTCTGTGCCGAAATGGCGTGTGGGTTCGAGTCCCACCCCGGGCACCACTTAACTTATAATTATTATACAATTTTACCCAAAAATTAGAGTTATTTCTTTAATACCCAAATCATAAAAGTAGGCATCTTGGTAAGCTGTTTATGAAGATCGGGATCAACCTCTTTCATGTTGTCGAGCGGTTGCGGTTCTATTACTCGTTCGATCGTGAAACCTGATGCCCGGATTTGTTTGATCATTTTACTGAACGTTCTATGATAAATTACTACCTCCATATCGCCGACCATCCCTTTTACCGCTTTTACGCCCTCATCATCTTTAGCCAGATAATCACCGTAAAAGACTTGTTTATTGGCAACTTTATCAACTTTTCTTCCCAGCATTGAATATTTAGTCTCTCTTTCCAAAAAACGCTCCATTGCACTATTGATTGGGTGGACACATGAAAATACATATAAGCTGTCCTGGCGCAAAATTCTCCGAGCTTCCTGAAGTGGTTGTGTCCAGTCGTCTATGTAGTGGAGAGCTAAGCTTGAGTAGGCAAGATTAAAACTTTCATCTTTGAAATCCAACTTTTCCATGTCCATTTCCCGAAATTCAATGTCCGGATTATTTCTTTTGGCTATTTCGATTAGATTTTTCGAAATATCGATGCCGACGACTTTTTTCGCTCCATTATCCGATAGCCACCGTGCATCAGTGCCGCTCCCGCACCCGATACTGATTACGTCTAAGCCCTCCAGGCCAGGTAGTTCAGCACGTATGGCGGGCTTTTCATAATATGAATGAAAAATGTTTTCAGATGGATCGGTTTCGTGTCCGCTATAATTCTCGGCATTTTGGTTGTAATGGTTAATTGTGCTCGGGTCTGTCGGCATGAAACTAATTATAACAATTGAGTAAAATTATCGCTTAAATGACTCGGCAATAAAATCAACGCTTTTATTTATTATCTCTTCAGACTGTTCGAAAGACCATTTACTGTGGGTGTACCCTTCAAAAATAACAACTTGATGATGCGATTGCGCATTGCTCAAGATAGCATTTCTATTTTGCTCATCGACGTATTCGTCAGCCGTGCACTGCACAATATAAGCCGGCGCTTCCACGTTTCGTAGTTTATCGGCCACCTTCGCCGCATATGCTTCTTGCCAATAAGTTACGTGTACCCGTTGCCCGTTTTCTTCGATGTAGCCACTCTTCGGCCAGCTAAAACTTTCAATATTCGGATCGGGCGCCCAGACTACCAAAGCGGTAAGATCTGACATCTCATACCCTGCACATATGGCTGCCGACCCGCCCATACTTTGGCCGAGCAAAGCCACTTTATAGCCATACTCTATGTAGTCTTTAATTATAGCTTTTGTGGTCGCAACCCAGTCATTAAAACTGGAATCATAAAAATCACCCTCGGAATTGCCGCTCCCATACTGATCAAACCGTAAACTTGATATACCTTTCTCTTCTAATTTTCTGGCTGTACGGACAAAGAGCCGGCTCGAACCGACTGATGTTCCGCGATAGCCGTGACAGAAAATAACTACTTTATTGCTCCCTGAGTCGTGAAACGCGGTAGCAATTTCGTGTCCGTTATAGTTTTTTGGTTTGAACTTGCATCGTATTTATCACTATAACAAAAGATTCCAAGATAATTGTCATGGCTCGAGGTTATACTACTAAAGTGTCGGCAAGTTTTTCGGCTCCAAGCAATAACACGTTCGCTCTTTCTAATTGTTTCGATAATCGACGATAAAACCGTATCCTTCCATGGTTTTCTCTGAAGCAAGATTGCCAAACTTAGCATACCCAATAATGAGTTCTGGTTGTATAAAGTTTGTACAATTAACTCACCCAGACCGGCAACGTATTATGCAGTTGTTTTGTATATTAGGTACGATTTAGCAGGGTTTTGCTGCCTTGGTTCGCATGAAAGCCAGTTTATAGGCCGCAGCGTAAAGACTGAAAATAGACACCGTGAACGTCATATCCCCAAGGAGAGTATTGCGAAAAAAGGGTAAAGCGTAATAATAACTTTGGATTAAGCCGCTCATTGTCAGAGGGTAAAGCCGTCCTTCCATCCAAACACCGAAATTAGTAACGACAAAAAACAGCACTGAAGCACCCAGGCCGGCTCCCACTACGGTAAGCGGATTAATCTTCTTCATGAAGCGATTAGCCAACAACGCTATCAATATGAAACTGCCCCAGGTAAAGAAAACGAGTGAATGCATGCCGATGAAAAGATCGCTGATTATCATCGCAAGCAACGGTAAAGTCAGCGCCCAATTTCTGGGCAGAATCGCCCCGGAGAATATTGCCACGGCGGCTACGGGTGCAAAGTTAGCCGGATAGGGCATAGCCACCCGGCCAATTACTACCAATGCTATCAGAATAAGAGCAAGTATGATTTTTGGTTTGTAATCCTCGGCTTTATCTAGTTTGTTAATTTTCATGGCCTAAAGACTCTCTTCTAGCCGCCATTGCAGCTCATCTCCATCGCTGCTTTCATACGTGCCAGCACCTTCATTTGCTTGCTCTCCGTTTACGTAAAAAGCCCAGAATTCCTTGTCGGTATCTGCCTGGACTCCGTTAATAGCTACTACGAATTCACCGAAGTCGCTGTCTTCGGTTTCTACTGTCGTGAGAGACCTTAATACTTCCAGCGCCGTTTGACCGTCGCGTCCGTTATAGGTAACGGTTTCACCGTCTTGGCTGAATTCTATCTCATTTTCGGCTGCATTCTGACCTTCGGATTCCTCTTGTTCTTGAACCGCAACATTATCATCATTGCCGGCGGTGTTCTCCTCGTTCATACTGTAGGCACCAAAGCCAATTATACCGACTAAAGCCAAAGCTAAAATCGCTAATAATATTCCCTTACTCATGTCTTCACTCCTCACCCGTTTTGGCTTGGTGAAACAAAAAAATCGCCACCCGAGATGACGATTTTAATAATCACTTATCCTGCTCGGGGCTTCTTCTCGTGCGACGACCTGGCTTATCCTTAAAATAAGGATTTACAGTTGCGGCACAGCGCCGGATTTTCACCGGCTTCCTCAACACGAGAGTTTATTTGTTAATGTAACTATAGATTATACTCTAAGCTAACGAGCTGTAAAACGCCACTTGCCATGACTACGCCACGATACGAGCAAAGCGAATTTTCGTGGTGCGGGTGACGGGATTCAAACCCGTGGCCTCATCCTTGGCAAGGATGCGCTCTATC
>CAZXAD010000065.1:0-3315 GCA_964638825.1 uncultured Candidatus Saccharibacteria bacterium | reverse complement strand
TATGTATAGCTTTAATCTTTTATTCTTCTGTTTTCGCTACTCCATGCCGGTTTCTTCTTAGCATTTCTTTATAAAACTTGGTATGATTCCAACAATGGAAAGGTTTACAGGAAAAAAAGACGAATCTGAAACCAGCCAAACTCAAGATGGCGAGAGATTATCAGATCTTGGCCCAGAGCTTGGCCGTCCGGCTTTAGGTATTGATTTGTGCAACACCGAAGCACTTCTTTCGAACGAAGAAATAATGGAATTGCAACAAGACTTGTCTGAACTAGCCAGGCAACGTCGGTATGATGCGGCATATCCGTCGTTTGGCGATGAAACAATCGGTATTTAAGCAACAATCATCTCATGAATGAAAACGAACTCCAGCAAACACTAGAAAAATTTAACAGTGAACTCCCCCATTTCCCCGATGGGCGTATTGATTATTCGGATGCTGAAACGGCATTGGTGGTCGGAATAATCGTTTTACGTGGCGATAAATTGATGCTTGTAAAGCGGAGTCAGAATGTCAGTTTTTACCCCAGCAAATGGAACTGGGTTTCCGGTTTTATCGATGAAGTAAAACCACTCCGGGAGTTCGTCGAACAGGAATTGCAGGAAGAGACCGGTATTACTCATCCACAAATCAAAGACATCGTTTCTGTGCAGCGTGTCACAATAGTCGACAAAGAGCTCGGCAAAACATGGCTGATCTATCCGGTTATTGCCGAACTCGGAGTCGGTGCCGAGCCGGAGCTCGATTGGGAAGCGGACGAATATGCGTGGGTTGAACCGCCAGGAGTAAATTCCTACGATACCGTTCCCGGGGTAGCCGAGAATATTACTGCTGCACTCAAACAATATAATCACCACGACTAGCAAGATTTTGTTACAATACAAACATGAGCAGTATATTTACCAAGATTATTAACCGGGAAATTCCGGCTGAAATCGTTTACGAAGACGATCAGACGCTTGCTTTTTTGGATATCCGGCCGGTCAACCCCGGTCATTTACTGATAGTGCCCAAACAAGAAGTGGAAGAGTTTCATGAACTGGATGCAGCGGATTATCACGCGCTCATGGATACGGTTCACCGTATGGCCAAACTATTAAAAAAGAAACTACAGCCGGAACGGGTCGGGGTGGTGGTATATGGTTTCCACGTGGCACATGCGCACGTCCATCTAATCCCCATGAATGAACCGGGAAAGATTCGATTCGACCACAATGAAGAAGTGGCGAGCGAAGAACTTACTCAAATGAAGAAACAGCTTACGGACGATGTCGAAAATTGACCCTGACGCGCTAAAACGGTGCCGCAAAACAGCCGGACTAACCCAAAAACAATTGGCGAAAGCCTCCGGCGTATCATATTCTACCCTCACTAAACTGGAACAAGGCGCAATTTCCTCGCCATCGATTACGGCAATTACGAACGTAGCCACCGCGCTGGGATGTGGCGCCGAGGATTTACTGGAAACTCCGGATTTCACTATCACTCCCAATCCGGATATCGAATTCGTGTATTTCGATGTCGGCGGCGTGCTTGTGCATTGGCTGCCGAGTCTGCAGGCGTTTGCTGAGCGGATTCACCGGCCGGAAAACGCGGTCAAAGCGATATTCCATGAGTTTAATGATGTGGGATGCCGTGGCAATATGTCGCTTCACGAGTTGCAGCTGCTTATACTTTTACGGCTCAACGTGCCACTAAAAGGTGAAGCGCGAAAAGGAGCGCTCCAACACACAACCTGGATAGATGATATGCAATCTATAACACCGGCACACAACTTCATACGCGCTATGACGAAGCACCATAAAGTCGGTTT
The DNA here is from genome assembly GCA_964638825.1 of uncultured Candidatus Saccharibacteria bacterium. Classification (GTDB taxonomy): domain Bacteria; phylum Patescibacteriota; class Saccharimonadia; order QS-5-54-17; family QS-5-54-17; genus CAZXAD01. Next base: position 1,501 of record CAZXAD010000065.1, on the reverse strand, counting down.
ACTCACGAATGTCTTCAAAGAATACTATCCCGGTTTTTTCGACCGTGGTTTGGTACCAAACCTTTCCTATAAAGCGGTTGTCCGCTCCTACGAAGTCGGGTACGTGAAACCCGAAAGAGAAATATACGAAATTGCCACCCAGGCAGCGCAAACTGATCCTGAAAAAATATTTTTCATTGATGATAGTCGGGTGAACGTGAACGCGGCGCGGGAGTATGGATGGCACGCCGAATGGTTCGACGAATACGCACCCCAGGCCAGCATTCAACGGATTATCCGGAAGTATTTCAGCGGATAAAGTAACGGCAAGCTTTAATTTCTAAGCACTGATACCGAAATTCTAAACAAATTCTAAAATCGAATGCTCAAAACTCTAAACCTTTTGGTTATTGGTATTTTAAATTTAGGATTTATTTATTTAGTTTTTAGTGCTTAAGATTTCAGATTTACTTGATTTTACGTGTCGCCCATTTTCTACCCTGTGTCTAGCTGTTCCAACTGCTCTGAGAGCGTCTGAGCGCGCGTCTGGGCGTCTTTTTTGCGTTGTTTAGTGTCTTTCACCACTTCTTTGGGTGCATTGTGCGTGAAGCCGCGGTTTTGCAATTTTTCATCCAATGTTTCGATATAGCGGTACGTTTCATCCAGGGAGGTCTGCAAATTATCACGGTACTGTTCTATTGTATGCTCTTTCACGCCAAGCCAGCACGCAACCGTGGTGCCTGGTATAGGTAAGCCGCGGCCATCGCTGACGCTTTGGCAGGTACTTATTGGAGCGAGCTGTTGGACGAGTTCCCCGGTCTCTTCCAGTAAGCGCTGTTGTTTATGGTACAGCGGCGGGTTGTCTAGGCCTAGATCAGCTACCAAGCTACGCACCTCTGTAATAAGTGTTTGCAACTCCTTAAAATCAGCAAGTGCCTCATCATCTGTGTTTTCCGCTTCCGGCCATTGGCTGGTAATCAGCATATCATCCCGCCATGGGAGATACTGCCAGATCGTTTCCGTCACGAACGGGGTGAACGGGTGGGCTAATCGCACTATGGTCTCGAGTCCATATATGAGCACATCAGTATTGGGGGTAGTTTTGCTGGACTCCAGATACCAGTCGGCAAAGTCGCTCCATAGCAGGTGATAAACGCTATCGGCCGCTTCATTAAACCGGTACTTTTCGATTTGTTTAGTGATCTCATCGGTTCGTTGTGAGAGGCGGCTTAAGAACCATTTGTCCGGCAGATTGGTGGGTTCAGGTGGACGGGGGGTGTACGTTTCTTCTATGTGGCTGAGGACGAACCGGGTCACATTCCAGAGTTTATTGCAGAAATTCCGCATTGCTTCCACCTGCTTCAGGCTTAACGGGCTGTCATTGCCCGGCGTGTTGGAATGGATAAGCGCCATGCGTAAGGCGTCGGTACCGTATTGAGTGGTAATCTCCATCGGATCGCCATAGTTACCTTTTGATTTGCTTAATTTGGCTCCGTGTTCATCGGTGACAAGCCCCCATAAG
>CAZXAD010000064.1:1476-3334 GCA_964638825.1 uncultured Candidatus Saccharibacteria bacterium | reverse complement strand
CGGTGCGGGTATCGACTTTTATGCGGTCGCCGGGTTTGATGAATATCGGCACCGATACGTTCAATCCGGTTTCCACCTGGCATTGCTTCATAACATTGGTGGCAGTATTGCCTTTTACTCCCGGTTCTGCAGTGGTTACTTCGAGTTCTACTTTGGTGGGAAGTTCAACATTGATCGGCTTTTCGTTCGCATATAAGAGCCGTACTTCCATACTTTCTTTAAGGAAACCGATTTGATCGGAAAGAACTTCTCTCGGGATGCTGATTTGTTCATAGGTATCCAAACGCATGAAATGTACATGCTCATCATCGCTATAAAGAAATTGAACATCTACCGGATCGATATCTGTCGGCTCAATTTTGTCACCTCCACGGAAAGTTTTGCTTAACATTGAACCGTCATGCAAATTCCGCAATTTAGTACGAACCACGGCACCGCCCCGCCCCATGCTTGAATGGTCGTACTTTACTACCCGGTACGGTATTCCCTCTATTTGGATAACGGTGCCTTTTTTCAAATCAGTAATGTGTAACATGATTAAACCCTAAATTCTAATTTCGAAACACGAAACAATATCTACTTTTTAAATATCTAAATTAGAAACAAACCACAGACCCCAATCGCTTAGGTTTTTTAGTTTGGGGTAATTTGATATTAATATTCAGTATTTGTTTAGAATTTGATGCTTCGTGCTTCGTGTTTTGCTTGCTACTCGTTCGTAAACGGCAATAAAGCCAGATGGCGGGCCCGTTTGATAGATTTGGACAATTGGTGCTGCTGCTTCTCATTCAAGCCGGTTTTCTTTCGTGATTCAATCTGACCGAACATATTCGTGTATCGCTGCAGGGTTTTCACGTCCTTGTAATCGAAAAATTTGTGTCTTCGGTCTCGTGGTTTCGCCATAATTACTCCTTTCTTGGTAAACTCTAATCTTTAATTACTAAACTCTAAACTGTTTAGGTTATTGGGGTTTTGAATTTAGTATTTGTTTAGTATTTGTTTAGTATTTCGATATTAGTATTTGGTATTTGACAGCTATGCTGCTTAAAATGGTACTTCGCTTAAATCTACGTCGTCATCCAGATCTTCTATCTGGACTTCGGAATTATCGCCTTTTTGTGACTGCTTTTTATCTGAAGATGCTTCCTCGCTCTGAGAAGATTCACTTGCATCAGCACCCGAATCATCGCCTGGACGGTCCAAAAAGTTGAGTTCATTGGCAACGATTTCGGTGCGATAATTCTTCTTGCCATCATCGCCTTCCCATGACCGGGTTTGCAGTCGTCCCACCACCATAACGCGGCGACCTTTGCTCAAATATTGATCGGCTAATTCGGCTAGTTTCCCCCAGGCCACGATGTTGTGAAAATCAGCCTGCTCTTGGGTTTCCCCGTTTTGATCCTGCCAGACACGATTTGTGGCGACCGCGAATGATGTTACTGAACGGCCGTTTTGCGTAGTCCGCAATTCCGGATCACGGGCCATATTGCCCACAATAATCGCCTGGTTAAAACCTCGTGCCATACTTACTCTCCTTTATCCGCGGTCTCGCTGCTATCGGATTGGGCAGCAACATCACTGGATTCGTTATTTTCTTCCTCTTCTTCCTGATACGTTACTATCAGGTGCCGAATAACTTCTTCATTGAGCTGGAGTGCCTGCTCCAAATCATTTACTTTGGGTGGCTCCAATTCTATTACGTAAAACACGTAGATGCCGAAATTCTGCCCATCAATCGTGTACGCTAACTTCCGTTTCCCCCATTCATCACGTTTTTTTATTTCGGCGCCGACAGTACCGAGCGTTTCTTTCAAACGTGACAGGGGTGCTTCCATATCTATTTCTAGATCCGGATGCA
>CAZXAD010000064.1:0-1376 GCA_964638825.1 uncultured Candidatus Saccharibacteria bacterium | reverse complement strand
ATAGTACCAGACAACGAAAGGAGTATCAATCAGCCTCTGCCTCAATCGTGAAATGCCGGATAACCTGTGAAGTCCTTCCCAAGTCATTCTCTGCCTTTACGTGGATGCTGTGCCTCCCTTCCGGTAATGTCAAAACGTGGCGGAAACTTCCATCTTCAGCTATGGTGATCTGGCGACCGTCAATCGTGACCGTACTATCTGGCTGAGCCCTTCCTACGAGCTCAATCTCATCCGTATACACAACCTGGTTTTCACGAGGAAAAACTATATTTAATTGCGGCTTGCCCGCAGCGGTGATTACCTGATACCCGATATAGGTGACGATGGTAATTATCACCATTATTACCAATCCCTTGAGCAGCAAACTGCTCGTTACGACCGGAGAAGTGTGCTTATGTGAGCGCCGCAGAGATGTTCCCGGAGCGATTTCTCCCCGTTCCTTGAGATATTGGTCTTTGATTGTTTCCCCGTCCAAACCTAAAGCCCGAGCGTATTTCCGGATTCCGTGCACGGTATATATATCATGCGCTAACTCGTCATACCGGTGCTCTTCCACGTTAGTAATGAATTCTTCGCTGAGCCCCGTTTGTTTGGCGATGTCCTCTAGTTCTTTGCCGGAGGAAGCACGTTTTTCGGCAAGAATCGCACCGACTGTTCCGTTACGACTCTTCATCAGTTAATTCGCTTATATCTCGGACCAAGACATCGCGAGGGCGAGAACCATCCTGTACGGACACAACCCCTTGTTCTTCCAGCATGTCCAACAATCGAGCCGCTCGGGAATATCCCACCCGCAGACGGCGCTGGATAAGAGATGACGATGCCTTCCCCGTTTCTATTACTAATTTTGCCGCGTCCATAAACAAATCATCTTCCGTATCACCCACATCACTTGTGGCATTACTGCTGCCGCCAATCTTTACTTGCTGATTCAATACATCCTCATTATATTGCGGCTCCTGTGCTTCACGGAGGAAGTCGGTCACGCTGCGGACTTCTTTCTCATCGACATAGGTACCCTGGATACGCTGGGGTTTTATAAACTCGGGAGGCGAAAACAGCATATCCCCGTTACCCAACAATTTTTCAGCGCCGGCTTGGTCGAGAATGGTACGGGAATCTACCTGGCTAACCGTGCTGAAGCTAATCCGCGCCGGTATATTGGCTTTGATCAGCCCGGTAATGACATTCACGCTCGGACGCTGGGTCGCGAGCACCAGATGGATGCCGGTAGCACGGGCTTTTTGGGCTAACCTGACAATCAAACTTTCCACATCATTCGCGGCCAACATCATTAAGTCCGCCATTTCATCGATAACGATAACGATATACGGCATATGTTCTCCGCTATCCCCGGCATTGTATTCATCGATGCT
>CAZXAD010000063.1:0-3451 GCA_964638825.1 uncultured Candidatus Saccharibacteria bacterium | reverse complement strand
ACTTGATTTTACTTCATAAATATCAAGCGTTTTACTGTCTACCTATGTGACGATATCGCAAATGCATGTAAGGTCTTCCCCAACAAACCGTGCCTGGAAGACTGCTTCCGTTCCCTCGTCCAATGCTTTCTGTGTGCGCTCGGGAAGGCTTTGGTATTGCTGATAATTATCGAACCCGAGTGTTTTCCCTCCGGGAAACCGTTGCTCCGCGTACCATTCGAACGCGCTACCCGCGTCGAACATAGCCTGTGTGTTGGCGTCGACCTCTGGAAGTTTGGCTTTGTCATGCTTTTTATACCATAACCATGCCGGATGCTTCAAGTACATCATGTATTCGGATTTGGATAACTGCATACGTATATAGGGTAAAGGGCTGGAGCTAAGGTAGCAAGTAGCCCTGAGGCTTCGCTCGGGGCGGGAGGCAGTAAAAGGGCTGGAGCGCGGAAAGCGAATTACGAATTAAGGGTTAAGGCTGCACCGTATCACACAATCTCAGCCGATTAAATATATATCCTTGTACGTAGTATACACCCCGTAGCGTGCGGTATTGGTATGCGGGAATTATTAATAATGGCTTAAACAAGATCAATATAAAAAATTACCAAGCAACTCTTGCCCGGAGTGCGTTAAGTTAGTGTTCTTCGCTATTTATGGGCAAGTTTTCTGGTACGGCTAGTTTACCTACGGCGGAGGCGAATCTAGGGTCTTCTCTGAATTGTTCTATTCTTGTCTGCCACTCAGGGTCTAATTCACTGAACAGGTATAAATTTCTATCCGGAAAATACGTTAAAAAATACTCTGTTTCCGTTAGAGTGCCTTCGGAAATACCGGAGACTGCCATTCCGTCTTCACATATATCTATCAATTTGCAGCAATACCGCATCGCTAATTCCCGGCCGACGCGGGGGTTCCCTTCAAATCTTTCGTATGGATAAGCTTCAAACGGGTGGACAACGTTAAGCCCGTGGCTCGAGACTCTGTCAATCACAGTTTGCCGGTAACTTTCTTTTCCCACTCCGCCCGTCCGGGAGGTTGCGATAAATAAACTAACTCACTCATTTAGTATGTATATTAACACATGAGCATTGGTTAGAGGTAAACGTTTCTTTATTTTTGTTTTAATCCTGTTCTATTTCCTATCCTTTTTATTCCGCATTATTGTCTTGATTCGCAATTTATTACTCTTAACGCTTTACTCTAAACTATTTCTAACCCAGCACCTTTCGGTGCTGTCAATACGCATAAAATTTTCTTCACGCAAGACTTTTTGTTTGGTTTTTGTTCGTATACAATGAATGTAGATAATAATTAATAACCCGGAAAGGAGGAAGTAATGGCTAAAGCCCAATATCATGACGTGATGCTAATGCCGCGCGTACCCCGATGGTGGCGCTTAAAAAAACGCGGACGGTTCTATCCTACCGGCACACGGACGATGCCCGACGGCCGCGTGGAAGTTACTTTCAACCTTCCTCTTTCCGTTACGCGCCAGTGGCAATCCGCAATCAAAACAGGCAAACGAATCAGACTATTCGTGCCTAAATGACAATAAGTCCTGCTTCTCCTCTTCCGTATCGTGTGTACTATCTTTATGGAAGTGAAAAGTAATGGTATAGTGCAGAAAATTACCTAAAAGGATTATTTGTGGATCAGGAAAATCAAACATCGCAAATACAAACACCGGATCGAAAAGATTGGCTGGCAGCGGTGCTAATATCGGCGCTAGTCGGCGAGCTTGGGATCGATAGGTTTTATATGGGGTATATAGGGCTGGGGATTTTGAAACTTATCACCCTGGGAGGGTGCGGTATCTGGTATTTAATAGATCTCATTCTTATCGCGACGAACAATTTAAAAGACGCGAATGGCCAACCGCTCGTTAAGAAATAACCCGATTATTGACGTAATCGGGTTGCAAACTCCGCGGGGCCGGCTTATATTTTTTGCTGTAGCGGCGGTTTTTATTTTTATGATCAGTTTCGAGGATTTGCAGGGTTTACCGGATATTTCACTGTATGCGCGACTCGGTATTCCCAGCCCGTCAATCGGGTTAACCCGGGCATTCTGGCATGTCACGCACGGTGATTTTGCGGCAGCGTACGCGCAGAACCCGTTAATTTATCCGGTCTTATTGGTGGTATGCGGCATAATACTCAATGATATTCGCCGTTTGGTATTCCAAAAATACAAGTCCGACTAATCGATTTTTATTCTTCTATCCAAAAGTAGCGGCATCCATCCGCTCCGAAGTAAGCGGCGTGGCGAGTTTGGGGCGGAATTGTTACTTTATCACCGGGTCGCATATCCGTACTTTCTCCGTCTAACTCTAATCGCATTTTTCCGTCCGTGATGACGATGATATGATTTTGCGGATGGCTGTGCGGATCGAGACGGCTTTCGGGGGCCTCGCTGATATGGAGTGGATGGTACCCTTGGCGTTTCAAGTCGGCCTCGATTTCCTGTAGTGATTGGCCGGTGTGGACTGCTTTTTCGATCATTCTATACCTATGATAGCAAAAGATACCATTGTTGTATGGAAACAGATAAAATAAACCGGTAAATCATGATTTACCGGTTTAGCGTGTAGTAAACGTCTCTTCCCGAATCTCCGTGCTGGGTGATTACGTTCTCTTCTTCTAGTTCATCGCAATAATTGCGAGCTGTTTTCGGGGATACATCGAGTAAATTCTGGATGTCATGGTTGCGTACTTCTTTCTGGGACTTAAATAAATCCAGTACTTCATTTAAATTGCGTTCTTTTTGAGCGCTCCGATATTTATTGACGGGCAGCATAGTTTCGATGTCGGTGTCTTTTTCTTTGTATTCTTGCGTATAGACATAATAAAGCCGGCTTCCGCCTATACCCAGTAAAACCCCGATCAAGAACCACATATGCGTATTATACCACTGCTTTATTTATAACCGTAGCCATTATCGCTGTGGTTCTCTGGATATTCTACTAAGCGTTCGCCCAACTCAAAATTCTGCAACTGCCGGCAGACTCCTATAATCCGTTCCATGATCCTGCGCGTCATCATTCCGTGTGGCTGTTGCTGGGCTTTCTCAAGTATGTCTCTTTCACGTTTTAAATTGCGAATGTTCCGTATGCCTTGCTGCTGTTTTACTTCTCCTATCCGGAGGGCGAGCATAGCCCGGCTATATACCAATATTGCCATGCGGCGCTGCAATCCTTCCTTGCTATCCTCATAAGAAGAAATGATAAATTCAGGTATATGGTTTGCAGTTCTTGCGTTTTCGTTTTCGAGGATTAAACCTTGGAACGCGGATACCCAATCAATAACTGGCTGCTCTTCAGTGGCATTTTCTGCAAGTTGGAGTCCTAAGGAGAAGGCTACGTACCTATTGCCTACTTTGCCGAGTATTTCAGGAGCGGGCTTATCTTCGGACAGTGCCTGTTCAATTTGTTCAGAAGCTCTATCTTCATCAAACT
>CAZXAD010000062.1:0-3477 GCA_964638825.1 uncultured Candidatus Saccharibacteria bacterium | reverse complement strand
ACAGGTATACAAAGCGCCATGAAAATTAGCATCATTACCTTATTTCCGGATATGTTTTCCGGGCCGTTCGATATGAGTATGATCCAGAAAGCCCAGGATAAAGACCTCGTGGATATCGAAATTATCAATTTGCGTGAGTATGGCCACGGCCGCCATAAACAAGTCGACGATACCCCCTACGGGGGCGGAGACGGTATGGTACTCAAGCCCGAACCCGTAGTATCAGCCATCGAGGCCGCCACGGAGTCAGTATCCAGTATTCAGGAGTCCGGACAGACTCCGGACTCCGGAATTCAGACTACTCAAGTCATACTACTGACTCCGCAAGGAGAAACGTATACCCAGGCCAAAGCACAGGAACTATCCGAGGATGAACACCTTATACTGGTGTGCGGGCATTATGAGGGGTTCGATGAACGCGTCCGTGAGTTCGTGGATATGCAGATTTCGATCGGCGATTACGTACTGACCGGTGGAGAAATCCCCGCTATGGTAGTAGTGGATAGCGTGGTGCGGCTTATCCCCGGAGTGCTCGGCGGCGAACAATCCGCTGCGGATGAATCGTTTTCAGACGGGGAAACATTGGAATACCCTCAGTATACGCGGCCGGAGGAATTCCGTGGCATGAAGGTTCCCGATGTTTTACTCAGCGGTAACCACCAAAAAATTGCCGAATGGCGCCAGGAACAGGCGAAACAGCGTACCCGGCGGCGTTTCTGATCAAACTCTGGTTCGGAGGAGTGGTATAGTTGCTAATTTTAGTTAATCATGGCATGATTTAATTGTATTTTGCATTTATGGAGCATAGAGAAGAGAGCATATGGAGAATGCGTGCAGCTAAAACACAATAAACCGGAGAAACCGCCCGAGCGCACCAATCCCGAATCATCCCCGGAGTTAATCAGGCAACTGCAAAAGCGAGAAGCTGCTATGCTCGCGAACTTATTAGATGTGCGAAAAAGAGAAGGGGAGTCTATCAATAAAGCCATAAGGGCGTATAGCGACCATGTTTCTTGGTTGAGCAATAATGCCGAAAGTTTGAAAAATCATGACCATTTCAATGCCCGTGCTGTTGGTACTAACTTAACGTTTGCCGAGTATTTACTCGGCAAAGAAAAAACCATAGGGAATAAAAAAGTGGAGATTTCGTCCAGGGAGGACATAGGGCTAGGAAAATCACTCGAACTTCCCCGTAATCCGAATAATATCTATCTCCTCAACTCTGCTCCCATACCGATAGACGGACAAGGATATAACCGCATTTTACCTCCAAGAAGCATTTTCATCGCCCATAAAGGCATGAGCAATAACGAAGAAGGTCAGGGTTTTCATTTGCTCACCGGTGAAGGAGTAGGTCTGACAAAAGAAGAAACAACAACATCCGTGTATTTATTAAGACCAGTGACCCCTCGTATATTAACGATTGACTCTGCTACCGAGGAACCGGATATGCTTTGTACTGTCAGTGTCCCGCCAGAACGGGAGGAGGTGAGGGATATTCTTGATGATATGCCGTGTGAAGTAGTTACGTACGAAGTTAGCGATAATCAATAGAACTGAGTTTTCCATAATCCTCTTTATTAAGGTATAATAAAAGAAAAGGAGGGTTTTATGCTGCGTTCATTGCTAGATAAAATTGCGGAGCCCGTTGATGCTCATTGTGATCTAATGTGCGGGGTGTACGATCCGGCGCAGGCAAGGATCGAAGCGCAATCGGTTTTCAATGCCGTACGCAAATACCACGATTCCGATGACGAAGTGTTCAGGCAGCGCTGCGTTCTCATCAAAGAAGAGCGGGCGGAACTGGCCAAAAACCATTTATGGGTGCTTTGGACCGATTACTTCAAACCCCATCATGTAGAGGAGCACCCGCAAATACATGACTTGTTCTGGCGGGCTACCAAGGCTGCGGGCGACGCCAAAAAATCAGTCAAGGAAGAAGACGCCCAGAACTTGATCGATCTCGTGGATGAAATCGGCGACGTATTCGCGCAAACCAAAGAGAACTATGATTACCAGGCGGTGAAAGATAACGTAAACGCCCAAGCCGCATAAGAATACGTGCCATTGTTCAGGAAACTATTACCGGTGAAAGTTTACAAAATAACCGGCCGCAGCATGGAGCCGACATTCCAGGCCGGTGCTTTCTTGCTCGGTTCAGCATGGATCAATCCGAAAGCCGGGCATGTGGCGGTAGTCAAAACCCCTCGTCGTTCCAACGAATACAGGAGAGGATATTATGCTGAAAGCAATCCAAAATCAGTAAAACCGAGAGATCATATAAAACGGATCAGGAAAATCAATGAGCACGGGGTATGGGTAGAAGGCGATAATAAACAAGGCAGTACCGACAGCCGGCACTACGGGTATATACAGCCGAAAGATGTCAAAGCGATAGTGTTCCTACGGCTTATGCGGTGACGAAATCTTCATAGTGCTGGGGTTCGTCCTCTGTCGCGGCAACATCGGTTACTTGTGCGAGTTGCGGGCCCGTTTTACACCATTCGATGAATCGATCCACTTTTTCTTCCTCGCCTTCGGCTTCAATGTAGACGGTGCCATCTGATTCGTTGCGCGCGAATCCGGTGATGCCGAGCTGTGTTGCCTGCTCTTTAGCCGTTTGGCGGAAAAACACCCCTTGTACTTGCCCGGATACCCGTATTTTTACATGCTTCATACTCTTATTATATCGATACTGGGCATTTTTTGTCTGTACCTAGTTATTAAAATAAATTGGCACCTCTGGCATAACGTTGTTACAATATATGTGCGTTTAATGGGGTGTAGCCAAGTGGTAAGGCAACGGCTTCTGGCGCCGTGACCGCAGGTTCGAATCCTGCCACCCCAGCCAAATAGGACGGAGTTCCTCGAATACTTCTATAGTACTCCTGTTATCGTCCATTGTTTCGTCGGTTTGGTTAGCCACGTTTTTGATTCTTAGAATTTCCCGCGTTTGATCGTTTTTCATGGAGATCGCTTTGGCCAATGGGGTCAGCGTAACAGATACGATACCCCCTTCGACGGTCATGGATGCGAAGAGTTTAGTTAAAATGTAGCGTTTGGTCTCGATATGCGTGTTCTCGCTCTGGAACGTTTCGGCCGCGGTCTTGGTTAATTCTATGAGCGTGATGCTTTCACGATATCGTTCTTCGGCCTCGGTATCGACTGATTGGAGATCATTCTCCAGTTCCTTGATCTGACGATTGAACTCGGCATGTTTTTCCCGGTAGCGCTCGAGCGTAATCTCGCCGCCCAGCTTGTCGTCATACAGGAGATTATCCATGCGCCGAATCCGCTCGATCTGGGTCTGGATGTTGTTCCGCATCTCCTCGGTGTTATCTACGATCGATTTGTAGTCGGATTTGATCTGATCCGTCACCCAGTCGATGATATCAGGTCGAGGGCAAATGAGCGACTCCAGCTTCTCCTGTACCTGCTTTATAATGTCATCTTCGCGCAAAAAGGAACGTCCCCGGC
>CAZXAD010000061.1:0-3771 GCA_964638825.1 uncultured Candidatus Saccharibacteria bacterium | reverse complement strand
CGCATTGGCGATAATTTCCGCAACCCCGCTCGCGCTGACTGCCCTGGCTAACCCGAAGGCGGCGCCGATCATGATCAGTATCTCAAAATCAATAGCGTTTTTCGCTTGGGTGAATGAGAGCGTGCCGATTGCCACCAACACCCCAGCAGCCAGCAACGCTCCCGCGGCCAACGGCAAAATACCCGTAATCACTGCTACCAACGCCGCCCCGAGAATGCCCAGTAACAGAGCTCCGTGCCGGTCTTTTTGGGTGTGCTGTATGCCGAGCGGGAAAATGGCCAGAAAATCATTCCAGTGTACCCACCGCTCCCGGAATTGCTCATCCGCTATAAGAAGCAAGGTGTCGCCGACTTGTAATTTCACGCTGCCCGGTTTGGCATCGATACGCTCACCGGAACGGTGGATCGCCACCACTGCCGCCTGGTACTTGCTCCGGAATCCGACCTCTTTCAGCGTTTTGCCGACCAAAGGAGACGAACTGCCGATAATCGCCTCGAAGTAGGTCAGTTTATTTTGCCCGAGACTATTAATGTGCTCTTCTTCAGGGGAAGTCAATCCTTTATGCTTGGTAATGCGATTAATAGCATCCGCTTGGCCGGTAAAGCTTACCACGTCGCCGCGCTGCAAACGGGCGTGCGGATCCACAGGGGAGATGACCTGATTACCCCGCACTAGTGCGTACAAAAACGCGTTTTGCATGTTACGCAATCCTGCTTCGGTTACCGTTTGTCCTTCCAGTGACGGTTCGACTTCGGCCTCAAACGTAAATTTCTCCGTTATTCCATCATCTTCATCGAAAATGCTTTTCCGTCTGGGCAGCAGTTTTTTGCTTAATAGCAACAAAACCCCTATGCCGATAACCGCTATCGGCAACCCGACGATCGTCACTTCGAAAAAATCAAACGGCCGGTATCCGTATTGCCCCAGCAGTCCGGAAACCGCAACGGTCGTGGAAGTGCCGATCAGCGTCAACGTGCCGCCGAGTACCGAGGCGAAGGAAAGCGGCATCAAAAATGCCGAGGCGGAAATCCCGTGTTTTCTGGCCCATTTGCCGACCTGGGGCACGAGCATACTGACGACCGGCGTGTTATTCACGAATCCGGATAACAGCGCCACGGGAGCCATCAACCGGGCAAGCGTTCCGCGGCTGTTTCCTTTTTGCCCGAGAAATCGGTACATCCAGTTTTCCAGATTTGTAGTCCGTTCCACCGCATGGGCGATCACGAACAACGATCCGATGATAATCAGTGCCTGGTTGCTGAATCCTGAAAACGCCTGCTCCGCCGGAATAACATCACCGGCCAGTAATACGCCCAGAGCCAGCAGAAATACCACCACCGGCGGCAACCACTCCCGAACCAGCACCACCAGCACCGCTACTAATACAATCGCTACGAATACCGCTTCCATGCTCGGGTCCGTTTCCTCCGTATATCTGCTATCATAGCAGACTTTCCGGCCACGACAGGAGATTTGGGACGGTTATAGAACTCTGATCGAGCGTAAATAGCAGTTTTGACTATATAATCGTTCTCATCCATTCCCAGAGCAAAACTGATGTTTGGATACCGCTGTTCATGAAAGTATTTTAGCGCACAAAAATAAATGACAGCCCAATAAATGTTTTTACTATGCTAAAATAAGCAAAATTGGAGTAAATGATGAGCATATACCCTGGAAGCTTACAATAAATTTTCAAAAGAATTAATGTGACAGGAGTATAGTATGCATATTCATTTTTTGCCCACGGAAAACTACCAGTTCAGCAAGCAAGAACAGACGAAAATAAAAAACATAATCGAACATAGTTACGAAGAAGCCAAACAGTTGCTGCCCATGCTTTCAGAACAACTCAATATAACCGTGCAACCGAGCACGAAAGTCATACCCGAAACAGGCGAAGGTGGCATAGCTTATCACCAGGATTGGATTAATGTTCATCTGGATCCGGATTTTGAAAAAGGGCTAAACTGGATAATCGATAACCATCTGCGTGGAACGATATTCCATGAAAGCCACCACTGTGCCCGGTATAAAAAACCTGGCAGTGAAGAATCTTTGCTCGGTTGTGCAATTTTCGAAGGATTAGCCACCGTCTTCGAGCGTGACTACGCACAGCACTCGCCATTGTGGGGCGACTATTCCCAAGTGCCGATCAAAAAATGGACAGAAGAACTGCTTACTCACAAAAATGAAACGGAGTTTAATTATCCACGTTGGTTTTTCGATAGCAATGACGGACGCCGATGGATTGGCTACCGCGTGGGTACTCATATTGTTGACCAAGCCATTGAAAACTACCCTGAAGAAGCACCGGCTACGCTCGTCCATACTTCAGCGGATGTCATCGTGGACATGGCCGGTTTTTAACTCGTTTACCGCGCATACCTATTCGACTGGTACAATCTTATGCATGGAAGACACCATGTTTCACGTAGAAATAATCCGCGAATATACATATTATATCTCGAGTATGGCAGGAGATTCGGGGTAGTTATAGAACTCTGGCCATGTTAAACGACTGACATAACAGGACCAGCATTCTCCTGAATGACTACTGTGCTGAGAGTTGCAGAAATTCTGCCGCGTTTATAATCATTACTTGAGCGATTTGTTTCAGTTCTAATAAATCCTTATCACCGGTAATAATATACTCACTTCCAGAGGCAAGTGCAGCGGCGACTACATGTTCGTCTTTCGGGTCTCTGACTGCATGAGTCTCCGCGACATTTAAGTCCACGATTTTACATCGTTTCTCAAGATGTATCCGTACGAACCGTATCCATTTGTAGGGTGCATCGGCTTTGTGTTTTAACTGCCACACAAGCTCTTCGAGTATTCCAGATGATATGACCGGGTTCGTATACTTTAAACAGTACCGTACGACCGCTTCTGCGTTTCCGCCATAAAGTAATGCCGAATACCAAACATTGGTATCTATGACTACAGTGGGTAATTTATTCTGACCAGACTCTGTTTCGGCGTCGTTTATTTGTAATGTCTTCTGCCACTTCTTCCTCTGTCTGGTAACCGGCCGCCTTTCCGATTTCTTTGCCATAGTCCATCAATTCCTTCCACTCTTGCTCTTCTCTGAGATATTTTAACGCCGCTTCCCGCAAAAAATCACTGCGACTACCGAACCGTTCCCGCGCCAGGGAATCTATTTCATCCGCGAGATCCTCCGGAAATGATATGTTAAACGTCTTCATATTGACCTCCTTGCATAGTTTTATTGTATGTAAATTGTATATATTTTGCAAATACGGTCCGGGTACTGACGTTTTGACCTTATTTCCAATGCAATCCTGAGATTACCCCCGCTGCATAGAATGAAAACATAAGAAATCATATTAAATTCTGATTGGCAGGGGAATCAGGACAGGATTTTCTTACCCTTTACCCTCTTGTCATTCTAAACCCTGTCTGCCGGTCTTCGACTCTGAGATGATCCTTCCCTGTGACGGACTAAAACCCCTGTTGCATACTATTTACAACAACTCCTGCAGAACTTATGCACTACTCCCCGAAAATGAAACAAGGGTGCGTACCGTTTGGAGTTGCCGATCGCGGTTAAGCGATCTCCAAACGGAAACGCACCCTTTGTGAGGGCTATGGAAAGCTCGAGGATCAAGACCCAAAAAGCCAACAAGCCCATAGGGCCGAAACCCTACTAGGTCCTACAACCCTACCTGGTGGCCAGCGTGTAGGTCTCTGCGCTCAGGAACAGCGAGGAGCCAGTGGCGGCCGCCATCCTCGTTGACATGCAACTCC
>CAZXAD010000060.1:0-3944 GCA_964638825.1 uncultured Candidatus Saccharibacteria bacterium | reverse complement strand
AGCGCATGCATCGCACGCATGAGGTCCGGGGTTCGAGTCCCCGATGCTCCACCAAGATGAAAATGATTCCCCTTATCAAGAGGTGTTCCGTTCAGCTCCGGGAGCGCGCGTGGTTTGCTTTTTCTCCCTGTGGATGATATCGCACCCCTGTCGGGATGTGTTTAAGTTCCATTGTTCAGTTTCAGATATATTGTGAACTAGCAACAATCATGCTATTCTCCATATGAAAAGGTTTGTTATATGACTGCTGAGATGAACATTGGGGGTGAGGTTGGCGACAGCGCTGAACAACCGAAGGTACCGGAAGGCTTCTCAGAAAGAGAAAAAATATACATAGAAACTCTACATATAGACCAAATAGTCAGGTTTGAAACAGAAGACATTGAGTTAGATTTTCACGTGCGCCGCCCAGGCAACTTGTATGTACTCGGGGAGCTGTGCCCGGCAGGCACAGAAACCGGAAATGATAACGAGGACTCGATTCGTGCTCGCGTCTATGGGAGACGCTACTTCAACAAAGGCCACCCCTTGTTGATCCATTTACTTTGGATCGGCTACGAAAGACGGAGAGGTTATTGAAACCTCTCCGATAAGGCGACTTCTGTATTCGGAGGGACCGAGAGGGCTCAGGGGCTTGCGTCGGGAACCCGATCGATATTAACGCCCCTTTTTAATGAAGCGTGGGCGGTAGAGCGATCTCCGACGAAAACGGCTGAGACATTCATCACTCCCTCATACGGCGGGCAAACTATATCGCTATATCGAGCATGCCTTGCACTCCGGCCATAGCACTCAGGTCTTAGTAGTCGGTCGGCTCCACACGTTTCCCGGAACGGCGTCGTAGTTCATGGTATCGCCCGTCCAGAGATCGATGTGCCCAAACTGGCCAAGGCGTTTATAGAGACTGCTGAGCAGATGCATCGCGAAGAAAGCGAATAGCATTGACAACTGAACAGATGCTTGTCATGATTAAACTATGAAGAAGCGAAGAGGCCAAGAAAGAGAAATTCCCGAGCAGCCAAAAGAGAGCTGTCAAGAAAACATTGTAAGCGGTGGAGAAGGAATGGTTGAAGGTAGCTTGGTATCACCTGAAGAAGTTGCTAGTCAAGGACTTGAAGAAATCGTCATCCGTTTTAGGTATGACCCGGAATCGTTTTTTGCTCCGAGCGACCAGGATATTGAGCAGTTCAATGAGTGGGTTCAAGAGGGCAAACAAGCGTGAAATATTGTCAGGCCAGCTGTGGAGTAGTATCAGCGCGGCATTCGGCGAACAATTAATAGTTAGGAGGGCTACGATGAAAGTAGGAAACAATTAATAGCTAGGAGAGCTATGATGAAGACGGGCGGTCGATAAGAGAGTATAAGTGAGTCCTCGGTGGGAAACCTGTTTTTAAGGTGAGCAAAAAGGGAGCGAAAGACTCGTTCTTCCCCGCTACCTCTGGTGTGCGCACATTCTCTAGTCGCCGGAACCGTCTGGAATGCCGTGTTTGTTCCAGCTGAGGTTTGAGATTTGTCGCGTCAGCTCCACCACTCGACTCTGTGGAGAGCTCATAAAGACGCAGCAACGCTGCCTTACTCGCCTTTCGACTGCGAGCTCGAGGTTGAGCAGCAAGGTTGTCGAGCAGTGGTAAACTACTAATGAGAACGAATAATTATAGTATGATGTCTGTATGAAATCTTTGGATGCGCGGACAGCGGTTGATCACAATATCAGAGTATATATACAAAGCACCCCTACATCATTAGATCGAGAAAAGTTACAAAAAGTACAGCAAGAACTGCATAAAGAACTCGGCCAAGGGAGTGTCGTGTCACAAGACCGATTGCATGTGACACTTTTACATTTGGGTAAGCCACATGATGTGTTAAATCAAATCCGCAAGCATAATCCGAAAATAGACACAACGATATTTACCCGTGCTTTGCACACGTTTATCGCTGATACCCACCATGTATTACCCCGTCGGTATGTTTTAGAGACAAACGGATTTGATTTCTTCGGCGGAAAAAAAGATGTATTAGTACTCCGTCTCAAGCCAAACGAATACTACTTACATGCCCACAAAACGGCCATACGGTCTCTCCATTCGTTTTTGTATGAATGCGGTATAGAGAATACGAAAAAATATATTTATTCGCACAATGATTTAAAACATGCATATGAAGCCACGCCTCATGTTACTCTTATGCGTTCAGTGGAAAATAGTATCACCCCCGCTTTGCATTCGGTGCCGGATACGATTGAATTTGAGCCGGCAGGGATATTCGATACCAGCCAGTAATAGTTGAATAATACCTCTGTTTCATGGTATTATATTCGCTTGGTATGCAGTGAGGCGGTAAAGCGAATATCGGTTATTCTGCCTTAAAAAAGAAGGAATATTCATGAATGATGTAATACGAATCAATGGTGCGCGCGAGCATAATTTAAAGAACATTGACGTCGAACTTCCCCGGAATCAATTAATCGTAATGACCGGCTTATCCGGTTCGGGTAAATCGAGTTTAGCGTTCGATACGATTTATGCCGAGGGGCAACGACGTTACGTAGAATCCTTGAGCGCGTATGCCCGTCAGTTCCTGGGTATGATGGAAAAGCCGGATGTCGATCAAATCGAAGGCTTGAGCCCGGCGATATCGATCGACCAGAAATCGGCCAGCCATAATCCCCGCTCTACCGTCGCGACGGTAACCGAAGTTTATGATTATCTCCGTTTACTGTTTGCTCGTGTCGGGGTACCGCATTGCCCTGTGTGCGGCAAAGAAGTAACCCGGCAATCGCAAACACAGATCGTGGATACGATTATGCAGTTTCCGGAAAAAACCCGGCTGCTTTTACTCGCGCCAGTAGTAATCGACCGGAAAGGAGAATTCCGCCATGTTCCCGAAGAATTGAAAAAATCCGGTTTCGCCCGGGTGCGGGTGGATGGTGTCACCTACGACGTGGAAGAATTTCCTTCCCTGAATAAAAACTATTTCCATACCATCGAAGTAGTAGTGGATCGCATCGCTGTTTCAGATGATGTACGCACCCGATTAGCGGAATCCGTGGAACAGGGGATTGATTTGGCTGATGGAACAATTACGGTATTCGATGTAGATAAAGAAACGGAATATACCTACAGTGACCGGTTTGCTTGTGTCGACCACCCCGATGCGCCGATTCCGGAAATGGCACCCCGGAGCTTCTCCTTTAACTCCCCTCACGGCGCGTGTCCGACCTGTACCGGTCTAGGCATCCGCATGGAAATAGATCCCGCTTTGGCGATCCCGAACCCGCGGTTAACGATCGCCGAAGGAGCGATCCGTCCGTGGGCATGGGGGAGACAGGAAGCATGGTACCAGCGCCGTCTTAACGCTGTTGCGGAAAAATACGGATTCTCCCTTCATGTTCCCTGGAAAGAGCTGAAAAAAGAACCTCAGCAGCTCATTTTGCATGGCGAGAGTGAAGACGAGCGTACCCGGATGCCGCTCGGCGGAAGCGGCCGTACCTATGATACGAATTTCGAAGGAGTAATCCCTAACCTGCAGCGCCGCTATCATGAAACGGATTCGGAGTTTCTCAAACGGGAAATCGAAAAATACATGCGGGAACGGCAATGCCCGACTTGCCAAGGGGCCCGCCTGAAACCGGAAGTGCTGGCGGTGACGGTAGGAGAAAAGTCGATTTTGGATATTACGTCGGTAGCAATTAGCGAAGCGCGCCAATGGTTCGGTTCGTTAACGTTGTCCGGCCAGCAGGAATACATCGCCCGGCAGATACTCAAGGAGATCCACGAACGGCTGCAATTCTTAAGCGATGTCGGCCTTGATTATCTGACGCTGGATAGGAGCGCCACAACGTTGTCCGGCGGCGAAGCCCAACGGATCCGGTTGGCGACGCAAATCGGATCCCGTCTCACCGGAGTATTGTACGTTCTTGACGAACCTTCGATAGGTCTTCA
>CAZXAD010000059.1:0-3966 GCA_964638825.1 uncultured Candidatus Saccharibacteria bacterium | reverse complement strand
AGCAATTCCATTGCTTTCTTCAGCTGCGGGTCACGCTCGTTGTCGAGGTCTTCATCAGTAAGCTCAACTTCCACGTCCGGCTCTATACCTTCTTCGCCGATATTGGAACCAGCCGGTGTATACCAATTGGCAATGGTGACGCGCAATACGCCCTCCTCATCGAATTCTACCAATTCCTGCACGCTTCCTTTGCCGAATGTCTGCTGACCGACCAGCTGGGCTACATCGTTATCACGCAAGGCGCCAGCGATAATTTCACTGGCACTGGCCGAACCTTCATTAATCAAAACTACCGTGGGTAATCCGACCAGATTGCCGCCACTTTTTGCGCGCTGGGTGTTTAATACCGTCCCATTTCGGCGCTCCTCTACCACTACTTGGCCGGATTCGAGAAATTCACTGGTTATATTCACAGCAATGTCCAGATACCCACCCGGATTACTCCGCACATCCAATATAATTTTTTCTGCACCCTGATCGCGCAGCCGGGCGGCTGCGCGGCGGAATTCACTTCCCGAGTCATTACCGAATTGGATTAATTCGATGTAGCCAACATTGCCTTCTTTCATCTCGGATTCAACGCTCGGTACCTCGATATGGCCGCGGGTGATGGTAATTTCCTGAGGTGCTTGCCCGTTGCGAACGATAGTCAAGATAACGTCAGTTCCCTCTTCGCCCCGTATTTTCGTTACAACTTCCTGGATCGTGAGATCGGACGTATCCTCTCCGTCCACGGCAATAATGGCATCCTGCGCCCGTAATCCAGATTTGTCAGCCGGCGTACCATCCAATGGCGCGATCACCACTAGCTGTCCATCCCGTTTGCCGATTTCGGCTCCGATACCGCCGAATTCCCCGTCGAGCGATTCCTGCAATTTTTGTGCGGCTTCCGCATTAAGGTATTCGGTAAACGGATCACCCGCCGCATTGACTAATCCTTTTTTCAGTCCATTTACTAGCTCTTCTTCGCTGAGTTCGCCTGCGTATTTCTCCCGTAAACTGTCATAAACTTCTTCGGTCGATTCGTAACTAAGATCTTCGGGAAGTTCCGGATTAGTCGTTTCATACCGATTTAGATCAATTTTGTCGGCATTACTCCCCAGGCCAAACCCGAGCACTCCCAGTAATGCGCCAATAACCAATACCGTCGGCAGGCCGAACCGCCCCTTAAACCGTTTGGTATTTTCTTTATTATTTTCTTCTTGTTCCACTCACATTATTGTAGCATAAGAAGTTACGCATTTGTGTATACTAATGTGTTCAATAAAACGACGCCGAATTCCAGCACATTAGTGATTATGACGGGTCACGAAAGAGTACACTATGATTTGTCGTGGATAAACCAATATTCTGACCACTGTTTTTCGGGTATGCCGTGCACCTCGCTATAACGGCCATCCAGCGCAGCATTGAACTGGCTGATATCTATGTATTCACCATAAACTTTTTCTACGATCATGACATGCCCCCATTCACCGTTCCTGTTTACGGCTATGGCACCTTTGGCAGGTTTTTTATTGATTTTGTACCCGTCATCATCGGCACGATCGTAAAAATGTTTAGCATGTGTAGGTACTATCTTACCCCAAGCAGGTATCTCTCTACCCATATCTTTCCTGCGCCATGCTACATAGGAAGTACATTGGTGGTAATAAAAACTCCATGGATCGACATGTTCATTGCACGGAGAGTCGTCATCCATGCCGTTAAACCGCCCATCGTCATCAAAGCAATCAGAATGCATATACGGATAATCCGTCTCTCCGGAGACCATATCCCCGCCTGACTGGCTATTTGCAATTATCACGGCTTGTTCCGATCGCAACTTTTCCAGTTTTTCTTTTCTCTCAGCCATATATTGCTGGTATTTCTCTTCTTCGCCACGGGTTTCTTTGAGTAATCTCTGTTGTTCATTACGGCGGGATTTCAAAGCGATTTGCTTGCTTCGCTGACGTTGACGCAATTCTTCTAATTCTTCATGTTCGGCTTTGAGTGACTCCTGTAGTTCAACTACGCTTTTGGCAGCTTCCTGTAAATTATTCCTGACACTGTCAAGGTATTCCCGACGGCTTATAAAATCAGTAAAGCTATCACTCGAAAATAATACTTCTAGTGTGCTCGGGTTGCCCTCCTTGTATAACACCTGAGCATTGGCCTGCACCAGTTCTCTTTTTTCATCTAGCGCTTCTTCGATTTCCTGTATCTGTTGTTGAACAGTATCTATCTCACTGTTCGTCTGTTCTAATTGCGCTTGGACTTTTTTGATATCAGTGGCAATAATCTCCAGCCGATTTTTGAGCGTATCTTCCTTTTTCTTTAACCGTGCTATCTTTTCTTCTGAGTCCTGAATTTCGTTTTCTACTTGGTTAATTTCTTCGTTTACAATCTGAAGCGAGCGGGAAAAAGCCGGAACTACATGCTGCACCGTAATAGTTAATGCGAAAACTGCGGTAAGAACACTGATTAAAATTCGTTTTTGGGTCGTTTTTGTTTTTGACATTTTTTAATTCTATATTTCTAATATAGTATTGTAATGTCATACTATCATATTTTTGCTAAAAAGTCAATGCTTTAATATGGTTTCTTCGTTCTCACAAATTTGCGAACAACCTAAACTTAAAAGTAGGCATAATCACACGAGGCACCATTCGGAGCTTCCATGTGACCATAAAATGATTCTATCCCATTACCATGATCAATAACTGCAACATACCCATATGCTGGTCTTTCAATATTAAGAATCCTGTCTGAACATCCTCGATAAAGAGTTCCCGCACTAGAAGCAATGATTGGATTTCCTGCTCCACCGTAATCAATACCAGGGTGAACACCGCCTATATAATTTCCTGAAGCAACACCATAGGGTTGTGTTATAGCTCCTTCTGTTGGACGCAACCATCCACCATTTAAATAAGTAGCGGGATTTACATGGCCACCGTTGTTTCGAATTTCAAAATGTAGATGGTAACCCGTCGAATAACCTGTATGGCCAACTGCGCCAATAGTCTCACCCGCTTCAACTGGACCCTCACTGGCTATTCGCCCAAGATTTAGGTTCGCAAGTGCTTCCTGGGCTTCTTGTCGTTGTCGTTTTAATTCCTCAACCCTTTCCTGATACCGTGCCTCTTCTCCGCGAGTTTCTTCAAGTAGATGCTGCTGCTCATTGCGCCGTGCTTGTAGCTCTTGTTTTTTACTGGCTTGTTCGCGGCGTTTATTTTCCAGATTGGTTTTTTCATTTTTTAGTTTCTTCTGTAATTCTTTCACCTCCTTGGCAGCTTCATTCAAACTATCTTTGACACTGTCCAAGTATTGTTTACGACTCATAAAATCGCTGAAGTTATCGCTGGAGAACAAGATTTCCATCGTACTGGGGTCACCCTCTTTATACAACGTTTTGGCGTTTTCCTGCATTAATTCTCTCTTGCGTTGCAACTCACGTTCAGTCTCACGTATTTCGGCCTTTTTGGTAGCAATTTCCTCACGAGTCTGCTGAAGTTCATTTTGAATTTTATTAATATCGGTTTTTATGATCTCTAACTTATTTTCCAGGGTATCTTCTTTGTCGTGCAATTCACTGAGACGGTCTTTAGACTGCTGGATTTTATTTTCTATCTGATTAATTTCACTTTGTAAGTCCTGAGGTGATTGTGCATAGCCCGGCATCGTATAGTATGCGACAGCCGCCCCCGTAACTACTGCGGCCAATAGGGATATAATGAATGTTTTTTTTGTAATGTTTGTTTTTAGCATACTGTTAATGTGTTGTATAAGCATAAGTGCGTTGTGCTCCAAATTTTACTCACTGAACTGCAAAGTGTCAATGCTTATATTAGTTATGCGGTCTTTATTGCATATGCCCGTATAAGGAAATAAGCCCGTTACTGTGGCGCAGCATAACCGTATTGCCGTACCCTCCAAGCCATCCCCGATAAACTACTACTCCATCGGCGGCCGCCAGAATCGGAG
>CAZXAD010000058.1:0-4077 GCA_964638825.1 uncultured Candidatus Saccharibacteria bacterium | reverse complement strand
GATACACCATTGATATAAACGACACCGCGGCCAACCGGCCGTTCGATGAGTTCGGCGAAACGGAAGCGTTTGAATGGCTGAGTAAAAATGATTATGCCAAAGCACGCCAATTCGGATTTCTCCCGAGTTACCCCGAAGGCGTGGAAAAACTGGGCCCCGAAGCCGAGTTATGGGAATACGTGTGGGTCGGTACTGAAAACACTGAGTTCGAGAATTAATACGTACACTTGTTACGGGATGCTATGTGTTCTCGAGTAAATGCCGGGTCTTGGTTTTTGCTTCCTCTTCAGTCGTAATTTCTCCGTCCAAGTACATCTCTTCAAGTTGGGCGAGTATTTCACCAATGCGTGGGCCGGAAGAGACGTTGAAATGTTCCATCAACCACTTACCATCAATGCCCAGATCATGTTTGAGTGAGGGTGGATGCTGATGTTGCTTTTGCTGGAAATCGGCCCACATTCTCTCTAGGTCGGAAAAATCGGCCGGCCCTTTGTCTATTGACCCGGTTTTATTAATACTCCAGGCAGCGTGGGCGTCTGCTTTATGCAACTCCAGAAGGTCTCCAAAGGCAGGATGGCTCATCATATGCCTAGCTCTCCCCGGGCGCATATGCGGTAATTCATCGATTGCCAAATGATAGTAGACAATCCAGGCTACATCCTGTCGAAAGCGCTTTCCGAACCCGAGCCGCTTTAAAATCCGGTGGGCGATGTCCGCGCTTTCCGAATAATGGCCGCTAAACCGTATCCTGTCACCCGTTTGTTCGGCCGGTTCAGCGGTAGTTACTTTCCCTGTGTCGTGAAGAAGCGCGGCCCACGCCAGTCGCGGGCTGATGATATCGGGCAAGTACTGCATGGTGAGCAGACAATGCCGCCATACATCTCCTTCGGCGTGTATTGTTTCCGGCTGATCAACCCCTTTTTGAGCAGCCACTTCGGGAAGCAATTTCTCTAAAGCGCCCAGTTCTTTAAGTTCAACCAACGCGAATTTTCGGTGTTTATGAGTAAGCATCCGGGTGAGTTCAAACCGTATCCGGTTAGTTGCGATCTCATCCAGAACTTCTGTATCGAAAGCTTTTTTTAACGCGGTGTAGGCGGTGTCTTCATAATAGAAACCCAGCTGGTTTTTGAGCCGGATTGCCCGCAGTATACGGAGCGGATCCTCTTGTATGCGGGTTGCCGGATCGCCGATAAAGCGGAGAATTCGGTGTTCAATGTCGGTGAGTCCTTCAACGAAATCAATCAACTGGTTAGTTGCCGGATCGAGCGCTAAGGCATTGATGGTAAGATCCCGTCGTTTCACGTCGTCTTCTAGGTGGGCGAAGGCGATTTTTGTTTGGGATCTGCCCATGTGGGCTTCTATATCCCGGCGGTAGGTGGTTATCTCCAATTCTATGTCGCGCGTTTCCCCTTCCTTATGGGCTACAGGGATTTGTACCCGAGTTACCCCGAATGCTTGGGCGGCATCCGTATACCGCGGCTTTTTAAAGTCTTGAATAGTCAGTACTTCTTCGGGTGTTGCATTGGTTACCAAGTCGAAATCTTTCGGAGTAATCCCGAGTAGCATGTCACGAACCGCTCCGCCGATGATGTATGCTTCAAACCCTGCATTGTGCAAGCTCGTAGCGGCTGATTGGGCGGCGGTGTATTGCGGCCATTCCTCCATATGCTCATTGTATCGCATATTAGACCAACGATATCCATAGTAACTTCTCAATTTGGTATGTTTGGGTATACAATTGTAAAGATATGATATAATTCCCTTATGAAGGTAAGAAAAGGAGTAAACCATGGAAGATCAACAGTCCACTGAAACAACGCAGAAAAAAACACAAAACACACAAACCGAACAGACGCAACAGACAACTACGCAAGATGTAGATAACGCAAAAGCTCTCGGCATTGTCGGCTACATTATTCCGATACTTTTTTTCTTGCCAATGGTGACCGAGGCCAAGAGTAATAGTTTCGCCATGTACCATGCCAATCAGCAATTATTGCTCTTGTTATACTGGGTTGTCGGGAATATCGTCGGTCAACTACTTGTTTTTGTCTTGATTGGATTTATAGTTTTGCCGCTTGTATGGATATTCGGCATTATATTGATGATCATGGGCATCGTAAACGTAGTTAACGGCGAGAAGAAGCCGTTGCCGCTTATCGGAAGTTTTGAGCTGATTAAATAGCAATAAGGATCTATAAGGGTAAACTCATGGCACAAGAACAAAAGGATCAACAAACAAACACTGGCAATGAGCAAGAAGAACAGCAACCGGTTTCATCGAATAATTCCAATAAAAAAGCACTCAAGATTGTACTCATCGTATTGGCAGTACTAATCGTACTGGGAATCCTGGGCACTGTTTTGCTCGGGTTTTTCTTCCAAAAACTCGGGGAAACCGCCTTTGAAAAGGCCACCGACAGCAATATAGAAGTTACCGATGATGGCGTGAACATCGAAACTGAGGAAGGAAGCTTCACCAGCCAGGCGGAATTACCGGACGACTTCCCGGAAGAAGTTCCATTGTTCGAGCCAGCGGAAATCATAAGTTCTACTTCGCAAAAGCGGGAAGGTTCATCCAGTTTTTCCGTAGCGTTTAACACCGAGGCTGACGTTCAAGAAGTTAAGGAATTTTACGAACAGGAACTTGAGTCGGGCGGATGGGAAACCACCAGTACCTCCACGTTTAATAACAATACGCACTACCAGGCTGAACATGGCGAAGACATGAGCGCCCAAGTATCGGTTATGGAACCAAGCGAAGGAAGAGTACGATTCTCCATAGGTGTGAATGTAAAAGAATAAGTAGCCTGTCTTGTTAACTGAACGATAGCATTGGCTGACACAGACTTGAACATATTCTAAACTTAACGATTCGGTACCCATGTGTACTGAGTACTGCTCGTTAATTATGGAGGATTACAGATGAGTTTATATACCTGAATTGCATAGACGTCATGCTTTTGCTTTAATGAAGGCAGTCTACATAACCAAAATAGGAGGGTATATTAATGAAAAGAATTGCAAGTGTAGCTATCGCTAGCGTGATGCTGGTTGCGGTGACTGCGGGCCCTGTAAGCGCACAGGGATATTCGACAGACCAGAGCAGACAAGAATCCAGGCAAGCACAAACAGCCCAGGAAGAAACGCAACGGCAACAAGGAATAACCCAAGAAGAAGCACAACAGCGCGGGCAAGCAGCCCAAGAAAGTGCCCAGCAACGGAAAGAGCGCATCCAGCAACAAGTAGAAGAACGGCGCTCGGAAGTGAAACAGCAGGTGTGTGAAAGAAAACAAGAACAGTTGCAACAAGTCATTCCGAAACTTGCTACCCAATCCAGGGCATTGAAGGACGCGATGGATCGAGTATATGAAAACGTACAAGGCTTCGTAGAAAGCGAGCAGGTAGTGGTGGAAGGATACGAAGAGCGTAAAAGTTCAGTAGATGCAGCCCAAGCGGATGCGGAAGCGGCCGTACAGGTTGTCGAAGACTATGAATTCGAACTGGATTGCGACACCCCCAGTGTCGGTGAACAACTGGATGGATTCCGAACTGCGGTGGAAGAAGCTCGCCAGGAACTCCAGACCTACCGTGACGAATTAGTTCATCTTATCCAAGAGATGCGCGCCGAAGAGGCAGATAGCGCTGAAGACCAAGAAGAGAACGGCCAAGAGAGTGGCACCAACGGTGCTGATAGTACGGCAGACGAGGGGGAAGAAAATGCGCAGTAGAAACACCTTTGGTTTTAGTCTTGTCGAAGTCGTACTGGTAATCGCGGTTATCGGGTTGCTTGCTTTCGGCGCATGGACGCTGTACCAGACCGAGCAACAGCAGGATGTGGCCGAACAACAGCCCCAACCTACGCAACCCCCGGAGATAAACGACTCCAGCGATTTAGCGGACGTGGAAAACTATTTGAAGGAATCAAACGTGGAGGAAGAACTCGATACTACTGTAATTGACGATACCTTTGCGGAGTCAAGTTAAATCGAGTAGCCACATCTCCGGACACGATACCGCGCTCGCTTACAACGGCGCGGTATTTGATGGAATATAGAAAATCATCTTTAATTACCG
>CAZXAD010000057.1:2378-4332 GCA_964638825.1 uncultured Candidatus Saccharibacteria bacterium | reverse complement strand
GTTTGTATTTGCGTAAAAGTATGTATGATGATATAAATATACTTCGCAAGTAAAGAGAGAAACGCATGGAAGAGGAAAACTCAGTTATCGACGAGTTTGAAAATTTATACGAGCAACGCGACCAATTGCTCAAACAAAGAGACGAGACTTCCGATCTAACGCGGGATCTGTACGATAGTGCCATTGAAGCAGCGGACAACAGATTAACTGAACTGGCGCAGACACCGGAAGTACAGGAAGAACTCGAGCAATTGCGCCGTAGCGTCGGCGCAATTGCGCTCGAGGCATTTAAAGAACTCAATGAATTAGAATCATTGGCGGGACAGCTAATCAGCACCGGTGAAATACAGGAACGCCGACAAGAAGTGGAAAAAAGCCTGGCAAAAAAACCGGAATACCAACGAATGAAACGGCTGCAGGAGTTTGCTGGTCCGGTAGCTACCGGAAGTCAAGTTGAAGAAAAGGCAGTACAATCCGTGCCAGAAACCGAAATTACTGTTCAACCGAACCCGGCCGCACCGCACTCCACAGAGGATGAAATACCGGGCCGGCAACACGAAAGCGAGCCGACAAAACCGCACGTTACGGTGACGGTCCGGGAAGACGGCAATGTCCAGATTGGTCGTCGTGTAGTAGAAATGGGGCAACACCGAGAACATATGCATGATTACTCGGAAGACCGAATAAAAATTGCGCAGACGCTGATCGAACACCAGGGCGAAGAGCTTTCCGTGTACGATCTATGGGAGAAAACATTCGGTGAAGAGGGTCGCCAGTTCGATGCGAGAACGATGATGCAGGTTAAAACATGGTTGAAAAACCATTTTACCTACAAAAAGCATCCTATCGCGGTCCACAATGGAAAACGAGGGTCTCAATCAGCATATATTATCAAGGATTTTGATGTAGAACTCTATGACAAACGCCAGTCAGAAGGAAAATACGTATTACCGAATGGTGCAGAATTAAAAGGCGGCAAAGCTACCATTGCGCGGGCATTGATGGAAAATCTGGAAGACAGTGAGTATATGTCTTCTGATGCACTCAAACTCATATTATACGGAGATGCTACTGATAGAAGCACCCAAAGATTAAGCGCGGGAATATCGCAAATGCGCCGACAATTGCGCGCGCAGGGGTACCGATTGTCGACGATACACGAGGAAGCGCGCCGAAATTCAAAAGCCTATTATCGGATTGATCCGATAACCGAACCCGAAGGACCGATAAAGATAGAGACAGAAACAAAACCTGCAAGCAATGAATATGTCGGCGAACATGCCGAAATACTACATAAAATTGATTTACCGGCTGCCACCAAGCTGGCGGCGTGCTTGGAGAAGCGTCGGGATTATCTCGCCGCTCTCAACGTGCAAGTACCTCCGGAGGGCTTAGCCAGCGCGTTTATCGATTACGCTGATGCGCATGGAAAAAACTTACAGCAGCAGGAAGGTGATATGGAAACCCTCCGCCAACAAGCATTGGAAGCACTGGCATACATCGGGGAAAACTATGAATATTTCGAGGAAGCGCTTGATGTTTTACCGCATAATCATCCCACTCTTGATTTAATAGAGTATATCGTAGATTCGGTAGATCGTATCGATGACATACAGAACGTGGTAAAAGGTGAAATCCGCCACGAATACATGGAACAAAAAGGGACCAGGATAGAAATCGGGTATAAAGGTTCGGAACTGGAACTTCCCGACGGCCGGTTAATCAAACCGAAGAAGCCGGATAATGAAACATCATATGTACAAAACAATAAAACCGTACAAGAAGAAACGGACGAAGAGGCCCAAGATGAGAAAGATGAGGGACCCGAAGTAGCGCATCCTTTCGAAGAAGCTGTCGCCGAATCTAACGCCGAATCTGCCATCGAGGAGTTGGTGTTTACAGGTGAAACACCCACCAAGAAGCAAGAACGTGAATTAGAATTAGAACAAGGTAT
>CAZXAD010000057.1:0-2368 GCA_964638825.1 uncultured Candidatus Saccharibacteria bacterium | reverse complement strand
ACACTTCAGACAATTCACCAAGCCGGTATGCTGGGTGGAGGTACGCTACAACAAATCCAGAGCGTCTATCCGTTCGTAACCATTCGCTTCTTTAAAAGCGCCCAAGAAAACAGTATCATAAAAGGAAATAGGAAAGACGGGAAACTTTCAGCAGAAGAGATAATCAAATTAAAATTATTAAGTGAATACGGCTTTAACACGTATGCCATCAAACAGTTTAAAGGGCTATTGAAAAAACAATTGCCCGGTGCTCCTGAACGTTTTAAAGAAAGGTACGGTATCGAGTAACCGGTTCTCCGAGAATAATTTTTTAAATACCGACACTTTGTAGCCTGCTTAAATACGAATCACATCCGAATAATATTGGTAGTTCTAAAAGATTTATAAAGTTGGCATGTTAAAGAAAATTAATTAATGTAAGAACATATGGAAAATTCATCATCTAAATCGGAATCCAGAGAAGATACTAAATCGGAAATCCGTATACACTATCCGGAAACACCGGAACGGGAAGTAGTGGACGAGATGCACGGAGAGCAAATCAGCGATCCGTATCGGTGGCTCGAAGATGAAAACGACCCGGAAGTACGTGCATGGGTAGAAGCACAGAATGAAACTGCGAAGCACTATTTCGAATCAATAAACGTTGAACCGGTCTACCAAGAGATTTTATGTGAGCACGATATCTTTGTTAGGGATACGCCGTCTCGGTACGGTGATCAGTATTTTTGGTGGGAGCGGCAACCGGGAGAGCAGCACTCCATATTATTTTCTGCATCTAACCTGGATACTGAAAAAGACAAGAAAACTGTATTTAATGTGAATGAATTAAGCGAGGACGGGTCAATAGCGTTGAATTTTTTCGATATATCACAGGAAGGAAACTACGCCCTGTACGGCTTAATGGAACAAGGTGATGAATATGAGAGGGTATTTATCAAGGATTTGGGCACCGGGGAGGACGAAGAATTTTATTATGGCAGGGTATTCATTCCCAGTTGGCGTGACGATGAAAGCGGCTTTTACTATACTCGCAGCAACTATGAAGCATATGGTGGCGATTCAAGCGACGAAACGCTTTATCAACAGGTATATTTTCATAAAATGGGAGAAAACCGTAATGAAGACCAGCTCATATTTAATGCAGTGGATTATCTTCCCAAAGAAACGTTAGTGTCCGCGCACGATTCAGAGGACGGACGCTATGTAGCTATTAACGCTAGCATAGGCTCTGGTGGCAATGAACAGTATGTGTATTTGTTTGATACCCAAATTGAGAAAGTGAAAGAGATAGCTTCCGGTATAGAAGCTCGCAACCAAATACGGCTTTTAGATGGATATGCCTACCTTGACACCGATCATTTAGCCAATAATCGACGGGTTTTGCGTATGCCTATAGGGGACGTCGATACGCCGATAGATGAGTGGGAAGAATTTATTGCTGAAGACCCGGAAAGGCAATTGCATGGATGGGTGCCGACGAAACATGAAATACTAGCCCTTTATACGCATAATGCTGTTGACAAGCTAGATAGGTTTAATCGACAAAATGGAACGTATATTGCCCCGCTTGATATTCCTGAACTTGCAAGCGTAGGCGATTTAAACACAAACCGCAACGACGAAGATTTTTATTATTCGGTGGATACGTTCTTCTCTCCTGGCGTCCAATATTATTTCAATCCTGAAACCAAAAACTCGGAATTGTTTTATGAAGACCCACGGAGTCTGGATTCGGAAAAATACACCGCCCAGCAACGTTGGTATACCTCAAAAGACGGCGAAAGGATACCAATGTTTTTTGTAGCCCCTAAAAATTACGTCGAAACCGAGTATAACCCGGTGCTGCTTATTGGATACGGTGGATTTAATTCGAGCGAAGAACCGCACTTCATGGGCAGTCTTAAACCGTGGCTGGAGCGAGGTGGCGCTGTTGTAGAGCCGTGTCTCCGGGGTGGCGGTGAGTTCGGAGAAAAATGGCACAAGGCAGGTATGCGTGAGAACAAACAGAATACCTTCAATGATTTCATCGCCGCGGCGGAATTTCTGGTAGATGAAGGCATTACACGACCGGAAAAGATCGCTATTTTAGGTGCTAGCAATGGGGGTTTGTTAGTCGGCGCTAGTGTCATGCAGCGCCCTGATCTTTTCAAGGCCGCAGTGTGCGCGGTACCGCTACTTGATATGTACCGTTACCATAAGTTCTTAATGGCACATCATTGGACGCATGAATACGGCAACCCGGACAACGAAAAGGAATTCGTCTGGCTGAAGGGGTACAGTCCGTACCATCATATGGATGACAACAAAAAGTATCCGGATATCTTGCTTACTGCAGGGATTAATGATTCCCGTGTTCACCCCATGC
>CAZXAD010000056.1:0-4426 GCA_964638825.1 uncultured Candidatus Saccharibacteria bacterium | reverse complement strand
TTGGTGGAGCATCGGGGACTCGAACCCCGGACCTCATGCGTGCGATGCATGCGCTCTTCCGGCTGAGCTAATGCCCCATATTAATCCAGTATTCAGTATAAAGGATTGCGTATACGGTATAAAGAACCAGGCACCGCCTAAACCGGTAAATCATGATTTACCGGTTTAGCTATTCACCACTGGAATGTTTTTCCGCCTGCCACTATCGTATCTCCGCTATCCGCTCCTTGGCGCTCCAATTCGCGGTCTATACCGTGTTTGTGCAGGATATCACGGAAACGCCGATCCGCCTCCCGATTGGAAAAGTCAGTCCGTTCGGCGAAACGTCCGATTTTTTTACCGTGGATAACATATTGTCCTTTTTCCTGTTCCACCCACCATGCTTCGGGGTCATCCGCTAACGTAATCGTTGGCATATCCTCATCTTCACTAGCTTCTTCAGACGACTCAGCGGCGGACTGTACTGTTTTCAGCGTATCCTTGAGCAGAGTATCCAGGCCTTTATGAGCAACACTGGATATAGGATATACCGTCTCAACGCCGTTTTCACGCAGTCTTTTCTGGTGTCGTTTGAGTGTTTGTTCATCTACCGTATCGATTCGTGTCAAAGCCACCAGCTGCGGTTTTGTGGTTAAATCAATGCTATAAGAAGAAAGTTCCTGTTGTATGGTCTGGTACGCTTCCACCACATCTTCGGATAAACTATCAATAAGATGGAGAAGTATTTTGGTGCGCTCAATATGGCGGAGAAACTCGTCGCCTAACCCCTTCCCTTCGCTGGCTCCCGCGATTAATCCGGGAATATCAGCGAATACTAATGATTCTTCGAATATATCCACCACCCCGAGATTCGGCTCAAGCGTCGTAAACGGGTAATCGGCGATATGTGGTTTAGCATTGCTAATCACCGAAAGAAAAGTGGATTTTCCGGCATTGGGAAGACCGATCAAGCCCACATCCGCAACGGTTTTTAATTCGAAACGGACAGTTTTTTCTTCCCCGGCTTCACCCAGTTCCGCCATGCGCGGTGCCTGCCGGGTAGAGGTAGTAAAGTGTGCGTTACCATACCCGCCGCGGCCTCCGCGGGCAATAACAGCGCTTTCATCCTGTCTGTCCAAATCAGCTAATACCGTGTCGTCTTCGTATACCACCGTGCCGACCGGTACCGTGATTTCAAGATCCGTTCCTGACTTTCCGCGGGCATTCCGTTTCTTACCCGTACCGCCTTCTTCCGCGGTAAGTTCTTTGTTGTATCGTAATTTCGAGAGCGTATTAGTATTGGTATCGGCCCGTACGACTACGTTGCCGCCGTTTCCGCCATCTCCGCCATCAGGCCCACCTTTGGCCACATACTTCTCCTTTCGAAAACTGGTCAGTCCGTCTCCGCCTTTTCCTGCTCTGATACGCACTTCTGTTTCATCGACAAACATCTACTCTGAGTATAGCAGAAGTTTAAAGTTATCGGGGAACTATGTAAGTATACCGGGAAGCCGAAACACTACCGGTACCTTCGTTGCCGTAACCGGCAAACCCGTTCATGTCAGTCATAATGATCTCACTGCCATTAACTTCTTCGACAATACCGACGTGGCCTAAACCTCCGGCCATCCAATCATTTTGGGCAATAGCACCTGGTTGCGGTGTCTGGACAACTTTCCATCCATTACTTGAAGCAGCATAGTCATCCCATGTAGTAGCGTTCCCCCAGTTGCTCGGTACATTGACACGGGTGGCTGCATACCACGTGCAGTACCCATACGCATACCCGTTGCCCGTATATTGGGGAGAAAAGTTATCAGCAATATAATTGTTTATAGGAGTCGGGGAATATTCTGGTCGTTCGGATTCAGGCAACACGCCGTCCGGAATAATAATCTCCTGTCCTGCCGGCAAACCGTTTACTTCAGCATCGTTCATACTGACAATCTGCGACGCGCTCGCCTGATACCGTCCAGCCAATTTTTCTGCAGTGTCGCCGCTACGTACCGTATGCAGTACCCCGTCTACCGGAAGAATGGTTAATTTATCCCCGTTGCTCACCGCGTCCCGTTCGGACAGATCATTCGCCCAGCGCAGGGTGCGGGTTTTGATATTAAAGTCTTTGGCAATGCTCGTTACGCTGTCACCGTTCTTTACGGTATATGTCGTAATGTCTTCGCGGGATACCGAATCAGTCGCGACTGCGCTTACCTTGGATAAATGCGTAGCATCGGCAGCCATTAGCTGCTGTTGATTGCTCAAATTCTCCGCGTCTGAGGTGACACGGCTTGCTAAGCTCATACCAAGCCCATCAGCCACGTTCGCGGCTACATACGCGGAAGTAGATTCACTGGTTACTCTTTCATCCGAATCCTTGATAATCCGGCTGACATTCTGTTCGGCATAGTCGGTCATCTGACCGCTAAATGTAACCACTGAAAGTATCATAACCACCACTACACCATGGATTGTGTAGGAGTGTATCGTATTCAATTTCTGAATTGTCTGAACTACGTTCGTAAACTTGGTGATGATACGATCACTGTGCGTGAGTGAGTACCGTGCCTGTTTAATACTAATAGCCATCTCCAATCCCACCTGTTACCAGATAGGTCCGCCAAATGTATATAAACTTCACCTCGACCGTTATAGTATTGGTGAAAACGCTTTGGCGAGCCAATAACGCACCCATTAATTATTCCTGTTATGGTTGCGCTATGACGCCTTTAAGAGTATCAATTCGAGGCGATGGTGTCAATACGGAGTTTTTTCCTTTGTAAGGCCCTACAATTGTAATTACACAGGGGTATAATATTTGACAAAAGCAATTTATCATTTTTTAACTACCTGATACCCCATATTTATCAATATACTCTTCATGTTGCTGACGGTTTTGGGAAAACCGTGTCACTCCGTCTTCCCCGGTAACAAAATATCTATACTTCGTATCGGCCGGATATGCTACGGCCCGTAAGGAATCAATGGTTACCGTGGCAATCGGTCCGGGCGGAAGCCCTTTATTCAGATACGTGTTGTAAGGAGAATTAATATCTACTGATACCGGTCTTCCTTTCTTTCTCGCGGCATACATGAATGTTGGATCAGCTTCCAAGGGTTGACCGTCTTCTAACCGGGTTAAGAATACCTGTGCTACTTGTGCTTGTTCTTCCGGGTCAGCTATCTCTTTTTGCACGATTGATGCCAATGTCAGCCCCTCATGCACTGACAAACCCTGTTTTTCCCACTGTTGTCTTAAATCAGAAGTAATGTGCTGCTGGGCATTAACCAGTGTCGTTTCTATTAAATCGGCAGCGTTGCTATTGGCGGCGATATGGTAGGTGTCCGGATAAATATATCCTTCCAGTCCCACGTTGCCAGGCTTATGTTCCAAGAGATCGACATCATATCTACGGTTCAACGCCGTTTGTATATCATTTTTTGAGAAACCCTCATCTTGCATCAGCGAGGTAATTTCTTTCAAGTCAACGCCACTGGGGATGCGCACTGTAATATTTTCCGTTTTTCCTTCCGTAAGTATTTCAAGTATCTCCGTAATTTCTTGATGGGGAGAAAACCGGTAAAACCCTGATTTTATATTCGGAGCATGTTTGTAGAAGCGGGCATACATATAAAAGACTGTTCCATTACGAATAATGCCTTCTTTTTCGAGGGCTTGTGCTACCTCGCCGGCAGAAGCACCTTCTTCTATGGTGATATAGTGGCTCGCTTCCGTTTGTGTTACCGGTTGCATCTGTGCGTACACCCACCAAGAGCCGGCACCCGCACTGGTCACGGCTAGAATGATTATGATAATTGATAATACTTTTTTCATATAGTCCGTAAATAATCGTTAAGAATGGTAAGAGCCGCCAGGCTATCTTTACCAGCTTTTGGGTATTGTACTTGTAACTCCTGAATGTAGTGTGAAGTGAGTGTTTCGTCTTGAAGCATTACAGTGCATTGTACCGCCTTCTCTAATGCGGTCGCAAACTGACGGACTTCCGTGCTTTGCTGTGTTTCTTCCCCGGATAAATTGCGTGGCAAACCGATTACTATAGTAGTTGCGTTTTCCTCCTGGGTTATCCGACGTATACTGTCAAAAATACCTTCGGTGTGCGGTAGCGTTGTAAGCGGCTCCGCTATTTGGGCTCGCGTGTCAGCCCTGGCTATACCGATACGCTTTTTACCCCAGTCAATCGCCAGTATTGTCTTGGGCATCCGGCTCTGCAACCTTAAATTCGACTTCAATCTTACCCGGATCGTCAGGAACGCTTGTAACCCAGAATGGGGAGAGGTGCACTTCCACGGTCGTGACGTTCGGTTTGGCCTCTAATTCTTCGATGGTTTCTTTATACGCTTTGCCGGCTATTTGGTTTTTCAGTTCTTCTTCAGGAATGTCCGGCCCCATCACGCCTTCCACCTGGAGTGAAAAGGATAGATTTTCACC
>CAZXAD010000055.1:0-4707 GCA_964638825.1 uncultured Candidatus Saccharibacteria bacterium | reverse complement strand
CCGTTTCGGCTTCTATCCGGAACCAGTCTTGCCCCTCGCGTACAATCTGTTGAGGGAGCCCCCGGAAACTCCGAGTCGTACCGAGCATATAAATCGCTTCTAAAATATTGGTTTTCCCACTCCCGTTCGGCCCGGTAATCACAGTCACTCCCTTGTCGAATGAAAATTTACGGTCTTCATAAGAGCGAAAGTTAACTAATCGAAGATTAGTTAAGGTCATAGGTTTTCAGTTTCAGGTGTTAGTTTTTTAATTAAAACTTCTAGCATTTTCTGTATCTCTATAAGTAATTCAATGTATGAATTAGTGTTTGTACTGGTATATACATCTTTTGTGATTAGTAATCGGGTTTCTGTCATTTATAACCTAAAATCTCTAAACTATTATCTTTTTAATGTTTATGAACGGAGCGGCATTACGATGTGGAGATAGGAATCATCATCTACTGGGCGGATGATACACGGATTCACTTTTCCGGTGAGACCGACTTCCACTTGATCGGATTGGATGACATTTAAAGCATC
This sequence comes from uncultured Candidatus Saccharibacteria bacterium, assembly GCA_964638825.1. Lineage (GTDB taxonomy): Bacteria > Patescibacteriota > Saccharimonadia > QS-5-54-17 > QS-5-54-17 > CAZXAD01. The sequence continues at coordinate 4,185 of CAZXAD010000055.1, read as the reverse complement.
GGATATATACCGGCCGTTCAAAGATACTTCCATACTTTCTCCTGAAACTTCAGCGCTTATCTCGGACGTGTTTTCACCGACTTGACTCGCCACTGAACGCATACTTAACTCATCTCGTTCCGTTTTCACCGTCACGCTTCCCGTGGTTTCTCTCGCGAACAAACTGGCTGCTTTGGTAATATCCTGGAGTTCACCCGTATTTACTCGAGCCGTGGTAGGCACTTCTTCGGGTATAAGTTGGCGGTAATCAGGAAATTCGCCGTCGATCACCCGGGAAACCAATTCGGTGTCTTCAAAATTGAAACTAATCTGATTATCATCGATTCTCACTTCTGCTTCTTGGTCATCCCCGAGAAGGCGAAGAAGTTCGGAAACGGTGCGTCCAGGAATAATAACCGAGCATTCTTCATCGAGCTCCATAACCCGTTTTTCTGCCAACCGATAACTGTCCGTGGCAACAGCGTATAACACCCCGTCTCTAGTGTGGAGATAAACTCCGGTTAATACTGGCCGGCTGTCATCAGTAGAGGTAATATGTACCACCTGGTTTAATGCCTCCTTGAGTGTTTTGGCTGGTATTTTAAATTGCACATCACCCTTTACTTCTGGAATGGAAGGGAATTCATCCGAACTAATCCCATTAATTTTCGAAGTAAACCCACCGCATTCAATATGGAGCGTATTTTTTTCGACTGATAGTGAAATATTTCCGGCCGGAAGATTATTCACGTATTCGTTTAATAATTTAGCAGGAACGGTAATAGCTCCATCTTCTTCTATTTTCGCTCCGATCCATCGATTAATACCTGTTTCTAAATTCGTAGCAGACAACCGTACTCGATTATCTTTTGTTTGAAGCAATACGTTGGCAAGTACAGGAAGCGTACTACGGTTTCCGATGATTCGTGAAACGGCTGCTAGCGCTTTGTTGAAATTTTCTTGTGTAATACTGAGCTTCATAATTATATCCTTTTATTTATATGATGATTGTTATTGGAGTAGGGGAAACTGTGGATAATGGTAATATATCCCACGTTAAAGCCAAAACATAACCACTTAACACGTGGATAAATACGGGGAAACACAGTGTATAAAATGTGGAATAAAAATTGATACATACCGCCACCAAAACAGGGGTTACTAGTGGAAAAAAATGTACACGTTTTGTACACATTTTTTATATACATTTCCACAGCTTTTCCTCCTTTTTTCCATGCTGTTTTTGTTGTATAAAAAGCTATAGAGTAAGAGGAAAATCGAGCGGCAGTTGTATATTTTGAGCACCTATTTTTTAAATTGCTACTTTTATTAGCGCGAGCAAGATTTAATATGTATTTGTTTGTATCAGGCATAAAGTCGTTCCTTAATTTCTTGTACGGTTTGGCGCATGGAAGAATTTCTGGTTATTTCTTTATCTATTTTGTCGACGGAGTGAATGGCAGTGGTATGATCTTTCCGGCCAACCGCCTTAGCAATCACTGGAAAACTCAAATGGAGCTCATTCCGCATTAAGTACATAGCGATTTGGCGTGGCTGGGAAATGGTTTTCTCCCGCCGGGAACTTAGTATTTCATGCGTGGTGACGTTAAAGTATTTGGCTGTTTTATCGACCACCTGCTTATCGGTTAAACGTTGTTTTTTGACCGAATTTGAACCTAAGACTTGTTCCACAATGTTCAGTGATACGGGTTGGGTGGTCATTTCACAATGGGCTAACACCTTGGTAAGCGCACCCTCCAGCTCACGTATATTGGACTGGATATGAGTGGCTAAGTATTCGGTGACCTCAGCGGAAACGCTGATTTGGTGTTGCCGGGCTTTGCTTTGGATGATCGCCATCCGGGTTTCAAAGTCAGGGGATTGAATATCAGCGGTCATCCCCCATTCGAACCGGTTACGCAGCCGTTCTTCCAGCGTGGGAATGGAGCCCGGGGGCTTATCACTGGAAATAATGATTTGTTTATTGGCTTGATGAAGCGCGTTAAAGGTATGGAAAAACTCTTCCTCGGTCTTTTCTTTACCGGCGATGAACTGCATATCGTCAACTATTAATACATCGGCGTTGCGGTAGCGTTCCGGAAAGGTCTTTTTTTGCAATACGCTGGAGATAAATTCCTTACTGAATTGATCGCTGGATATATATTCGATCCACACATCCGGATTTTTACGGAAAATTTCATTGCCGATTGCCTGGATTAAGTGGGTTTTCCCTAATCCCACGCCGCCGTACAAGAACAACGGATTATATTTATCGCCGGGATTTTTAACGATCGCCTGGGCGGCCGCGTAGGCCAATTCATTCCCGGCCCCTACGACGAAATTGTCGAACGTATACTTGGAGTTCAGGTTGGATTTGTGTAGTTTCGGTTTTGGTTTTACGCTCCAATCGGTTTGCCGTTCGGTATTTAGGTTTGGTTTGGATTCCGCGGTGGCATGTTGCTGTCCGGCGGCTGCCGGCTGCAATTGGGTTTCCTCGTGGATGGTAAAGGTGATTTTCTGTGGCTTAACACCGTTTTTATCCAATGTTTTTTGCAAGAGAGATTGGTATTTTTCCTCTAGTTGTTGTTTGGTAAACACATTTGGCACTCCGATCACCACTTCGTTCGGATCGCTCTTTAAAAGCGTCGTATTTTTAAACCAAGTAGCGAAACTAGCGCGGGGGATAGTGACTTCTATCTCGCCCAACACCGCTTGCCATAACGGGCTTGCCAACGTGAACCTCCCTCACAATGTTTTTGTTATCGTGTGTACTAACTATACTAACGCGGCAGACGCTTTTCCACAAACTGTGATATAAATCACGAAGAAAACGCCCGAGTTTTCCACAACTTCCAATTTCATCTGTAAAAACTGTGGAAAAACTCTTGCTAGCTGTGTATAAAAAATATATTATGCAATCACGAAATCGTATCAACTCCCCAGGTTTATATCCGAGCGCATCGTGACCAAATTATGCACGGAATACAGTATCGCTGAGTGTGTGATACCATTAATCAATAAATAATTCGAAGCGAGAGAGTTATGCCGAAACGAACGTACCAACCCAAAAAACGCCAACGTTCCCGTGAACACGGCTTTTTCAAACGCGCCAAAACCAAGTCGGGGCGTAATGTATTAAAGCGCCGCCGCCAAAAGGGGCGGAAAAAACTTACGTACTAAAGACGGCTATGGTGTGCGATGTTTCCCGTATCTAAAATTCGCGGGAACTTTTTATTTGTCACTATATACCGCCACCTCAGCCTCTTTATTTGTTAAAACATATACAACTGATGTAATCTCAAACAATGCTCCAGCGCAAATATCGGCTCCGTAAACAAAAAGATTTCTCCCGGGTGTTCCACCGCGGCCACACCCAGCACGCCCCTGCCTTCACGGTGAAATACAGCCCGAATCGGCAACCCCATAGCCGCGCGGCGGTCGTGGTAAGCACCAAAGTGTCCAAACGGGCAGCTCCGCGCAACCGGACGCGCCGACGGTTTTACGCTCAGTTACAACACATGTGGCCGCACATCCAACCCGGATTTGATATCGTCATCCTTACCCGTCACCAAGCACTGGATCTGCGGGGAGAAGAACTGGCCCGGCAACTCCAGAGTTGTTTTCAGCGGGCTGGCATTCTACACTAAATAAGGAATTTTTATGATCCAAACCTTTGTGCTTGAACCACTGTTAAATCTGTTGTTGCTGTTTTACGCTGTTCTACCCGGCGGTTTCGGCATCGCGATTATCGCCATGACCGTCGTCATCCGGCTGGCCATGTGGCCGTTGGTGAAAAAACAAATCCATCACCAAAAAGCCATGAAAGAGCTACAGCCGGAGATTAACAAGGTCAAAAAGAAGGCCAAAGGCGACAAACAAAAAGAATCCCAAATGATGATGGAACTGTTCAAGGAAAAGGGAATGAACCCCTTTGGCTCCATAGGGCTAGCGTTACTGCAGTTTCCCATTCTGATTGCTTTACTGTTCGTATTCCGCGACATGATCGATGTGGCGCGCATCGGCGAGGCGGCCTATTCCTTCATCCACTCACTCCCGGCTATCCAAGCTATTCTCACGAATCCAAGTACGTTCGACCCGACCCTGTTCGGGTTTTTCCATATGACGGAGAAAAGCCTGACCCTGGCGGTGATCGCCGGGGCCGTCCAATATCTCCAGGTCAAACAAATGAGCCCTGAAAATATGGGG
>CAZXAD010000054.1:0-4746 GCA_964638825.1 uncultured Candidatus Saccharibacteria bacterium | reverse complement strand
ATACGTCACGCGTCCAGGAATTGCTCGAACGGACTGGGTATAAAGTAGATAAAACTGCGCTTGAGAATGAACTCCAGTACGTGGACGCGTGGATGGAAAGCTATGCGCCGGATCATCTCAAATTCGATCTGCAAGAAGAATTGCCGGAAGTTAAATTGGATCCGGCCCAGATTACATTCTTGGCCGATTTAGCTGCTGCTATTGAACAGCAGGACAATCTGGATCCAGAGTGGGTGCACGGAACCGTGCATGAACTGAAACACGCCCATAACCTGGGGGCGGGCCAGGCGTTCAGCGCTATCTACCTGGTTTTATTTGGCCAAAAAAGCGGCCCCAAGGTGGGTTGGCATCTCACCACACTTGATAGAGATTGGCTCGCATCGCGGCTACGGCTAGAGGTATAGAGTTGGTTGTGATGATTGAATTAAGTATTTGGATCGGGGACTTATCAGTGCTACCGAATGTTTGCAAATCCTAAGCACCAATATCGAAATACTAAACCCTTCGACAAGCTCAGGACAGGCAAATACTAAATTCAAAAATCGTAATGACCTAAATAGTTTAGAATTTTAAGTATTAGACATTTGAAATTGTTTAGAGTTTAGGGTTTCGGATTTAGTATTTCTCACTCGGCTCTGTCGAGTTATACTTTATACTCAATACCGAATACTCTATACTTGAATTATGCTAGATATTCAGTTTATCCGCGAGAATACGGAAACAGTCAAAAACGGTGCCAGAAAAAAACATATCGACGTCGACATAGATCGTTTATTGGAACTTGATGAACAGCGTCGTGACCTGCAAAATCAAGTAGATTCCATGCGCAGCCAACGCAATCAACTGTCTTCAACTACAGACGGTAGTAAACCACCCCAAGAACAGATAGACCAAGTAAAGCAAATAAAAGAACAGTTGTCTTCCCGGGAGTCCGAATTAGACCAGGTGGAAACCGAATATAACCGATTAATGCTCCAGGTACCCAATCCGCCGGCTGAAAGCGTGCCCGAGGGAGAGGATGACGAAGATAATCAGACCATCAAGCACTGTGGAGAAGTAGCCGAATTCTCTTTTACTCCGAAAGACCACCTACAACTTGGCAGAGACTTGGATCTTATAGATACGGAAACGGCGGCTAAAACCAGCGGTACACGATTTTATTACCTGAAGAACGAAGCGGTATTGCTGGAATTCGCCTTATCCCAATGGATACTCACCAAACTTACCAGTAGAGGATTTACTCCGATCATTCCGCCCCAGCTTGTCCGCGGACACATGATGGAAGCAACCGGGTTTTTCCCGGCGGACGCGAATGAAATTTATCATGTGAATCCTGAGGAAGACGACCTGTATCTCATCGGTACTTCGGAGGTGCCGCTTGCCGGATTACATATGTTTGAGCCGATGGATGTCTCCGGTTTACCGAAACGGTATGTCGGGTTTTCGAGCTGTTTTCGCAGGGAGGCGGGCAGTTACGGAAAAGACACCCACGGCATTATGCGGGTGCACCAGTTCGACAAGCTGGAGATGTTTTCTTTTACCCATCCTGATAATTCATGGGATGAGCACGAATTCCTGCTATCATTAGAAGAGGAAATCTTACAAGAATTAGAGCTGCCTTACCGGGTAGTGAATATCTGCGGAGGCGATCTCGGTCCTGCTGCGGCCAAAAAATATGACTGCGAAACATGGATACCCAGCCAGAGTACGTACCGGGAACTTACCAGTTGCAGTAATACAATGGATTTCCAGGCTCGGCGCGGTGGTATCAAGTATATTGATGGTAATGAACCGCATTTTGCTCATACATTAAACGGTACAGCGATGGCATCGACCCGCACATTACTTGCGATTATGGAAAACTACCAGACCAAAGAAGGAACGATCCGTATACCGGAAGTATTACAACCATATATAAATAAGGAGGTAATTACATGATCAATCTAGAAATAAGCGGAGTTCATTTCGAGCTCGACGATAAAGTAAAGGAATACGTTCAGAAAAAGCTCGGCTCACTCGATAAATACTTGCCGAAAAATCAACGCGGATCATCCCGCGGGGAAGTGATTCTCAGCGAAGAGGAGGGAAAAGCCAAAAACCGCTATTCGTGCGAAGTGGTCCTGCACATGCCGCATGACACTGTTACGGCCAAGGAGTCGACGGTCAGCGTGTATGCCGCCATTGATATCGTGGAAGAAAAGGTAAAAACACAACTTCTCAAGCACAAGGATAAACAGCAGAATAATCGGCAGCAACGACGCACCCGGCGCATGCTCAAACAATTCCGCTGGCGGAAACCGCCCGAATAAAATGACTTTGTCCGCGAAACCGGTGTTCGGTGGTGTGGACGTATCCGGTATAATATAATTTGTATGCCTGTGCACCAGTGAGGCCACTGAATACTTCCGGGCTTGTGTAAGTTCGCGCAAGGATGCAGGAATCCGGGCACAACATACACTAATTTTAATATGAAACTAACGATCGTATTGGATGAGAAATGTTAGACGTACGTCAAGTACTGACCAAGATATTCGGTGATGCCGGTGAGCAACAACTGAAGAAGATGTGGCCGATGGTCACCGATATCAATGAACGTGAGCCACGGATCAAGAAGCTCAGCGATTCCCGGTTAGCCGGGAAAACGGAGGAATTTAAAACCGCTCTGGACGAAGAATCCCAGACTTTGGATGAAATGCTCCCCGAGGCATTTGCCGTGGTGCGGGAAGCCGCCCGCCGCACGCTCGGCCAACGGCACTTCGACGTTCAGTTGCTCGGGGGTATCATATTGCACCAAGGCAATATCGCGGAAATGAAAACCGGTGAAGGAAAGACACTGGTGTCCACTTTGCCGTTATACCTCAATGCCTTGAACGGAAAAGGTACGCATGTCGTTACCGTCAATGATTACCTGGCTCGCCGCGATGCGGGGTGGATGGGGTCCGTATACCATTTCCTGGGGCTCTCGGTCGGCACCATCATCAGCGGTAACCAGGCGTTGATTTACGATCCTGAGGTTACGGATGAAGCCCACAGCGATCCGCGGCTCCAGCATTTCCGGAGCGCTACCAAACGGGAAGTCTATGCCTGCGACATTGTGTATGGCACCAATAATGAATTCGGCTTCGATTACTTACGGGACAATATGGTGACCAGCAAGGAACACATGGTCCAGAGGGAGTTGAATTACGCCATTATCGACGAGGTCGACTCTATTTTGATCGATGAAGCCCGGACGCCGTTGATTATTTCCGCCCCCGGGGACAAAACGGTAAATACCTATCAGCAATTCGCCAAGATAGCCAAACAGCTCACCGTCGATAAGGATTATACGGTGGATGAAAAACGCCGGGCCGTCTCATTGACCGATGAGGGCGTCACCAAAGTAGAGCAGATACTCGGCATTGATAACTTATACGATTCCGAACACGTCCAGTCGATTTTCCATCTGGAACAAGCATTGAAGGCCAAAGCGCTGTTTATTAGCAATAAAAACTATGTTGTCAGAGGCGGAGAAGTGATTATCGTCGATGAATTTACCGGCCGACTGATGCCGGGTCGGCGCTTTAGCGAAGGCATCCACCAAGCTTTGGAAGCCAAAGAAGGGGTGAATATCCTGCAGGAATCCACCACGCTGGCGACGATCAGTTTCCAAAACTATTTCCGGCTGTATACCAAATTGGCCGGCATGACCGGAACCGCCAAGACCGAGGAAGAGGAATTCCAGAGCATTTACGATTTGGATGTCGCCGTAATACCGACCAACGAACCGATGGTACGCCAGGACCTGTCCGACCGCATTTACAAAACGGAAAACGGCAAATTCTCCGCTATTATCGATGATGTTGAAGAGCGCCACGGGAAAGGGCAGCCGGTACTGATGGGTACGGTTTCGATCGAGAAGAACGAACGGCTAAGCAGTTTGTTGGAAAAGCGGGGTATTCCGCATGAAATATTGAACGCTAAGAATAATGAACGCGAAGCCGAGATTGTATCCCAGGCCGGCCGAAAAGGCGCGGTTACCCTAGCTACCAACATCGCCGGCCGTGGTACCGACATCGTGCTTGGCGGCGATCCCGAGGCTGCCCCTACCCGGAAAGAATGGCAAAAAATACATGATGAGATAGTAAATCTGGGCGGGCTGCACGTTCTAGGAAGTGAACGGCATGAAGCCCGGCGGATCGACAACCAGCTCCGAGGCCGCTCCGGACGCCAGGGAGATCCGGGCAGCACCCAGTTTTACGTGAGTCTGGAAGACGACTTAATGCGTGTATTCGGCGGCGAGCGGATCGGTAACTTCATGAACTCCGTGGGAGTAGATGAGAAAACCCCGATCGAAAGCAAAATGGTGTCCCGTAGTCTCGAGAGCGCCCAGAAACGCGTGGAATCGCACAACTATGATATGCGGAAAAACGTATTGCAGTATGACGATGTCATGAATCGCCACCGTGAAGCCATTTACGCGCGGCGCCGTGAAATTCTGGAAGAAAAGCCGCTCAAAGAAGAAATTTTGAACATGGTCGATAATGAAGTCCAGTATCTTATCCGCCAATATACATCTGATGAGACGAATGAACTCGACCGCGGCGAACTCACCAAGTGGCTCAAGACCTTCCTTCCGATCGACTACGCGCAATTGCAGGAAGTTCCCGATTCCGAGCTGCATGAAAAGATCATGGAATCCGCGCGCCAAGTATATACACAGCGCGAACAGGAATTCGGCGAAGACGTAATGCGGCAATTGGAGCG
>CAZXAD010000053.1:0-4914 GCA_964638825.1 uncultured Candidatus Saccharibacteria bacterium | reverse complement strand
ATACTCGTATCCGCAGCGGCTGAAGAAATCCCGGAAGAATTAGTAGACCAATTGAGCCCCGGGGGAAGAATGGTTGTAGCCGTGCAGCATTCGCTTATGCGAATAGATAAGCTTCAGAATGAAAGTACTGATGTAAAGGAGTACCCGGGATTTATGTTCGTCCCGCTCAAAAAATGAGCCAGCGGTGATATGGGTACCGTATCCAACAGGCGGTTTATCTGTTATTCTTAAGCAATAGATAGTTTACAAAATAAACACAAAAAACACCATGCACACGCTCGCCTTTCATCTGGCTTCACACAAACACCTGCATCAATACTGGATGTGGGTAGTGGGGGTAATGCTTGCCATTGTGGCAATAGTAGTCGTCTGGGTAATCGGATATACGACCGCCCAACTTTATCCCGGCCAGCGATTGGCTCCGGGGGCGCGGATGGGCGGCATATATGTAGGCGGACTGACCGCTGAAGGAGCCACGAAGTCGCTGGAAGAAGCCGGACTCGCCCAGCAGGAAACGGAATTTTATATAGATACCGATACCATTACGGCTCCGTATGCCGAGGCAGGGGTAGAATTTGATATATACGAGTCTTATAACCGGGCACAAAACAAACAACAAACCCGGAAGCGCGGTATGGATAGTGCATGGAATTTCTGGGGTTTGGAGAATTACGATTTAGTCGTAAATCTGGATGAGGAGCGATTCCACTCGTTTTTAGAGGACAACTTTGAAAAGTATGAACGGGAGCCGGTTGATGCCCGGATCGTACTGGATGGCCGCCAAGTCGAAGTGAAACCCGAACAGCCGTCGTGGCAGATCGATGCAAAAACGTTACGGTACCGCCTGAAAGCGGATGCTGCTCAGCTGGACGGCAGCGTATCAGTGCCCATGCGGAAACATTACCCCGATATCACAGCGGAGCAGATCAATAGCGTCGCCGAAGAAATACGGCAACTGTTGGATACTAACCTCCATCTTACCTATAAGAAGGAAGCGTATACGGTATCCGATAAAAAGCTGGCAAGTTGGCTACGGGTCGGGAAAGACAGCGAAGGGTGGCCAAAACCGGCGATTGATAAGGAGAAAGTGGCTGCATATTTAAAGGGGTTAGCCAAAGACATCGATGAAGAACCCGTGCCTACGGAGCAAACAATCCGGGATGGCGAAGTAGTAGATGAAACTTCCGGTGAAAAAGGGTATGAACTCGATGAGAAAGCCAATTTGAAAAAAATAAAAACGGTCTTACTGGACGGGGAGAACACGGAGGAAATAGCGTTAACCGTCAATACTATCGAACCGCCGCTCCGTCGCAATGTTTCCTATAGCCGTAGCAACAAAGGCATGAACGCTCTTCTTGGTGATTTCGCGTCCTCTCACGGCGGGAAATATGGTTTAGTGATGCGGACGCTGGACGGTGACATCCGAGCTTCGTATAACGGCAATCATCGGTTCGTAGCCGCAAGCACTTACAAAATGTATCTGGCGTTCGCTACCTATGCCGAGGTGGAGCGTGGCAACTTAAGCATGAACAGGGATATAGGACCCGGAAGCGTCGGCTTTTGCGTGAAGAAGATGATTTTATATTCTACCAATCCGTGCGCTACTGCACTGGGCAATACTATCGGATGGAAACGGGTCGATTCCTTGCTTAATGAAGCTGGATTTCGCCAGACTACCCTGAATAATCACCAATCCAATCGGAGAGATAAATACACGACCGCAAGTGATGCGGCACTATTCATGCAGCGTTTACGAACCAGAAAACTCATGAACGAATATCATACTCAAAGATTGCTCGAGCACATGCGGCAACAAATATACCGGGATGGCACTCCGGCCGGATCTACGGGAGTAGTGGCCAATAAAATCGGTTTTTTGCAGGGGTATCTGCACGATGTAGCCATCATTGAAAACGGTGGAGATCAGTATGTTCTGGCCATATACTCTTATGGCGGCCAATGGTGGCAATTCAGCGAACTTGCACGCCAAGTGCAAAATATACTGGCGCGCTAAACCCAGCACCAAAATTCAAGCAACAAGAGAGTGAATTCTTTCTTTGCTAAACCGATACTGTATATGAACCGGGCGTTTTGAGTTTTGGTGCTGTGGCTCCAACCCTTCACCCTAACCTTTGTGCTAAAATGGCCACATGATTATTCTTACCTTGTGGCAGTGGTGGTATCGGCATGGGTGGCAAGCTGCGGCGAGTGCTTTGTTGCAATTCCTAAAAGCGATACTCCAGAATTTCTCCGTTTCCGTGTTAGTGCGCACATTATTTGCTCCGTGGAAGCGGACGGTAAATGTGGCCGGTCCGAATACGCCCATACAGGTGCGCCTTCAGTGGTGGGTGGGTAACCAAGTGTCGCGCTTCATCGGGTTTATAATCCGGACGTTCGTTCTTATGGTGGCGTTATTAATGCTTCTGGTAGGAGCAATAGGGGGCGGATTATTATTGTTGGCATGGCCGTTAGCCCCGGTGGCTACCATACTCGCGATTGTAATGGCGGTGGTACGGATATGGATGTAAAAGCGGTATCCACGCAAGCATTCCGGGTCCGTGCCGCGCGCTATCGGTGGTGGTTCGAGAGATGGCGGATTTGGATGTGGCGCGTGTTATTACTTCTTGGTTTTATAGTAATAACATTCGGCTTATTGGCTGAATGGCCGGTAAGCATATTGTATGCAGCAGGAGCTATCATTATTTTGGTAATCCAATTTTTGCTTTGGTGGCGGTTGTATCTGCGCGATATTCCACCTGCTGAGAATATAAATACCGATACCATTAATCCGAATACGCAGGCCGATTACTTACTGCTGCGCCATGCAGTAAAAAGTTCTACACCTCAGGAGTTATGGAGTAAATTACTGCCAACATGGCCGGCCGGATTTATTTTAAATCGTTTGTTAGTAGATTCTTCTGAGGTCACTCCGCGCATTAGCAATCACAAGGACGATATGCAAAGAGTATGGGAGCACGCCCACCAGTTAAGCCAATACATCGGGGCGGAGTCGATTACGGCCGGGGCGATGGTAGCGGCATTGGTATTGAACAGTGCACACAGCGAACAATGGCTGAATGAGAATAAACTGCAGCCAGAAGATGTGGTGAATGTATTACATTGGCAAAACAGAACAGATAAAATACTGACTAAAATACAACAAAAAAGATCATTTGGTGGCTTTGCCCGTGACTGGGCTGCCGGCTATACACCACTATTGAACAGATTCGGCCATAACATCAGTGCCGATATCGAGCATGGGGCGTACCAGCATTTGTACCTGCAAACGCATGCTGAGAGCTTAGAACAAATTTTAGCGGCATTATCTCAAAATACCCAGAATTCGGTAGCATTGATCGGGAAGACCGGTGCGGGCAAAACCTCGCTGGCTTATGCGCTGGCTGAGCGTTTGCTCGATCCCCGCAATCATACTTTGCAGTATCATAAGGTTTTCTCCATCGATTCGACCGCCATTGTTTCAGAAGCGAACCGGAGCGGCAATTTAGAGGCGCTGCTTACCCGGATAATCGCAGAAGCACAGAAAGCAGGCAATGTCATCTTATTTTTCGATGACGCGAAAAGTTTCTTTACGGAAGAATCCGGAGCGACTGATATGACGAACATCCTTGCCCAGGTGGTTTCCCGCGATGTGGCGCGCATACTGTTCGCGCTCCGGCCGGAGGACTGGCAGCATCTGGCCGCCGCGTCTCCCGACATAGCGGCGCATGTGCAACGATTACAGATAAATGAACCGGAGCAGGTAACCGTAGAAAACGTATTACAGGACCAATCACTGTCCATCGAAGCTGAAAAAAAGGTTCGGGTTAGTTATCCGGCAATAAAAGAAGCCTATCGCCTGGCGGATCGGTATATGCCCGATCAGGCGTTCCCGGGCAAAGGCATCACACTGCTTAAGAGCGCGGCGCCGAATGCTTCCCATGGGTGGGTGGTACCGGAAACGGTACAGCAAGCGGTGGAATCGATGACCGGCACCAAAGTAGCATCCGCGGGTGCCGGGGAGCGCGACGTATTATTGAATCTGGAAGACCATTTGCATCAGCGGATGGTTAATCAATCATTTGCGGTGCAGGTAGTATCGGATGCATTGCGACGGGCCCGAGCAGGAGTACGGAACCAAAATCGTCCAGTTGGTAGTTTCCTCTTCTTGGGGCCGACTGGAGTCGGAAAAACCGAACTCAGCAAATCGCTGGCAGCCCTATACTTCGGCGGAGAAGATCGCATGGTACGGCTGGATATGAGCGAATACAACCAACCCGAAAGCACCCAACGGCTCCTGGCACCGGCCGGTGATCCGGGTACGTTTCTTACCGCTATGAAAACACAACCTTTCAGTGTAGTGTTATTAGACGAAGTAGAGAAAGCATCAGATGAAGTGTTGAATTTACTGCTACAGATGTTGGATGAAGGGCAGTTAACGGACGTCAATGGTAGAGCGGTATCATTTCAGGATGCGATCGTTATTACTACCTCAAATGCCGGAGCCGATATCATCCGCTCCCACATTGAAGCAGGAGAAAACCTGGAAGATTTCAGTCAGGAATTCGTAAACCAGTTGATAGAGAACCAGCATTTCAAGCCCGAGCTTATCAACAGGTTCGATGAAGTGGTGCTGTTCCGCCCGTTGAATAAAAATGAACTGCTGCAAATCGTCCAGCTGCTTTTACGGGAAGTCAATCAGAACCTGGCCAATGAACAAGTATCCGTATCGCTGACAGAGGCCGCCCAGCAGGCGATCGTGGACAGCGGATATGATCCGCGTCTAGGTGCCCGCCCCATGCGCCGCGTCATGCAGCGTACGGTGGAGAATGTAGTTTCCAAACGACTTCTTAGCGGCGACCTACAGCCAGGAAACTCTCTTACCCTGGACGCTGCCGATTTAGAATTGAATAATAG
>CAZXAD010000052.1:1482-4981 GCA_964638825.1 uncultured Candidatus Saccharibacteria bacterium | reverse complement strand
TTTTATAAAACTTTGTCGTCTACAAATTGCCGTTTTTTTGCTAGAATTGCTATATAAAGATGTACAAACCAATGCGAAAGAAAGGAATTAATTATATGAAATCTCGTGCAAAAAGAACCAGCATGTATATAATCGGTATATTACTAGTGGGACTCTATACGGCATTGCCGCGAGCAGCATTCGCACAATTTACTCCGCCGCCAAATCCGGATTCAGGCAATCTTCCGGATACCATACTCGGTACAGGCGGAGTCTTCCAAACCATCGCTAATATCTTACTTCTTATCATCGGCGCGGTAGCAGTCATCATGCTTATCATTGGCGGCTTCCGGTATGTAGTTTCGGCCGGGGATTCCTCAGCTATCGAAGGTGCCAAAAACACGATCCTTTATGCCATCATCGGGATTGTAGTGGCATTTTTGGCTTACGCAGCGATTAATTTTCTGACACGTGAATTAACGGAACCACAGCAACCGCCGCAACAAACCATGCATTTCGATTCGGGTAATTCAGTAGCTTATATAAATAATAGTTTTGTCGAGTATTTTTAAGAGAGAGGCAAAAAAGGAGTTGTTGATATGAACGTCGTGCCGCATCTTTTGGCGAATATAAAACTGTTGTCCTATTCAGCGTATAGCACGCTGGCGAATTTGCGTCAGGGGGTGCTAGGTACGCAGCCAGAAAACGTACCGACGGAATTGCTTGGCCAGGGCGGAGTTTTCCAGGCAATTGCCAACATCATGCTTATCGTAATCGGGGCAGTAGCGGTCATTATGCTGATCGTCGGCGGTTTCCGCTATGTGGTATCCGGCGGGGATTCCAATTCCGTTGAAGCAGCCAAAAACACTATTCTCTACGCCATCATCGGTATCGTAGTGGCGTTCCTGGCCTACGCGGCAGTTAACTTTCTCACCCAACAACTTACACAAAGCGTTTAATCCGCATTGCAAGCTTACTTTGTGCTGAAACCCTTGTGGTAACTGGCAAGTTGTGGATATACTGATTACAATGAAAAATGAGCTCAGAAAGAAAGGTAATAAAAATGCAGATGGTTAAAAAAGTATATGACACGATTACAACGAAAATATTGACCACAGGTCTTTATTTTGTAGCAATCCTTACTCCGGGCAGGGTAACGGCGCAAGGGGGAGGTGACGACGGACTAAGAAGAGCATTTGATGACTCACAAGAAAACGATATACAACCAGGAAGCGTTGCAGAAGATTTACTCGGTAGCGATGGAGTATTCCAAACCGTCGCCAACATTTTACTTATAATAATCGGCGCGGTAGCAGTCATTATGTTAATCGTCGGCGGATTCCGGTATGTAGTTTCCGGTGGTGATTCCAATGCCGTAGAGAGCGCCAAAAACACAATCCTCTACGCCATCATCGGTATCGTAGTGGCGTTCCTAGCCTACGCGGCAATCAACTTCCTGACTGGTCAGCTAACGCAGGGCGTATAGAATATCTCAACTCTCTCCTCTGTTTTTGAAAGAGTTAATGTATAACGCTTGTGCTAATTAGTGTATTATGGTTATACTAACTATAATGAAATGAAACTTTACAAGGAGGAATGATACAAAATGCAGATGGTTAAAAATATATATGACACAGTTACTACAAAGGCAATGACTGCTGGACTCTACTTTGTAGCGCTTCTTACCCCCGGCTCAGTAGCAGCGCAGGATGTAGACCAAGAAACTGGTATCAGGGGTGCCTTTCCTGAAGGTGAAAACACGCAACCTGAGAATACCCCCAGTGATTTACTCGGTAGCGATGGAGTATTCCAAACCGTCGCCAACATTTTACTTATAATAATCGGCGCGGTAGCAGTCATTATGTTAATCGTCGGCGGATTCCGGTATGTAGTTTCCGGTGGTGATTCCAATGCCGTAGAGAGCGCCAAAAACACAATCCTCTACGCCATCATCGGTATCGTAGTGGCGTTCCTAGCCTACGCGGCAATCAACTTCCTGACTGGTCAGCTAACGCAGGGCGTAAACTAGTTAGTGACAATGAGTTAAAAAGTAAAAACACCCGGAATTCCGGGTGTTTTTACGTACTTTCGCTTTTGAGAATTTTTATCGTTAAGCGATATCGATCTTTTTGACTTTATCCTGTTCGGCCTTCGGTATTTTAACGGTGAGCATACCGTCTTTGAGTTCAGCTTCCGCTTCTTCTTCCTTTACTTCCACCGGCAGGATAATCGAGCGTGAAAATTCACCCCAGTAGCATTCCTGCACGAAATAATCGCTGGTGCGTACTTTCTCGCTTTCTTTCCTGGCGCCGCGGACAGTCAATGTGCTCTCCACGATGCTTAAGTCCAGATCTGCTTTACTGACACCCGGTACCGGAGCTATCACGTAAATGTCTTCCTTGGTTTGGTACACGTCAACTGCTAATTGGCCGGGGACTTGTGCTTCATCTTCCAGCCAGTCATCCGGTTTGCTCTCTTCTTGTTGCGTGTTTTGTGCATTACTTACTGTCGCTTGATCACCGCGATTCTCGTCGTCCAGGAAATCGCCTTCAAGTTCATCCATAAATAAATCGTCTTCGCGTGGGGCCATACTACCTCCGTTGTTGTACTTTAATTGCTCCCTTTTGTTTCTATTTTGGCCTATTATAGCTATATCTATCATAATTACGCAAGTCACCATGCCCATCATTAAGCGCCTGATACATTTTTTGGCTCCAGATGCTTGTATTCGCTGCGGAATAGAAGGCGGCATAGTGTGTCAAACCTGCCTTCCAGAAATAGCGAACAATAAAAGCTCCACTTGCTTTTTATGCAATCGACAAACACGGGACTTCGCTACGTGCCGCACCTGCAAACAAAAGACGCCTGTATCTCGGGTATACATTGGTGGGTACTACGAAGAGTATGTAAAAGGATTAATTACCCGATTGAAATACAATAATGCTGTGGCTGTCGTGGACCCGTTAGCCGAAACGGTGATACCGTTTATAGATGCCAAATACGATTTGATCGTGCCTATTCCCTCCAGCGCACGCCGTTTCCGGCAGCGCGGGTATAACCAGGCTGCATTACTAGGAAAAGTGATTGGGAGGCAGCTAGACACCCCGTGCAGCGAAGTTCTCGGTCGGTTTGGCCACAGCCGGCAAGTAGGCGCTGACCGGCGTGAACGGCTCACACAATTGAAAGGCATGTTTTATGTTCGGAAATCTTCGCTTATATACGGTCAACGGGTCTTACTGATCGATGATGTAGTGACTACTGGCACTACTATTAACGAGTGCGCTACTGCACTAAAAACAGCTGGAGCGCGATCAGTTTCAGCCGCGGTTATTGCGAAGCATTAGTTGTCGCTACTGAAACAGGTGCGTTATTTACTAATTTGGGAATTGAGTGCCTGCTTACGCTCTAGTTGTTTATTACATACTTCGGTTATCAGGAAGAAATCACTTTATGATGGCGGATGTGTCTCGCCATTGGCGAGCTTCAGCGATTTTTCGTGGCCTCTCGACAAGCTCGAGGT
>CAZXAD010000052.1:0-1382 GCA_964638825.1 uncultured Candidatus Saccharibacteria bacterium | reverse complement strand
TGGCGGAGAGGGAGGGATTCGAACCCTCGCGGGAGCTTGCGCCCCCCTACCGGTTTAGCAAACCAGCCCCTTCAGCCTCTTGGGTACCTCTCCTTATGTATTGTTGTAAAACTGCTGATATATTGTAACAAATTTGTGAAATGAGTTACCGCATCGAGTGGCGGAGGGGGTGGGATTCGAACCCACGGTCCGCCAGAGACGGACTCCGGTTTTCAAGACCGGTGCCTTCAACCGCTCGGCCACCCCTCCGTAACAATTAGTTTAAAGTTGAAAGTTATAAAGTAGTAAATAATACTTTTTCTTTCTTATGCATAGCTTTACAAACTTTAAACTTCATAAGGTTTCGCAGTCCTCCGTTGCCAAGGCTATGGAGGATATTATACTTAGCTAAATTCTACGAAGCTTTAGCAAAGTATAATGGTGCTCCCTGGAGGACTCGAACCTCCGACCTTCGGCTCCGCAAGCCGACGCTCTATCCAACTGAGCTAAGGGAGCATCTTGATAAAAAGGTGCGGGGCTATCCTACTGCTTGTCCATCGTAGCTCAAACATAAGTTAAAGCGAAGTTGGAAGCTACGGGTGCAAATGCAGTCTTGGCTGGGTTACTACGCCGAACCTACCGTATGACTATAGCAGAGGTGGCACCTATGTGCTATGTGTATTACAGTTTAAATTTATTCGTTAATTGGTCAACCATACCTTGGGAGCGCTCTTCGTATGGGAGTCGTTGACTTAACAGATCTATCGCTTGTTCAGCCGTCCCATTTTCTAGGTGCATGACACGCCGCACCATGAAGCGCTGAGTGGGGTCGAACTCTACGCTGGCTGCATTCCCATGAGGAACAATACTGAAAGCCCGCAACTGAGCGAAACCATAAAACCGATCACCGATCATTATGCCGTCATCATAAATGGCGTAACTTTCCATGTGATTGTGCTGGCGGCTGGATACTACTACCGCTATTACCGCAAGAATGATGACAAGAATGCTCGTAATAGTGCTGAAATTAATCCCGCCCAATATTACTACTACTCCTATAACAACTACAGCGGCCCCCGTCAGAGCAAGAAGAGATTTTACATTTTGCGAACTAGCTTCCACGGGTTCTGCCGCCTCCCATGTTAAAAGCGGGCCGCCTGATTCCGTGTCTTCAGTAGCTTGCTGTTCCTGCGTATTATCAGCCGATTGTTGTTGGGAGGGCGCGGTATTTTCCTCCGTGGCAGAAGACTGCGGCACCGGATCGGGTTCTTCCGATTGTTCTGGGGTTGTAGGAACTTCATTAGTCGCTGCAGCGGGGGGTGCGTTTTTAACCGCGTTATCGATGGCCGCAATTTCTTCATTGGTAGAATTCGGCTGGCTATTGCCAGCAGGTTGGGTTTCAA
>CAZXAD010000051.1:0-5047 GCA_964638825.1 uncultured Candidatus Saccharibacteria bacterium | reverse complement strand
TCCATCAGTCAATACCTTATACTGGGAAGTGTATGTCAGATTTTAACCTTGCTGCGGATTACCAGCCGACGGGCGATCAACCCCAAGCCATCGAGAAACTCACCAGCGGATTAACGGAAGAGGCGCGCGAGCAGACGTTGCTGGGGGTAACCGGTTCCGGCAAGACGTTCACCATGGCCAATATCATCCAAAACGTCCAAAAACCGACGCTGGTGCTCTCGCACAACAAAACGCTGGCCGCGCAGCTCTATAGCGAGTTCAAGCGGTTCTTCCCGAATAACGCGGTGCATTATTTCGTCAGTTATTTCGATTATTACCAGCCGGAAGCCTACATCCCCCAAAGCGATACCTATATCGAAAAGGACTCCCAGATCAATGAAGAGATAGACCGGCTGCGCCACGCGTCCACCCAGGCGTTACTAACCCGGCGCGACACCATCATCGTCTCCTCGGTCAGCTGTATATACGGCCTGGGAGCGGTGGCCGACTACTCGGCCCTGGCGATTACGGTCAAAACGGGGGAACCGCGCAAACGGGATAAATTCATGCGGCACCTGACGGACATCCAATACGAACGCAATGAAATGAATTTTACCCGGGGCACGTTCCGTTCCAAGGGCGATATCGTGGACGTGTTCCCCATCGGGGAGGAATCCGCCTATCGGATTGAGTTTTTCGGGGATGACGTAGAGCGTATCCGCGGGCTGAACCCGTTGACGGGAGAAATCGTAAGGGAGTACACGGAAATAACGATTTTTCCCGGCAGCCACTTCGTTACCCCGGAAGAAAAGATGAAACAAGCGATATCCAAGATCCAGAATGAACTCAAGGAGCAGTTGCAGAGATTGCACAGTGAAAACAAAATACTCGAAGCCCAGCGGCTGGAACAACGCACCAAATACGATCTCGAGATGCTCGAGGAGACCGGGTTCGTAAAAGGCATTGAAAACTACTCGCGGTACCTGACCAATCGCGAACCCGGGGAGCAGCCGGCCACATTGCTGGACTATTTCCCCGATGATTATATGATGTTTATCGATGAATCGCATATGACGATACCCCAGGTGCGGGGCATGTATAACGGCGACCAAGCCAGAAAGAATGTTCTGGTAGACCATGGGTTCCGATTGCCGTCCGCGCTTGATAACCGCCCGCTTACCTTTTCCGAATTCGAACGGCATATTAACCAACTGATCTACGTATCGGCTACCCCCGCTGAGTACGAACTCAGCCGTTCGTATCAAGTGGTGGAACAGATTATCCGTCCCACCGGCTTGCTTGACCCCCGGATTGAGGTACGGGAGACGGAGGGGCAAATCGATGATTTGATAGGCGAAGTGAAACGTACGGTCCACAAAGGCCAGCGGGTGCTGATAACCACCCTTACCAAACGCATGGCAGAAGATCTCACCGAATATCTGCAGGAAGCGGATATCAACGTGCAGTACCTCCATTCCGAAGTGGAGACGCTGGAGCGGAGCGATATCCTGCGCGATTTGCGGACCGGAGCCTACGACGTATTGGTCGGCATTAATTTGCTCCGGGAAGGGTTGGATCTGCCGGAAGTCAGCTTAGTAGCAATTTTGGACGCGGATAAAGAAGGGTTTCTCCGTAGTGAACAGGCGTTAATCCAGACTATCGGCCGGGCGGCCCGCCATATCGAAGGCAGGGTAATCATGTACGGGGATACCGTTACCGGCGCCATGCGGAGAGCCATCGATGAAACGGAGCGCCGCCGCCAAAAGCAGCAGGAATACAATGATAAACACGGCATAACACCAGCGGGTATCCAGCGCGAGATCGAAGCCCGTATGCGTGAGGAAGAAGAGGCCGCTGAAGCGAAAAAGGTAGACCCGGAAAAAGTCCCCAAATCCGAACGCCCCCAATTGGTCAAAGACCTGACCGCTCAAATGGAAATGGCAGCTGCCAATCATCGCTTCGAAGAGGCGGCCGAGCTGCGAGATTATATCGAAGAAATCAAGCAAAACACCACATAAACCCTGGTAGTATTTTAGTCACCCGGGTCGTGCCGGCGCAACGCCGTTTCGAGCACGTGCCCGCAGAAGGCGTTGTCTATGAGGAACGTGCTGTGCGCGTCACGGGCGACGGTAACGCGCAGATCGGGCACGCGGGTGCCCGGGGCGTCAGTGGCGCCAGTGTAGGCAACAGCGTCGTGCTCTCCACCCACCACGATGATGTCGGTTTCACTGCTTACGGTGTTTAGATCAGGCTCGCTCTCGGCAATATACCGGAGCAATTTATAGTACAGGGGCAACCGGCGGGTGGTGCGCGAGGTTAGCTCGATCGCATACCGGCCCAACTGCGTTAACTCGGGCACGTTGCGGTGCGTCCACACCCCCTTGGCCTCTTGCCTTGTTAATTGGCTGAGGAACTGCAGGGTGCGGGTGCTCCTGAATGAAGCCGACAGTAACGCCAAACGCCCTACCGGTTGGTTGTCCCCGTGCATATGTTCCGCTACTTCATGGGCGAGCAACCCGCCGAAAGATTGGCCGATCAGGTCGGTAGGCGTACTACCCCCGGACAAGTATTCCTGGCGGGTATCTTCGATGAGTTGCGTGCGTAGACGGGCGAGATTGTCCGGATCCAGGTCGTGTACCCGGGCGTCAGGCGTACCTTCGCTCCCGATGGCCAGGATGAGGTTATCGGGAAACCGCTGCCGCAACTGCCATAGCATCCGCTGGCCGTGCCGGGTGCTCGGTGACGACCCGAGAGGGTGAAAAAACGTTATGAGATTTGCCTCCGGGTCGTACCGATCGCGATTAAAGTGATACGTGTAATATATACCGTGTTTTGATAATACTTTTTCTTCAGGAGTTTCTCGCTCATGATTAAACTCCAAACGATGCCTCTCCCATTCATGAGGTGGTAGATCTGAATATTGTTCGCGGTCAAGAAACCATGACTCACTGTATGAATGTGCATATTCAACATTGCCGGCATCACTGAAAGAGTAATTTTCGGCGTGGTCCACCATATTGTATATAATACCGCATCCCACAATATGCCAGGATTTATTTATGCACCCGTTGTTTTTATTCCGTATGCGTGGTTGCTATACTTAATCAATATGGTGCAGATAACAGAAGATGGTATCGCGAAACTCGGGAAGCTGGCTCGGATCGGTATATCGGATGAAGTAGCCCAGACGCTCGCGCCGCAGTTAACGCGGATTCTTGATTATATCGCCCAATTGCAAACGGTCGACACCCGCGATGCGGAGCTGACCAACCAGGTTACCGATCTGACGGATATATGGCGCGAGGACAGGGTTATACCCAGCCGGTATTCCCGGGAGGAATTGTTACGTAATACGCCGGAGACAAAAGACGGGTATATAAAAGTGCGGCGGATCCTGTAATGACGGCCAATACCGCGCCCTCCCAACCACAGACCCAAAAACCCCGATGGCCGTCCCTGCCCGATCTCGTAGGAGAGATTAAAAACGGGGAACGCAGCGTGGTGTCTTTGGTCCAGGAGTGCTTCACCCGCGCTGCCCAAGTCCAGGATTATAACGCCGTACTGGAGCTCAGCCAGGAAGCGATGGTCCGGGCCGAGTATTTGGACAGGTTGATCGCAGAAGGGAAAACGGAGGGCGCGCTTTTGGGGGTGCCCTTCCTGGTCAAGGATAATTTTCTCACCCACGCCACCAGAACGACTGCTGCGAGCAAAATACTGGAAACGTTCGAAAGTCCGTACCAGGCCACAGCTATTGAAAATTTGGAAGAAGCCGGCGCGATTATGCTCGGGAAAACCAATCTGGACGAGTTCGCGCACGGATCTTCGACCGAGAACAGCGCGTTCGGTCCTACGAAGAACCCGCATGATGCCACCCGCGTGCCGGGTGGATCGTCCGGAGGATCGGCCGCCGCAGTCGCACTGGGAATCGCCCCGTTCGCGCTCGGGACTGATACCGGGGGCTCAATCCGGCTTCCGGCGAGTTTTTGTGGGACTGTAGGATATAAACCAACATACGGACTAGTGTCCCGCTTCGGCGTCATCGCCATGGCATCTTCAATGGATGTTATCGGGCCATTTACCACCAATGTGGCCGATACCGGATATGTACTGGACGTGCTCGCCGGCGACGACCCCTATGATGCTACGACTATCAGCCGGGAAGATGATTACTGCGTTAATACTCCAGCCGACGTATCCAAATTAAAGATAGGCATCGTAAAAGAGCACATGGGGGAAAATATTTCCGACGCAATGCGGGATCATACGCAGCAAAAGATCGATGCGCTAAAAGACGCGGGCGCCACCGTGGAAGAGGTGGATCTGCCCAACGATGCCGTCTCGCTGGAAACATACTATATTATTATGCCGTCTGAAGTTAGTTCCAACCTGGCCCGGTACGATGGCATCAAATACGGGTACCGGTCCGATACGGCCCAGAACTTGTATGATACTTATTTGCAATCGCGCGGTGAAGGATTTGGCGCCGAACCAACCCGCCGGATTATAACGGGGACATACGCACTCTCGAGCGGGTATCAGGACGCCTATTACAAAAAAGCACAGAAGGTTCGCACGTTATTACGCCGGGACTATGCCAATGTATTCAATGATTACGACGTACTTATCGGTCCAATGGCGCCGACTACGGCATTTAAGCTGGGAGAAAAACGAGAACCGGTACAGATGTATAAAAGCGATGATTTGGCTATCTCGGCCAATCTGGCGGGCATACCGGCTATCAGTATTCCCGGCGGCGAGATCGAAGGGCTGCCGTTCGGGCTCCAGCTACAGGCGCCCTCGGGCCATGACAAACGGTTGCTGGAAATCGCGGCCGCCGTGAAGGAGGTAGTGTAATGGATGTCGCGCTGATTGTTCTGAGCCTGGCATTGTTACTCGGACTCGGGCTGCTCACCGTGCCCAAAACCGCTCAACCCCGTCGTAGCAGCGTCGATAAGCAGTTCGTAAAAAAATCGTGGGAGGATATCACCGCCACCGCCGCCCGTCCGGACCAGTCCGCCCGGTTCGCGGTCATAGAAGCGGATAAACTACTGGATTATGTATTAAAGGC
>CAZXAD010000050.1:0-5147 GCA_964638825.1 uncultured Candidatus Saccharibacteria bacterium | reverse complement strand
AAATGGCACGATACCGGCAATAAACAACGCTATCTGGAGGCGGTGGTAGAGATGGCACTGGAAGACCCGGAACTATATGAAGATTTTCGCTTATTTTTGCAGGAAACCGTGCACGGTTTCGAGAATACTCAAGTTGGTGATGGCGAATAAAGGTGCTAACATAGAGTTATGACCGCATTCGAAATCCTCGTGATAATACTAAGCGTTTTTTTGGCAATTTTTCTCGTACTTGCCATCGCACTTTTGGTATTGCTATTGAAAGTTTCCCGCAAAATGAACGATTTAACGGATAAGGCCAATGCATTTGCGGACAATTTCGGTAGTAATGTAGCGGATATTTTTAAGAAAAGCATCACACCTTCAGTAATCGCCAGCGGCATGATCCGGTTTATGAGAAAAACCAGCAAGAAAAGGAAGAAGTAATTAAGGAATAAGGAGGAATATTATGGCAGATAAGCAACAGGAGAAAAAAGGAAGCGGTTTCGCAGTAGGTGCCTTACTTGGCGCAGTAGCGGGTGCGGTAACAGGAATATTATTTGCGCCAAAAAGCGGTAAAGAGACGCGCGAAGATTTAAAACAAAAAGCAGAAGAGCTGGAAACCGATACGAAGGAAGTGGCTTCTGATGCGAAGCATAAAGCCCAAGAAACGACCAAAGAAGTAAGAGCCACCGGGAAACGGTGGAGCAAGAAAGCCAGAAATGCCGCTCGAGCCGGAAAAGAAGCCGTTGAAGCTGATACGGAAACAGGTTCAAAACTAAAAGAGGAAGAAGCCAAAAAACACGCTGAATCTCTTGGTAAAGATGTCAAAGAGGCAGTCAAAAGAGATAAATCAAAAGAGTAGAGACAATAGAAACATGCTTTTTTTCAGAAAATCAAAAACAAAGCACGACAAAGACCAAAAAGAACGACAGGAAGAGGAATATACCCGACTCGGAAGAGCCCTTACCAAAGCGATTGTGCGAGATAATATACAAGTAGCTTATAACTGGAAACGATATATATTTCTTAATTTTGTCCGCGGGTTATTCGTCGGTCTAGGGAGTGTGGTCGGGGCGACTATTTTGGTTGCTCTGGCGCTATGGTTATTGAGCGCATTCGGCGGCCTTCCTTTTATTGGAGAATGGTTCGACTCCTTACAAGAAGCGTTAAAGAATCGACCAACAAACAACTAATACGTTTTTTACATTTATACTTGTTGCCTCCATTGTCACTACTGTTAAAAAGAATATTTAACAAAAAATATTTGTCCGAAAATGTTATACTTTAGTATGAAACACGTTGGCGTGTGAGGAGTTTAAGCATCAGTGTAATGGGAGTAATATGAGTTCAAATAATGTAAAGCCCTCCGAATTTGTACACTTACATAATCATACGCATTACAGCTTGTTAGACGGCCTCCAAAAGGTTCCCGAGATGCTCGACAAGGTCAAAGAGCTTGGCATGGAAGCGGTCGCCATTACTGATCATGGTACCTTGAGCGGAGTAATCGAATTTTACAAACAGGCCCAATCACGCGGCATAAAACCAATCATTGGTATGGAGGCATATGTAGCGCCTCGCGGACATACTGACAAGGACGGGAAAAAAGACGCGAATCCCTATCATTTGGTACTGCTTGCCATGAACAACAAAGGGTATGAAAATCTTATGCGTCTGTCCACCATCGCGCACTTGGAAGGTTTCTACTATAAACCGCGCATCGACCGGGAATTATTAAAACAATATAACGAAGGAATTATTGCCCTTTCCGCCTGCATAGGGAGCGAAGTAGGCGAAGCGTTGCGGTATGATCGTGACCAAGATGCAGAAGAGATAGCGAATTGGTATAAAGACGTTTTCGGCGATCGATATTATTTGGAAGTACAGGACCATGGACATGAATGGGTCGACCAAGCACGGGTAAACGAGAAACTCATTACCCTTGGCAATAAATTAGATATTTCCTTGGTAGTAACTGCTGATGCTCATTATTGCCAGCCTGAAGACCAGGATGCGCACGATGTATTGTTATGCATCCAGACAGGTTCCCAAGTAACGGATGAAAAACGGATGAGTCTTAAAGATATGCATCTGTATTTATCCGAGCCGCAGGAAATTGCTGAGAGATGGTCTGAGAATATCGAAGTTTTGAAAAACACGAAGGAAATAGCTGATCGTTGCGATGTAGAAATTCGACTGGATAATATGCTCATTCCCGAGTTTGAAACACCAGAAGGAAAAACAGAAAAACAGTATCTGGAAGAGTTGGCATATCAAGGACTAGCGTGGCGATATAACGGAAAAACCCGGGAAGAAGCCGATAAGCTATCGGTTGCGGATATCCGCAAACAGACCAAAAAAGAAATACTCGATAGATTCGAATTCGAGCTCGGTGTGATTAATAGTATGGATTTCGCTGGATACTTTTTGATTGTTGCCGACTTTATTAACTGGGGAAAATCCCAGGGGATTATTATTGGCCCCGGACGGGGAAGCGCCGCCGGTTCCATCGTATCGTACGCGTTAAATATTACCGATCTCGACCCGCTTGCATACGGATTATTATTTGAGCGGTTTTTAAATCCGGATCGGATTTCCATGCCCGATATTGATATCGACATCCAGGACGACCGCCGCGGCGAAGTCATCGAGTATACGATTGAAAAATATGGAGAAGAAAAAGTAGCTAACATAGTGACATTCGGCACTATGGCGGCCCGGAACGCTATCCGTGATACCGCCCGGGTGCTCGGTGTTGCATATGCAGAAGCAGACCGGTTAGCTAAAATGGTACCCCCGCCGGTCCAAGGGAAACATATTCCGTTGGAAAAAAGCTTGAAACAAGTCAACGAATTAAAGGAAGAATACGAGAACAACCCGCAATCCAAGCAAGTATTCGATTTGGCCGTTCGGCTCGAAGGCACCATCCGTTCCCATGGTGTTCATGCGGCCGGAGTGGTGATTGCTCCTGACGAAATTGTAAAGTATACCCCGCTCGAAATCGCCCAGAAAGGAGCGGTCAGTACCCAGTATTCCATGGATCCGGTCGAAGAAATCGGCCTGTTGAAAATGGATTTTCTGGGTTTGGCTAACCTGACAATCATAAAAAACGCGTTGCGTATTATCCGGAAAGTATATGATACGGAAATAGATATTGCTGATGTGCCACTGGATGATACGAAGACGTTTTCATTATTCCAACACGGAAATACCACGGGAGTGTTCCAGTTTGAATCTTCCGGGATGCAGCGCTATATGAAGCAGCTCCAGCCCGATAAGCTCGAAGATTTGATCGCTTTGAACGCCTTGTACCGGCCAGGACCGCTTTCGGCCGGATATACTGACGACTTCATCGCTACAAAGAATGGCGAGCGAGAAGTCGCCTACGATCATGAAAAAATGAAATCCGCGCTCGAACCGACCTACGGAATCCTTGTCTACCAGGAACAGGTCATGCAGATAGCCCGCGAAATGTGCGGATTCAGCGGTGGACAAGCCGACACCCTCCGGAAGGCTATCGGTAAGAAAAAAGCTGATCTAATGGCGAAAATGAAAGTCGAATTCATCGACGGTATGATGGAGCACTCTGGCGTGGAACGGGAGTTCGCGGAAAATTATTGGAATAAGCTGGAAGGGTTTGCAGATTACTGCTTTAATAAATCACATTCGGCGTGTTATGCCATGATCGCTTACCAAACCGCCTACCTGAAAGCGCACTATACGGCCGCCTTCATGGCAGCATTGATGACAAGTGATTTTGAGAATACCGATCGGATCGCGATCGAAATCGCCGAATGCCGCAATATGGGCATAGCTGTGCTTCCGCCTGATGTAAACGAAAGCTATGTCGAGTTTGCCGTCCGGCCGAACGACGATTCCGGCGGCAGTGAGAGCATTCGGTTCGGGTTGAGTGCCATTAAAAATGTCGGTGTCGGCGCGGTTGAAGAGATTTTACGGGCAAGAGAAGATGGAGAGTTTACTTCCATCGAAGACTTTGCCAAACGGGTGGCAATCCGTACCGTTAATAAAAAAACCTGGGAGAGTTTGATCAAGGCGGGCGCATTCGACAGTTTAGGCGAGCGTGCGACCTTGCTCCACAATTTAGATAAAATTATCTCTTTCGCGCAAAAAATACAAAAGGAATCCCAAAACGGACAAACCGATTTGTTCGGCGATATGGTGGTAGAAGAATCGTTACTGCCAAAACTTGACCTGGAAATCCCCCAAGAAACGGTTGGCAGGCGCGAAAGTCTCCAATGGGAACGTCAATTGCTTGGTGTGTATATATCCCACCATCCTCTTGATTCGTTCGAAGGCTACCTCGCACAAAAAGCAACTCCTTTGGAGGATATTACGACCGATAACGACGGTGCCAGTCTTCAAGTAGGCGGGTTAATCACCGATCTCCGGGAAATTACTACTAAAAACGGTGCCAAAATGGCATTTGTTAAACTCGAGGATAAAACCGGAGAGTTGGAACTAATCGTATTCCCGAAAACATATACTGATTCGCCAGAATTATGGCAGGTAGATAAAGTTTTGCTTGTACAAGGGAAAATCAATACCAAAGACAGGGATGGAAACTTCGGAGAAGAGTTAAAACTACTTGCCGATAAAGCAGAAGAAATCACCGACACTGACGCTGAAGCATATAAAAATGAGCCTACGGAGACATCTACTCCCAAGGGAGAGCCTTCTTCAGTACAAAAAAACAATCCGGAAGTAATTAACGGGCAAACGGCTGCAACGAAACAGAACAACAACCCTCAACCTGAAGTTAATACCTCGTCTGCAACAGCTACAAAAACAGCAGAAAAAACCTATGAAGAGTCAAAAGTGCTCGAGATTTCCATTCCTTCCACGTGCGGGCAAGAAACATTAGCTAAAATTAAGCAATTACTTAATCAATATGAAGGCCAGACTGAAGCGATCATAAAGCTCAACGATACGCATATTAAATTACCGTTCCAGGTTGGGCTGAATGAAGAACTTTTGAAATCACTAAGAACGCTCGATAACGTGGAAGCAACAACACGTTAACATCACGCTCAATCGGTTCCAATACTGTTCAGTCTCTCCGCATTTTCAAGGGAGTGTTTATGCGGCTAGTAAAGATTAGCGCTATTTACGGTGAAACATAAGCGCATTTGATACAATGGTAAAAAGAT
>CAZXAD010000049.1:0-5195 GCA_964638825.1 uncultured Candidatus Saccharibacteria bacterium | reverse complement strand
AGCATAGCACCGAAGTTCTTGGCATGATCGCGATTTCAAGCGCCCTTATGCTTACTGGGGCACCGTTCAATGGCCCCATCGGCGGGGTTACTATTGGGATGATTGATGGTGAACTCGTACCGTTTCCTTCAGCGGAGCAAATGGAAAACAGCGATCTAGATTTGATGGTAGCCGGCACCAAAGACGCCATCATGATGGTAGAAGGCGGCGCCAACGAAGTAGATGAAGAGACTATGCTCACGGCGTTGAACTTGGCTCATGAATCCATCCAACCCGTCATCGAGTTACAGGAAAAACTGGCAGACAAGATTAAACCGGAACCAATGGAGTATAAGCTCTCCGGAGATGATAACGAGCTTGAACAAGCCATGGAGGAATTCCTGAGTGATAAGCTCGGTTCGGCTATCCGGCACGAAGACCGATGGGAACGGCATCGCGGGTTTAACAACCTGAAAGAAGCAGTATTCGAACATTTTGCTAGTGAACATCCGGATAAATTCGAACGGGCACATATTGAGGAGTCCTTTGAAACGGCTATCAAGGCAGATGTACGCAGAGCAATAATGCAGGAAGATACTCGGCCTGATACCCGGAAACCGGATGATATACGCACCTTAAGTTCAGAGGTCGGTTTGTTGCCCCGGGTCCATGGGTCCGGCCTGTTCACCCGTGGCAGCACCCAAGTATTGAATATCACCACGCTGGCTTCGCCCGGATATGCTCAGATAATCGATACCATGGAAGAAGATGAGAAAAAACATTTCATGCACCACTATAATTTCCCTGGCTATTCCACCGGAGAAGTGAAACCGATGCGTGGTCCGGGGCGGCGGGAGATCGGCCACGGTTCGTTAGCCGAACGGGCACTGGAGCCCATGATTCCTTCCCAGGAAGAATTCCCGTACGTCATCCGTTCCGTATCGGAGGTAGTAACCAGTAACGGGTCGACATCCATGGCCAGTGTCTGTGCGGGCACTATGAGTTTGATGGATGCCGGCGTGCCTATTAAACGGCCGGTGTCAGGTATTGCTATGGGATTGATGATGGACAAAGAAGACAACTACAAAATACTAACCGATATTGCGGGAGAAGAAGATTTTGCCGGGGATATGGATTTCAAAGTAGCCGGAACCAGCCAAGGTATTACGGCACTGCAAATGGATATTAAAATCCAAGGTATTACCTCTCAAATTATGGAAGAGGCCTTAACACGGGCGAAAACCGGACGTATGCACATACTTGAGCATATAACCGAAACGATTGCCGAACCGCGAACCGAGTTGAGTAATCGCGCGCCCCGGATTTTGCAGCATAAAATCGATCCGGAAAAAATCCGGGATGTTATCGGCAAGGGCGGTGAGACCATCAATAAGATCATCGATGAAACCGGCGCTCAAGTCGATATTCAGGACGATGGATTGGTGTATATAGCCGCCGAACAAGGGAATGCCGAAGGTGCTGAAAAAGCACTGGAAAAAATCAAAGGTCTAACCGAAGACCCCGAAGTCGGTGCTATCTACGAAGGCAAAGTAGTACGCCTTATGGAATACGGCGCATTCGTAGAGATTATGCCCGGCAGGGATGGATTGCTTCATATTTCCGAACTGAATGAGGAGCACGTGGATGATATCCACGACGAGTTATCGGAAGGAGATACCGTCACGGTAAAATTGATTGCCATCGATGAAATGGGCCGGCTTAAACTCAGTAAGAAAGCAGTAGAAGGGCAAAAGTAAATTCTAAATGTTCAAATACTTAGAAAGCTTCATATTTCGAGATTTTGAGTTTAAATATTATTTAGTGTTCAGGCATTCGAATTTAAGATTTAAAAAGATATGAACAAACAACAGCAACTCGACCAGATTTCAGATCGAATTATCCAGGATAATATTTGTCCGGAGCTGGCTGAAAACGCGACCCAGTTGGTTTTCGGGGACGGCAATCCCGATTCCGAAGTCGTGTTTATCGGTGAGGCGCCGGGAAAAACCGAAGACGAGCAAGGAAAACCGTTCGTGGGAGCGGCAGGAAAATTTTTGGATGAAATGTTACATAGTATCGAACTTGAACGACAGGATGTATATATTACCAATATCGTAAAATACCGCCCGCCGGAAAACAGGGATCCGCGCCCCGAAGAAATAGCTGCATTCATGCCGTATTTGCTGCAACAAGTGAGCGTTATCGAACCGAAATTAATAGCGACGTTGGGCCGGTTTTCTACCAACGTATTTTTGCCGAAGTTGCGCATTAGCCAGGTGCATGGACAACCGAAGAGAATAAATGTGGCAGCAAGTAGCCTCGAGGCTTCGCTCGGGACAGGCAGACAGCAGGTAGCAGGCAAAGAAAATGCTGATTCTCAAAAGTGGGTGATCCTCCCGTTGTACCATCCGGCTGCTGCTTTATATAACGGAGGCCAGCGACAGATGTTGCTGGATGATTTCGCTAAAATTCCCAAGATATTAGAGTTGATCGAAGGAGAGAAAGCCACAACGCATGAGTAGCTATGCAGTGTAACGTCATCCCGGGTTTATTTCAGAATCTATTCCTGAATCGGTATGATTTTGAACCAAGCCCGGAATGCCATTTCAAAGATAATAAGAATGTCGGTATCTATAATTTTTACGTACATTTCGAATAACAACTATCTACTAACAAACAAGAAAGGATTAGTATGAGTAACAATAACAACAATAAGAACAACAACTCCAACGGTAACAACCGGAAGAACGCGCATGCGGCTAGCCGCGAAACGCGGCGCAACCAGGAGAAAGCGCAGCGGCGAGCCGGGTTCGACGATATCGTCACCGACGCGGAGCGCGCCCGCATCGCCATGAAAGCCAAACAAGCCAATCAACTTGACGATGGCAAGCCGAAACTACGGATCGTACCACTCGGCGGCCAGACTGATGTTGGCGATAAGAATATGACTGTCATTGAATACGGAGATGACGCCATCGTGGTCGACGCGGGGTTTAACCTCGGCGTCGATTTGCCGGGAATTAACTATGCCATTCCCGACACCACCTATTTGGAATCGATCCAACACAAACTACGCGGCTATGTATTCACGCATGGACATCTTGACCATATCGGGGCGACACCGTATATCTTGCCGAAGTTCCCGGCACCGGTCTATGGATCAAAATTTACCGTGGGCATGGTAGAGAAACAAATAGAAGATGCTGACAAAGAAACCGACTTTAAACCTGAAACGGTTCCCATGAATATCAATAACCATGAACGGCTCAAAGTCGGTCCGTTCTTTATCGAGTTAATCCGGGTTACGCACTCGATACCGGATTCATGCGCGCTCTCCATAGATACTCCGGTGGGCCGGATTCTCCATACCGGTGATTTCCGGTTGGATCCGGAACCGCTGGATCATCACCCGACCGACCTCGAACGACTAAAGGAGCTCGGGAAAGACGGGGTAATGCTGTTATTAGCCGAAAGCACCAATACGGAATCTCCAGGACGTACCCCTACCGAGCATACGTTGGAACAAAGTTTCCACGATATTCTCCACCAGTCACCGGGGAGAGTATTAATTTCGAGTTTTTCCAGCAATATCAACCGTATCCAGATGATTATCAACGCCGCGACCGAAAGCGGCCGCAAGGTGGCGATTGACGGCCGCAGTATGCTGGCCACAGTAGATTTAGCGGTTAAATTGGGCTATATAAAAATTCCCAAGGATACCCTGGTGGCCATGAAGGACATCTCCAGTCTCAATGACAAAGATGTCACCGTCATTTGCACCGGATCCCAGGGCGAGCCGAATGCCGCATTGGAACGGATGGGATATGGAGAACATAACCACATCAAACTCAAGGACAGCGATACGATAGTTTTAAGTTCAAGTATTATTCCCGGCAACGAGGTGTCGATTAAGGAAAATATTGACCGCTTGATGCGAACAGGGGCAACGGTTTTCCGGCATCAAACCCACGAAATCGATGGGTGCGGGCCGTTGCATGTTTCCGGCCATGCCAACCGTGACGAACACCGGCAGATGTTAGAGATGGCCAAGCCACGATATATTATGCCCAACCACGGTCCGTACGTGCATCGCCACCGCTATCTCGGCATAGCAGGAGAACTCGGCATTAACCCAGACCAAGTGGCCTTGGTCGACAATGGCGGTCTTCTGGAGTTTGACCAGCAAGGGAAGATGCGCTCAGGCGGCTCAATTCCGAGCGGCTCCATATTGATCGATCAAACGGGGGCGCTCGTTCCCAACCTGGTGATTAAAGACCGTTTGTTGATGGGGAACGAAGGTATCGTAGTCGTCGTGCTTACGATAGACAAGAAGAACAAACAACTGCTGACGAGCCCGGATATTATCTCCCGCGGGTTTATCCATATGCAGGAAAACGCGGAATTGATAGAAAACTTGAGAAATTCACTGCGCGAATTTACCAAGCAGCATATTAACCGGTTGGATATCAAACAGTTCAAACAAGAGCTGCGCGATGAAGTGAACGGTTTCCTCTATACCCATACCCAGCGGGCGGCGGTAATCATACCGGTCGTGAACGTGGTAGCGCCGCAATCATCGGGCGAACAAAAGCGCAAACAAAAATCCCATGACAAGAAAGCGAAGCAGCCCGATACTTCTGCTTCCCGTCAGTCCTAACCACCCCGACCTATACGTGCGGTGGCACGATGCCCTATTTATAAGTAAAATGGGGCGTAGGTCGTAACACTACTTTAAACCCCGGAGCATAAATGGCGAAAAAGAAATCAACTTCCAAGAAATCTACGCGCAAAAAGGAGCAGAAAGCTGCTCTGGCACCCGGTGTTGGACGTGAAGCTGTAGCAGTAGCCTTTCTGGCGACAGGAATACTGCTGTTACTCGCGGTGTTCGGAGTCGGCGGGAGTCTGACAGACGGACTTATATCGGCATTGATGTGGTTGTTCGGCAGTGTTGTCGTACTGTTGCCGTTCTTCATTATTTATGTAGCCGTGCGTTTATTTTTTGCCAAGGAGCATCAAATGCGCGGCATCCATTATGCGGGATTGCTTTTGCTCGTAGTATCGCTAGCGGGACTGTTTACCGTGTTTGCATCGGTTCCTGATTTTGACGCTGCGCGCGAAGGTGCGGGCGGCGGCGTTGTAGGGTACGGAATAGGAGATGGCTTCATCACGCTATTAAGTACGGTCGGTGCCAGTATACTGTTTATTGCCACCAGCAT
>CAZXAD010000048.1:0-5252 GCA_964638825.1 uncultured Candidatus Saccharibacteria bacterium | reverse complement strand
CCGAGCAGACGCTGGAACTGTTCCTGGTCGTGGGGAGTGGTGATAATTAAAATTTCCCGAATCCCTGCCAGCATCAAGGTGCTCAAGGGATAATAAATCATCGGCTTATCATAAATCGGCATGATCTGTTTGGATATGCCGTGCGTAATCGGATACAGACGGGTGCCGGATCCACCGGCGAGAATAATGCCTTTCACAATTTATAAGAGTATACGGTAAAGATCGGAAGGTAAAGGGGTTTGGATGCGCTAAGGATAGAATTACCGTGAAGAGTCGAGCGGATTGTGGAGTTGCAATCCGTCTATGTCGGCAAAGTCGCGTATGTTGGCGGTGTAGAGTTCCGCATCGTTATCCATGGCTGTAGCGGCGACGATGGCATCGGCCAACGTCATTTTCCGCTGCTGCCGGAGGCTGACAGCACCCTCTATAATACTGTCTGTCAGGGGTATTTCAGTAAGGGTGGCCAGCAGCGACCTGACATTCTGTTCTTCGACAGAACGGATGTCGTGGAATCCCAGCGCCTCAATGCGCGTAATCGACGGATAGCTAATAGCGCCGTCGCCGATGAGATCTTCGCCTAAAGTTCCTTTGGCCAGATAAATAATTATGTTGGTATCAAAACAGACCATGGTTTAATGGTGACGTCCCGGCAGCGGGCGGTCTTGTCGAATTTTTCGCTGCCAAGCAACCGGATCGGGTACTTCTTTGTAGGCGTTCGTTTGCCGCAGTTTTTTAATAGCTTGTTTGATAGCCTCGGGCTCGTTTTTTTTCGGGTCGGGCACGGGTGGTTCCACCTGCACCTTTTGGCCGAGCCGGAGCCGGGCATTTTCTATGTACGCTTTCGGTACCCGTAAGGCATAGGAGTTCCCTGTCTTGATAACGGTGGCCTTGTACTTACTCATAGTAATTACTATTGTATATACGTATCGTTGGCGTGTCAAAAAGCACGAATAAAATCATGATCTGGAAATTGGGTTTGGGTTCGGGGATTAACATAGAAGAGCGTGAGATGAGCAAGCAAAAGTAAGCGTAAAAGATGATGGCTAGGATTTTATCTGTTGGATATATTCGGATAATGCCTCGCGCCAGTCGCGGTTTTCGAAGCCGGTCGCTTCAATTTTGCTTAGGTCGAACACGCTATTGGCCGGGCGGGGAGCTACATTATCTCTTCCGGCGAAATATTCAGCCGTGGTGGTGTCACTAATTCGGCCGCTATCAAATCCGCCAGCCTCAAATATTTCTCGCGCGAAATCAGCCCATGACACAGGCTCACCACTGTTGGAGAAATGATAAATGCCTGACTCCGGTGCAGATTTAAGCAAATGGTCGACCGCTCGTGCTATATCAGGTGTAAACGCCGGCCGTCCGATTTGATCGTTAACTACGCTCGGGTTTTTGCCTTCTTCAGCCAGTTTCAGCATGGTCCGGGCGAAGTTGCCGCCTTCGCCGATTACCCAGGAAGTCCTGACGAGATAGTGGTTGTTAACACTGGTGGCAGCGTGCTCACCGGCCGCTTTACTGCGTCCGTAGATACTCAAAGGATTGAGAGTATCCGTCTCCGCGTATGCGCCTCGTTTGGAACCGTCGAATACATAGTCAGTGGATATGTGCACTAAACTCAATTCATTTTCCCGCGATATAGCGGCCAGATTGGCTACTCCCTGTGAATTGGCCTGGTATGCAGCGATAAGGCCGTCCGGTGTCTCGGCTTCATCGACTTTCGTATAGGCGGCCGCGTTGATAATGGTTTTGACTTCCGACCAGTCGAATTGTCGGACGGATTCCGGATCGCTGATATCGAGCTCATCTCGGGTTACAGGGTAAGCATCGGGGAATTGTTCCTGTAGAGCTCTACCGAGTTGTCCGTTGGCACCGGTTATTAACTCACTCATTGTTCACCTCCATTGGGACGACATTCGTAAGCCATGGATGCTTCGTATCTTTATCCGATACTACTGCCTCATCAAGAGGAATCGGCCACTCGATATTTACGCTCGGGTCAGCTAGGTTGAGCATGGTGTACTCGGCTTCCGGACTCCAGTGCTCATTGACCAAGTATGTATAAACAACGTTTTCCGTTAGAGTTTGGAAAGAGTTGCCGCAGCCCCGGGGAACATAGATGGCTTTGCTTGGATCCAGTCGGAAGGTTTCCACGGTGCCGAAGCCGTCTCCGTCTCGTAAGTCCACGATAGCGGCGAACACTTCGCCGTGGGCTACGGAGATATATTTATCCCATGGCTCAGCGTGAATGCCCCGTGTAGTACCCTGTTCGGCATTAAACGAAATATTATTCTGAACTGGTTCAAAGTCAGCAGGTAACCCTAGACTTTCCAGTTTGGCGCGTTGGTAGTTTTCCTTAAACCAGCCTCGATTATCCCCGTGTACCGTCAGGTCTATATCGAGCAAACCGTCGATATCGGTTTCGCGGACTTCGAGTTCCTTTTTGTAATCTATGTCCATTTCGCCACCCCGCAATGATTCTCCCATGGTACAAACCTTTCGTTATAAACGTACTTATTATTGTTGTCTTCGTGCATAATAAACGCAAGCATAACCTTAGTGCCCCGATTTTTTGTATTTGGCTTCCGTGGGGGATTTGTGCGGTTCCCACCAGTCGCGGTTTTGTTCGTACCATTCGACCGTGGCTTGCAATCCGGAAATAAAATCATGCCGCGGCTGCCATCCAAGCTCATCTTTGAGCTTAGTCGCGTCGATCGCGTATCGGAGATCATGGCCCGGCCGGTCGGCCACGTGTTCATACCAGTCGCGCGGTTTGCCCATTACTTCCAGGATAGTTTCCAGTACTTCCTTGTTCGACTTTTCTCCATTGGCGCCGATGAGGTACGTTTCACCGATATTCCCGGCTTCCAATATACGGAGTACGGCACGGGAATGGTCTTCGGCGTGGATCCAGTCGCGGACGTTTTCGCCTTTGCCGTAGAGTTTGGGTTTGTCTTCGTTTAAAACATTGGTAATCGCCCGTGGGATGAACTTTTCCACGTGCTGGAACGGGCCGTAATTATTGGAGCAATTGGAAATCGTAACGGGTACGTCGAATGAACGGTGCCAGGCGTTCACGAGATGATCCGAACCGGCTTTGGTCGCCGA
Organism: uncultured Candidatus Saccharibacteria bacterium; assembly: GCA_964638825.1. Taxonomy (GTDB): domain Bacteria; phylum Patescibacteriota; class Saccharimonadia; order QS-5-54-17; family QS-5-54-17; genus CAZXAD01. The sequence goes on along the minus strand of CAZXAD010000048.1, from coordinate 2,144 downwards.
ATAGGGGCTGGACGGATGGTAAGGAGTAGCTTCGCTGAATTTTTCCGTGCCTTCCAAGGGTAAATCCCCGTACACTTCATCGGTAGAAATGTGGTGGAAGCGGATATTGTGCTGCCTGGCAGCTTCAAGCAGGCGGAACGTGCCGGTGAGGTTGGTCTCAACGAAGGCTTCCGGGCCGGAAAGGGAATTGTCCACATGGGATTCTGCGGCGAAATGCACGATAGCCTTGGAGTCTGCCGCTAATTCATTCACGAGTTCCCCGTCGCAAATATCGCCTTCGACGAACCGGAATCTGTCTTCCGGTAATCCTTCCAAATTTTCCCGGTTGCCGGCATAGGTAAGCTTATCGAGCACCGTGACGGAGTAATCCGGCCGTTCGCCCAACACGTAATGCACAAAGTTGGCACCAATAAAGCCGGCTCCACCGGTGACGAGTAACTTCATCATTTATCAGCATATAGCAGCCACAAAACCACGTCCACTGTTTCTGCTGTCAAGGCCTGGCATTGACAGCAAGCAGTACGTACGGCTGGTTTGGAATATCTGGGGGTAGGCCACGGTATTCTGCTCCACTAAGGCAATATATTCATTCTCTGTAAAAACCAATGTTATACTTATAGAAAATAACCGTAAGGATAAAACATGTTTACATACCAAAGAGGGTTTACTGCAATAGAAATAATACTCGTCGCTATTACCGTGGCGGTTCTTGGTTTGGCCGGCTGGGTGCTGTACCAAAATAATTATGGAACTACAGAGGTAGCCGACACCAATCAAGAGCAAAAACAGAAAACAGAAACGGAGAAAGAAAAATCTAATACTCCGGAAGGGTGGACCGAATATCGCGATAAAGAACTCGGTTTCTCATTTGCCTATCCGCAAGAGTGGGGAGAAATACAAGTAAAAGAAGACACAGGGAGTTCCGGAAAAAGGTATTTCGCTTCGTTTTCGAATAATTCAACCGTTTCATTCAGCGGAGCGTCATTGGATTTTAGAGCACAACGAGGCGGCGGCGTTTTTACTGGAAAGAATAAAGGCTGGGAAAAGGAAAATTCAACGTACTATTTCATCAGGAATTACTCGGACGATAGATACCGGAGCGAAACCACTGATGTCCGTGAATTTAAAGCGCAGAATACTACAGGGTTGTATCAGGAAAACCTTGATCCATCTGCTATGAGAGAGGCAGCCGAAGTATATACGCTGAGTTTCAATATTTCCTCAGGCCCCTATCACGGTCTCGCCTTTGCCTATGAAGTACCAGAAGAGCAAGAAGGACAAGACACTACTTCCCAAGTAGAAGAGTTTAAAAAAGCTATGAAGACAGTAGAAGTTTTGTAATGTTTGGCTCAAAAAAGGAATAGAAAGGATTATATGTTTATAAATCAAAGGGGCTTTAGTGCTATAGAAATTGTGTTGGTGATTATTGTTATCGCTGCGCTCGGCTTTGCTGGGTGGATGGGGTGGCAAACGCAGCAAGATGGTTCGGAGAATGTCACCTCCCAGCAAATTGAAAAGACAGATGAAGCTAGTGAAGAGTCTGCCGAACTCGAAGAAGCACAGGAAGCAGAGCCGGCTACTAAAAAGTCGCACCCGAGTTTTGCTACGGGGCAAGTTTTGTTTAAGGATAACGGCAACGCGCATATAACGGTTTTGGTTAACAACTCTATGCGAGAAGAGCCACTTAAATCCATTTGGGTCGAATACGGTCAGGATAAAACCAAGCTCAGCAACACGAGCGAGAAAGATTCCACCCATCTTGCCTATAATACGATGAATAGCTATGGAGGATTCACCATAGTGATTCCTGCGTCAAAGCTGGAGTCGAATAGCATGTACTTTTACCGCGCGGTTGGTGAAACCAGAGGCAATGAAACGATTTATGGCGGTGTAGCCGGGTTCACCAACAAGTAACACAACAGCGGTTACTTAGCTAAGCAACGCTCTACATTACAGTAGTAAGGCGCAGCCTACTACGAGATTTGCATCACAGTAGTAGAACTAGCAGTTCACTACATGACTTGCGTTTTCGGGATTTGTTCGTTATTCTGAAAGTATAGGTTTGGTAATAAAAGGAGATTATTACGAATGAAACAGACATTAACCAAAAAACAAAAACACATGCTCGATTTCATCCGGCAGTT
>CAZXAD010000047.1:0-5444 GCA_964638825.1 uncultured Candidatus Saccharibacteria bacterium | reverse complement strand
GCTCATGATTTGAACCGGATGGCCCGAAGGGCCGGTTCAGGCACCAAGTAGTAGTGCACATCGCTTGCATTATCCGGCAGCGCCCCGAACCCGGAGCAAAGCGACTGGTTGGGGTTGGGCCCGCCACTAATTTGACAATACATAAAATTTATACTACTATTTAATAATAAAGTTCAAACTAAAATAAAAAAGTAACAATAATTTTATAAACTCAGTAAGGGAAATTCATTATGACAAACCCCGAAATACCACAGGACAATACACCGTCGCTTGAAACAGTAACTACTGCTTACAGTGAGGTGCTAGATCACAACGAACAACACACTGGTTACGGGGCTTTTTTTGGTAATTTACTCAAAGCAATGATGGAGGCTCAAGATGCCAATCCTGAGACTTCCTCTGCTCAAGATATTCATACGGCAGTAAATGAAAAGGTGAACGATGCTACTACGGAAAGCGATATGCAAGGCGAGTTACAGGGTATCTTACATGAGGATACTTTCATGCGTATCGGTATTAAACTTGCACCGCTCGGGAGTCAAATAACTAGCACTACCGGTGAGCGTGCCAGTTCAACAGAATTGCTGCCGATAGTAGAAAATACCCAGTTATTTATTGACTTTTTAGAACAACAAGATCCAGAAGAGTTCCAACAAGACGCCAGCAACCTGGCCCTGACAACAGATGTAGTCACTACCCTGCAAAAGACAGTTGCTGCCTGTTATGGCAAATTACCCGAAGATATGCCCGAAGAACAACAACAAGCCGCTCAACAGCACGGAGAAGATACTTTAAGAACGTTTTTGGAAATCGATGATACTTATAAAAGGATGGGTTTAGACAATCCTGATCTCTATCAACAGTATATTGCTGAGGGTAAAACTGGTTATATTGATGACCAGTGGAAGCGGCATCATACAGCAACTACATACCTTTCAACTTACAAAACACTAGAAGAATATGTAACTTACTGGGGCCGCGGCGTGTTGCCAGAACGCCTTGCTACTGGTTCTATGGAAAGTTTAGCAACGGATAAACTACCCTATTTTGATGGCATGCATGACCATCTTGCAGCAGAAGTCGGCGACATTGTTGCCTTAACGCAGACAGAACACACACACCAATTTGGCGTCGAAGCAGCTCAAGCTATGCTGGCCGGCATAGAAAAAACTTCAAAGAAAATGGATGAAGAACCTGATGAATGGTTTGCATTAGAGAGCAACAGGAAACTATTGGATAATCTTATAGCAAAACTACGTACTGCAATAAATCCCGAAACCGGTAATCAAGAGTAAAAACCTTTCAGCCAGACTATTTTAACGGAAAAGTGATGACCACTCACGAATCAGACCAACAACCATTACCCAAAGTTCTGTACGAAGGGGAGGCCAGCGATCGTCTGGAAGTTAATGCTGAATCTGTAGCAGAGACCATGCAAAAGCTTGGTGTGAGCGCGGAACTCATTAGTCGAACCAATTTGTTTATTACCCCGAGGAGCTATTCTACGAACGGGAGCACTTGGCCGAAAGGACTAGGAAGATTACGGTATAGAGGCCATGAGGAGTTAGAGGATGCAGAAGGACCTATAGTTCGTATCAATCAAAGAGTGAAGGGCAGAGAACGAAGCGCCGAGGATATGAATCGTACCCTTGTCCACGAATTAGAACATGTAAGCCAGATAGATAGAAACGACTTGCAAGTGAAAATAGGCCATGCCGCCGTGTGGGGGTTGGCGGGCGCCGGAGCAATTGCCGGTAATCAGCTAGGGAAAAGCAGAAGCTCAAAAACAGCCTTTTCGTTGCTTGGAGCAATTGTTGGCCACCAGGCAGGGTATAGACTCGCTCCTCACGAGAAGCAAGCACGAAACCGTTCGGATGAGATTACTGCATCAGCCATCACCTACCGGCAATAGTGCTTAATTTTTTGACGCATTTACTATCCTACTTCTGTATACATTTGTTACCATATACCCATGCAAACGGGAGTGTATCGCCATTACTCAGGACTCATAGTGTTGGTGCTCGGTGTGGCGCGGCATTCCGAAACCGAGGAAAAGCTGGTGACGTATGTACCGCTGGGCGTGAAAGAGGGGTCAAGGATTACTGTCAGGCCGTACGGTATGTTTTTTGAGAACGTGGAAATGAACGGGAAAACCGTGCCGCGATTTGAATACATAGGTGAAGACATGCCTGGTGACCTTGCCGAAGACTATTTGCCGCTTTCGAAATAATTGTAATTCACTCCTGAATAAGCAATTTATAACATCCAATCCCCCCATTGCGTGTTAAAATTGAGTTATGAGCCGGTATGAGGCTGAGGGTGACTATCAAGCCGGAATCGAAAGCGATGGTGAGAGTTTCCCTGATCTTGAAGACCATGAACAACAGGGATTAGAAGAGCCAGTGCGGTACTTTATTGAGCGCAGCAGTGAATTAGGTGTATTTGATGAACGCGTCCTTCCTTTGGTGCACGAGATAGCAAGACAAGCATACGATAAAGGAGTGGAACATGGAATCGTCCAACAGTCATTGACAGGAGAGAGAAGAGAGCGTTAACAAAAAATTACATTGTAAATATCGCATTATGGCGGGTTCGGAGTACCCATTATGAACCTGTATAATGAATCACATGAAAACAAACTTACGCGCGATATTCATAGAACAGCCGTGGGCAGTGATAAAGCGGCAGCGGATATTCCGTGACCGTTTTCTCAGATGGTTCGTGTGGGGCGCGATAGCGGTGTTCATTCTGGAATGGCTTTTGCTCGGATTCCAATTGCGTCCGACGGGGTTCGTCGTACCGGTGGAATATACTAGCGGCGCGGAGTTCCGCCTGGGAGACTGGAAACTGATTTATGGCTACGGTATTTTCAGCTTCATTGTCACGGCAGGCAATATTACGCTGGCTACGCTCAGTTTTGAGAAAAGCCGGATCGCCAGCTTCTTTTTAGTGGCAGGCGCATTTATTTTGAATGTTTTTACCTTCGTGATTACGTATACGTTATTGGCGCAAATCGGGTAGTAGGTGTCTACCATTGCGGTTACAATTCAGGGTTCGAACGGATGGCAAAAAACGTACATACCGATTACACTTTAAATAGTGATGCAATACGAAAGCAGTATTAATGATTAATTACATCCTTGCGTTCATACTCGCCTTTGCCGTGACCGTGGTGGCTGTTCCGCTGGTGCGGCAACTAGCCAAACGTATAGGGGCGGTGGATATGCCGAGTGCGCGCAAAATTCATGATAAGCCTCTTCCGCGCTTGGGCGGTATCGCGATCGTGGCTGGATTTCTTTTGCCGTTTTTGATTTTCTTTCCTTTGAATCGGGCGTTTATAGCGCTTTTAGGCGGCGCGGCGTTAATGTTTATCATCGGTTTGATTGACGACCTCCGCGGGTTGAATCCGTTCACCAAATTAGGAGGGCAAGTTATCGCTGCCGGTGTCGTATTAGCGGGCGGTATCGGTATCGTGGCACTGACTAATCCGATAGGAGAAGGGTTGATCGCGCTGGACGGTCTCCGTATCCCCATGGAAGTATTCGGTTTTCAGTTCAACTTGATTCCGCTTGCCAACGTGGTGAGTATCGTATGGATCGTCGGGATGATTAATACCGTCAATTTTCTGGATGGTATGGACGGATTGGCTGCCGGAGTAGTCGGAATAACGGCGCTCGTATTAGCCGTGGTAGCGGGCTTTGAATTAGCGCCGACCGTGAGCAGTATTTCCGTAGCGTTGATGGCGATGATCTTAGCCGGGGCATGCCTAGGGTTTTTGGTATTTAATTGGCATCCGTCCTCCATAATCATGGGAGACAGCGGCGCCTACACCATCGGGTTAATACTGGCAGTGATCGCGATTTACGGGGTTTCCAAGATCGGAGTGGGAGTTCTCGTATTGGGTGTAGCGATTATAGATGCCGGGTGGGCGATTACGCGGCGGCTCCTGCGCCGCCAATCGATTTTTTCGCCGGACAGGGGACACATCCATCATCAACTGCTGGACTCAGGTTTGAGCCAGCTACAAGTAGTGAGCTATCTATATATCGTAGCGATAGCGATCGGATTGGCCGTTATTTTCGGTAATGGATATGCCGGATTGCTCGTGTTAGTGCTGGCTATGGTGGCGACCGTCAGCATGGTGCGTATACGACAACGCCGAGTGCAAGGGTAGAGCAAAGGGTAACCCTCAACCCTACTCCGGTGTTGCCCTGTTATATGTGAATATGTATAATAATATGCCGAATGTTAAAAGGAGTGTGTCCCGAGTGCAAGACGTAACACTACAGGCGAAAACCCGCCAACCAGGCAAAAAAGCAGTCCAGTCGCTCCGTCAATCCGGCATGGTGCCCGGTATCGTGTACGGCCAAGGGAGTGAAGCTCAACCTATTGCTGTACCGGCCAAAGACGCGGAAGAAGCTTTTATGACCGCCGGTGCTAACCGGCTGGTCGGGTTGACGATCGATGACAAAAAACCGGTCAACACCTTATTCGTGGATGTCCAACACGAACCCTTGAGCGGAGATTTGCGTCATTTCGACCTGTATAAAGTTCGGATGGATGAGGAAATCGAAGCAGAAGTTCCGATCCACTTTGAAAACGACGCTCCGGCGACATATGAACAAGACGGTGTATTAGTGAAAAATATGGAAACGGTGGAAGTCCGGGCCTTGCCGGATAAACTGCCGGAAAGCTTTACGGTAAATCTGGAAACGCTGACGGAAATTAACGACACAGTGCACGTAAGTGATTTGGACGCTCCAGAAGGAGTAGAACTCCTAGCGGAAGAAGACGAATTGGTAGTGAAAGTTGATCCGCCGCGCAGCGAGGAAGAACTGGTATTTGAAGAAATCGAAGAAGACGCCGAAGAACAGGTTGAATCCGAACATGGTGCTGAAGAAGAAGGCGAAGAAGAAACCGAAGGCAGCGAAGAAGAGGAAGAAAACGAGTAGTCGGTTTACTATAAACTATTACCTAATTCGCCAGCCGGCGGACTAACACCTATAACCTGCTACCTATCACCTAGCTCAGAGTTCCTGCAGTTCCTGTTTCAGCTGCTTCATGCTGGTGAAATCGCCGCGGTAGGAAAGATAGCGCATAAACATCGCGGGGTCATACCGTTTCAAGACAGTGAGCACCACAGTGGTGATATCACTGGTAGTTACTGTCGTTTTTTGCAGATCCAGCAACTGGCTTTCAATGGTATTCGCTAATGATTCGATCGTTTCGGCGTATTGCTCTTCGTGTCCGGATGCCTGGTATAAACTCAATAATAATTTGACGCGCGTATACGGCTCATGCGCGCCGTTTTGCTTCGATATGGTCAGAAACCCGAGGTCGGCTCTTTCATGGGTTGTGAACGGCGTGTGACACCCCAGACACCGTCTGCGGCGCCACACGTTTGCCCGTCCATTGCTTTGCCGGGAATTATAAATCTCCGTTTT
>CAZXAD010000046.1:3973-5461 GCA_964638825.1 uncultured Candidatus Saccharibacteria bacterium | reverse complement strand
GTCGTGGACATCGCCGCCACCGCCGACATCGCCGACGAGTACGACGCCCTCAGCGCGGTGGACAACACCTTCGCCACGCCGTACCTACACCCTCTGCTACCGGGTGATCAGGTGCTTCTGCGAGCGCTGGTGCAATGTTCATCATGAGTTGGTTCCAGCCCGCATGAAAAATGGAGTCTTCCCACCAATGCATACCCCAGAGTCCGTAGGTAAGAATAAACGCGCCGACTACTATCAGCGCCCACCCCATAACTTTATCGATATTTTCTTTACGCGCGGCAACCCACTTCGTCGTATTGATACCGAGAATAGCCAAAATCACGATCGCAAGAAGTGGCACAGCGCGGCCAAGACCGTGGACAAACCCTAATCCCGCCCCGACGCTAAGCGAGCCGAGCCCGGCAATGTAGGTGAGGATAACGTAAAAAGCCGGATTCGGGCATCCCACACCGGCATTGCCGAGCAATATTCCCATGCCAAGTGCTTTTACGTAATCGCCCCGTTTTTGCAGCCATCCGGGGGAAGCACCACTCAATTCGGGAGGAGAAAACCGCAAGAAACCGAGTTCTGACCAACCGAAGAGAATAGCGACAACCCCCGCGAAGAGGAATATATACCGGGTAAAGTTATCGAGACCGAAGTATTCTCCTATTTGTGAAACCACGATGCCGTAAACCGCGAGCGTGAGCGAAATGCCAAGTCCGAATAAAAGCGCCATCGCGAAGCCTTTGGCCGGTGATTTGCCAATCGTAAGCGGCACGATTACGAAAACGAGCGGGAGCGTACAGGGGAGAAATATCATCGAAAGACCCGCTGCGAAGGTCAAAAGCACGCCGACTGATTGCCCGCTCGAAGTAGCGAGCCACAAAAGACCCGCGATAATACCGACGAGTAAAATCACGCCAATAACTGCGAGCATGATTCGTACTGGTTTTTGTGTTTGGTCGTTCACTGAATAAGTAACCTACGTTTACAGAAATTTATAAGTATACAATAACAGAATTTTAGCAGTAAGGAGATGCCTTCTTTTCGGAGTGTTTTGACGAGGCGTAGTTTGCCGGTTTAGCTGACGAATGTCAGGGCGATTCCGGGACTATCAGCCCGTCCGGCCCGGCCGATGCGGTGAATGTAGTCATCATAACTCTGCGGCTGATCGTAATTGATCACGTGGGTGATGTCTTTGATATCCAACCCGCGGGCAGCGACATCGGTTGCCACCATTACCCATGCGTTGCTTTCACGGAACTGGCTCAAAGCCTTTTGCCGTTGGGATTGCGTTTTATTGCCATGGATGGATACGGACCGGATACCGTTTTCGTTCAAGCTTTTGGAGAGCCGCTCCACTCCGCGCTTTGTTTCACCGAATATCAGAATTTTCTCGAATGCTTCTTCTTTGAGTAACGCGTGCAGTTTCTCGTCTTTATTCCCGTTAGTGACTCTTACTATGTCTTGCTCGACATTATTGGCCGTTTCACCCGTCTTCACGGT
>CAZXAD010000046.1:0-3873 GCA_964638825.1 uncultured Candidatus Saccharibacteria bacterium | reverse complement strand
GTGCGGATTGCGGCCGAGGTCGTTGATTTGCCGGTGTATCGGTGTTCCGCCTATGCAGAGCGTGCTGTAAAGTTTCATGCCCTTCGCGAATTGGCGGAACTCGTTTTGGATTTGCAGCGCCAGTTCACGGGTAGGAGCGGTGATGAGCACTTGCTGGTCCGGGCTGTTCAGCAGCTTGTTGATCAGAGGGATTAAGAACGCAGCTGTCTTGCCGGTGCCGGTATTGGCGACGCCCACGACATCGCGACCGTCCAGCGCGTGCTGGATGGCCTGGTCCTGAATAGGAGTCGGTGCACTGAAATTGCGGCTGGCAATGGACTCATGCAGCGAAGGATGTAGATCGAAATCACTAAATTTATTATTAGCGGTATATTCCTGCTCAGATACAGGCGCGGCTTTTTTGATAAACCGGCTGATATCTATTTGCTGTTTGGTATTTCTGCGGCGGTTTTGGTTCCGGTGTCCGCCGTATGAACGCGCACGGTTATTGGGGCCGTAAGAACGGCCTCGATATGAGTTATTACGCATATTGTTTCCTTTACTTAAATTCTCCTACTGTTCCAATGAACATTAGAGAACTTAACCTATGCATCTCATATCCATTCAAACAATTAGATACAACTATATCAGATATTATCTAAATATGCTAATTTTACTTAAATAATACGTTTAAATTGTAATTTCACAAATAATTGGTGTGGTGGCACTCAATCGAAACGGAACCAGCTAAAGACTGAGCTGGAATATACACACAAACTGATGCTAGTTATGTGTAAATAAAGAGGCTACGGAAGTGGTGTTAAAATAAAGCCATGGACCGTACGCAGCTCATGGAGTTACTTAAAGATATTGATTTACCCATCGGCGAATGGTGTGTGTTCGGCGGGGCTTGCTTAGCCGTTCATGGCATACGCCCGACTGAAGACGTGGACATATTCGTAACGCCGGAACTTTATGAAAAACTGCGGCAAAACGGATGGCAAGAGTATGTAACTAACTCGACAAACTCTTATTATTTACAAAAAGTCCATGACGGAATTACAGTCCAAGCTTTTATAACCTGCGGTACACCCAAATGGCGTCCTAAGGTCAAGCAGTACATTGACGATCCTGACATTATAAACGGCATGCCGTTTATGTCTCTTGAGGAAATGTACGCATGGAAGGCTGCGACCAGACGTCCTAAAGACCTCGAAGATATAGCGCTAATCGAACCTTACCTCAGCAATAAAACCGTGTCTGGCGATTCAGTGCAAGAATAACTGCGAAGTTTAATGGCAGTCTGCGACCAATTGATATAGAATCGGTTAAAGTTTGAACTGAAGACAATCTATCAGTTGATGTTAGTTTATGTAACGGCCAACAAAGAAAAACCTAATATCAAAAAGAGGATCTAATATTCTTTTTGTAATTGTCCTTATCCAAGGTTAAATGGCATTCTTCGGCAATACGATTGATTACCTCCTGCAGCGAAGCTGCTTCAACATCTATCGTTTCTTCTTCGCTATAGCCGGTTTTTTGTGCCCAGGGGTACCATTGCCTCATAGCGTCTTTATCTATAATTCTATTTTTGGACCGTGCCTGGTTTCTTTTAATCGATTCTTCCAGGGATATTTCGAGGAAATACAGGCGGTTGATTCCTTGGTTGTAATTGAATAACTCTTTGAATAAGTTCTTATAGTATTCTCGTTCCATATTGAACATACCTTCGAGGATGACAGTATAGTCCGCAGCAAGAAACTTTTTGGCTGCGTGTTCAATGATCTCGGCAGTAATCTGCAGCGCACCTTCTTGCTCTTTGGCGATATTAACCTTGAAGACATCAAGAGGCAAAAGTGCCGTTTTCTGGGTGGCAGTTTCGTGTAGCTCTTTTGCGACACTGCTTTTACCGGAACCTGCAGGTCCTCGAATAATTATGAGTTGCATAAGTATATTCTAGCATCACTTTTGAAGAAATAAGTACAAGAATAATGGTGGGGTTCTCTCAATTGAAGAGGAATCAATTCAAGACTGGACCACAATTGATGCATTAGCTGATACTGGATATAAACAACCCGTTATCAATGTCTGCTTAATCTTGTTGATTATTAATACGTATTTTATGTGACAAGAAGGTCTCCAGCTCACGCTTTGTTTTTATATGCACCATATTTAGATTATCAGTACCGATTTCTTCGAACTGTTTCGGATATTTCTTGTGGATGTTCTTGTATATTTTTCGTAAGTTTCTGAGTACTCCCTGTTTGCCCAACTCTCGTTTCAAGCTGGAGGGGTGCCCTGATGGTAGGGGTTCATTTTTCAATAGGCGTTTCAAGGTACGTTTCAGCACTCGGTAATAAAGCATATATAGAGGTGGATCCATCCATATCACAATGTCTGCCCTTGACCATACGATATCTGCCATTTTGTATGATACACCTTCGGTTATCCAGCTATCTTGCTTAGTTGCCTGCTTGATTTCTTTGCGGAATAGCTCCGGATCTTTTTTGGTTCCATTCTCGTGATACAGAAAAGTATCGAGTTCGATGTGCGGTAGGTTTAGCGATGAAGAAAGAATATTAGCCAGTGTGCTTTTGCCAGAGCCAGAAACCCCGATTATAGATATCCGCCGTAGTGTCATTGAGGCAATTATAAACCAATAAGCGAGGCATCTGTAACCCTGTACTTTACAACAGCACCAGGTTATTAGCCTTGAAGAGCCCTCCTTCGCATAAAGCTATGGAGGGCATTCTATTTCACTAAATTCTACGAAGCTTTAGCGAAGTAGAATGGTGGGGCTCACTCAATCGAGGTGGAACCAATTCAAGGTTGAACTGAAAGCAGTCCAGCGGTTTATGGAAGAATTGTATCGGAACAGTCATTCCTTAACTTTTAGTTATAGTAATCAACCTCCAATTTAATCTCGATTCGAATTGTATGTTACGCATTAGCTTTGCTGGAATATACAAAAATACACTGCTTAACCTAAGTGTTTGTTAGAATCAAGTTATACTACACTATTAGTAATGAGAAACATATTTATCATAGGTCCTGCAAGTGTAGGCAAATCAACGACAGGAGAGATTCTCGCCGATAAACTGGGTTGTGTGTTCATAGATATCGACAAAGTATTTTGCAAGGAAATCAGGTTAATACCTGAATATATCAGACAGTTTGGATATGAAGGTTACTGTGAAGCAAATTCCAATTTAGTAGATGAACTCCTGAATAGATATCCAAACAATACAGTTTTCGCTACTCCTTCCGGGTATTTGGTGCATGAAGCATCGCCACATCTAGTTGTTAAACATTCAAGAATTGTCAATAACAACGTAACTTCAATATTATTACTACCTAGTTTCCTGCCCGAAGATAGTGCCGATGAGATTGCAAAAAGACAGGTTAATAGATGGACGGATTTAGAAGATAGATTTGAACAAGAGAAAAAGAGGTATATTGATAGACATAACAAATATAAAGAATATGGCCACGTAAAGGTAATTTCAATGAATGAACCCTCAATTATAGCAGAGGAAATGGTGTCAAAGTTAAAGTATGAGAATTTAATGTAAACATAAACACGATGGTGGATTCACTCAATCGAAGTGGAACCAACTCAAGGCTGAACTGAAGACAATCTATCAGTTCATGGATGAGCTGCAGCGAAATAACCATGTTTACGTTAAGGGGCTTGATTAGAACCATTGCTTTGCCAAGAAAACCTTTGAGAGCATGAGGTAATCCACCATGAGCAGCAATTACTATAATTTATATTTGGTTACGAGATTGAAGGACGGTACCCATACGTTTGCTCCATCCAGGGTAAAAAGTTATCAACCTCGTGAATTCCTTCTATGACCGCCCGATATACATGGTATGACCCGACACCTTTGT
>CAZXAD010000045.1:0-5507 GCA_964638825.1 uncultured Candidatus Saccharibacteria bacterium | reverse complement strand
GATACGGATTTTATTTCGAGGGCGGCATCGAATCTTACGTACGCCACCTCAACCGCGGCAAGGACTTAATCCATGATATTCCGTTTTATGTGAGCAGAGATATAGAAGAAGCAAAAATCGAAATCGCCATCCAATACGCGGACACCTTCACCGATAATGTGAAGGCCTTCGCTAACAACATCCATACCCCAGAGGGCGGTACGGCCATGACCGGGTTCCGGGCGGCATTGACCCGCGTTATTAACGACTATGCCCGCAAACAGGGATTAATCAAAGAAAAGGACGAGAACCTGACCGGCGAGGACGTCCGGGAAGGCATTACCGCCGTAATTTCAGTCAAATTGCCCGATCCACAGTTCGAAGGGCAGACCAAGGCCAAACTGGGTAATCCGGAAGTCCGCAGTTACGTGGAACAAGTCATGAACGAGTGGTTCATGTATTACCTGGACGAAAACCCGGGTGAAGCCCGGAAGATTATCAACAAAACCGTGCTGGCGGCCAAGGCGCGTGTAGCAGCCAGAGCAGCCCGAGATACCGTACTCCGTAAAGGAGCGCTGGAAGGTACCTCGCTGCCGGGTAAACTGGCTGATTGTTCAACCAAGGATCCGTCCCAGTCGGAACTTTATATTGTAGAGGGCGATTCTGCCGGCGGTTCAGCCAAAAAAGGACGAGACCCCGGTTTCCAGGCCATTCTGTCACTGCGCGGCAAAGTATTGAACGTGGAGCGGGTGCGTTTGGATAAGATGCTTGGGAACAAGGAGATCAAGGAACTGATCATGGCGCTCGGTACCTCAGTGGCGGAGTCATTCGATGTTAATAAGCTCCGCTATCATCGGATTATTATCATGACCGATGCCGACGTAGATGGGGCGCACATTCAGACACTACTGTTAACGTTGTTTTATCGACATTTACCCCAAGTCGTGGAGGACGGATATCTTTACATCGCCCAGCCACCCCTGTATTTATTGGAAGCTGGCAAGCAACGGATATACGCCTATACAGAAGAGGAGAAGGACGCTATCATCGGCCAGATGATCGAAAAGAAAGGCAAGACGGATCCCGGCACCACCGATACTGATGTAGATGATACAACAATCGTGGACGATGAAGAAAAAAACCGATTGAAACTAGCGGGTATTAAAAATATTCAACGCTATAAAGGTTTGGGTGAAATGGATGCCGAAGAGTTATGGGAAACTACTATGAATCCGGAGCACCGCGTACTATTGCAGGTGAACATCGAAGACGCTGAAAAGGCCGATGCGGTTTTCACCAAACTCATGGGCACCGACGTGCCGATGCGAAAAAACTTTATACAATCCCACGCCCAATCAGTGGAGAATCTGGATGTTTGAGGAGATGAAGAAAATGGAACAAGGAAAAAGGAAAAAAGTGGATGCAAAAGGCCGGGGAAATACCCTTTTACCTTTTTCTTCATACCTTTTTCCTGGATTAAGCGTAGCGCAAACGGAGCGAAATCATGGCTGAGCAAGAAGAAAACCAGACACCGGATCCACTCCAGAATAATCGCGGGGTAGTCAAGCCGCAAAACCTGGTAGACGTCATGGAGAAGAGCTACCTCCAATACTCCATGAGCGTCATCGTGGCCCGGGCACTGCCGGATGTGCGCGACGGATTGAAACCGGTGCACCGGCGAATTCTCTTTTCCATGGGCGAAAACGGCCTCCGCCATAACACCAAATACCGCAAAAGCGCCCGTGTGGTCGGGGATGTGATCGGTAAATACCACCCCCATGGAGACACGGCCGCCTATGAAGCCCTGGCGCGCATGGCACAAGAGTGGAACATGCGCTACATGCTGGTAGACGGGCAAGGGAACTTCGGTTCCATGGACGGCGATTCTCCGGCAGCCATGCGCTATACCGAGGCCCGCATGACGGCGCTGGCCGAGGAAATGCTGGCTGATATCGATAAGGAAACGGTAGATTTTTATCCTAACTTTGACGGTTCCGAGCAAGAGCCGCGTGTGCTGCCGGCCAAAGTGCCCAATCTGCTATTAAACGGGCAAATGGGCATCGCGGTTGGTATGGCGACCAACATACCACCCCATAATTTAACTGAATTAATCGACGCGCTGGTGTATATGATCGAAAATGACGACGTTACCAGCGATGATCTTCTGAATTTCATCAAGGGGCCGGATCTTCCAACCGGAGGCATTATTTACGGCAAGGAGTCGATCCGCCACGCCTACGGTAGCGGCCGCGGCGGCATCACCGTGCGGGCGGCAGCGGAAATCACCGAAGACAAAAAGGAGCAGCAACAAATTATCGTCACCGAGATTCCGTTCGGGGTGAACAAAGCCACCATGATCGAGAAAATCGCCGAGCTCGTCCGGGATAAAAAGATCCAGGGAATTGCCGATATACGGGATGAGAGCGCCCGCGGGAGCGTACGGGTAGTAATCGATCTTAAGAAGGGCGCCTATTCCAAGAAAATTCTCAATCAGCTGTATAAACACACGCCCATGCAAACGCGGTTCCATATGAATATGTTGGCTCTGGTTGATGGTATCCAGCCCCAGGTGCTGAACCTGGAATCCATGCTGAATGAATACCTTAAACACCGGCAGTTGGTGGTCCGCCGCCGCAGCGAATTCGAGTTGCGCAAGGCCAAGGATAGAGCGCACATCCTGGAAGGGCTGAAGACGGCGCTGGACCAGATCGATGAGATCATCAGTACTATCCGCGGCAGCGACAGCACCGACGACGCCCGGACCAACTTGATGGAGAAATTCGGGCTTACCGAGTTGCAAGCCAACGCCATTCTGGCTATGCAGCTACGCACCCTGGCCGGTTTGGAGCGCAAGAAGATCGATGACGAATATACGGAAATACAAAAGCGCATCAAAGAATTGGAAAAAATCCTAGCCAGCGAAGAGGAGATCCAGCGTGTAGTCAAAGAGGAATTGCAGGAAATGAAAGAAAAATACGGGGATGAACGCCGGACTACCATCGTCGAGCACGAAGCCGGCCAGTTCTCCGATGAGGAATTAATCCCGAACGAGCAAGTGGTCATCACGCTTACCAAAGGTAATTACATTAAGCGTACTACAGTGGACACCTATCGCAGCCAGGGACGTGGCGGCAAGGGCGTGGTCGGCATGGGTACCAAGGAAGAGGATGTGATCGCTCACATGGTATTCACCAATACCCATGATTACATACTGCTATTTACTACTATGGGTAGGGTTTTCCGTATCAAGGCTTACGAAATCCCCGTATCTTCCCGGACGGCCAAAGGGCAGGCCATTGCCAATATCTTGCAGCTCCATCCTGAAGAAAACGTCAGTGCCTTGATCCGTCTGGCGCAGGATGAACCCGCGGAGAACGCCTATTTGTTGATGGCAACCCGCGATGGTGTAGTGAAAAAGACATCATTATCCCAGTTTGCTAACATACGAACCAACGGCATTATCGCTATCAAACTTGATAAGGACGATAATTTGCAATGGGTACGGCTGACCGGCGGATCCGACCAGATACTGATTTCAACGGCCCAAGGCCAGGCACTCAGGTTTGAAGAGTCCGATGTACGGCCTATGGGGCGGTCCGCCCGCGGCGTCCGTGGTATCCGTCTGCGGTCAGGAGACACGGTGGTCGGGTTCGATATCGTGGATGAAAAAGCACACATCGCTGTTATCAACGCTAACGGATACGGGAAACGAACCAAAGTCAAACTGTTCGCTATGCATAAACGTGGCGGGTTAGGCGTGAAAGCCAGCGTGGTAAACAATAAGACCGGGCCGATTGTAGATGTGATGCGGATAGAACGGGAAGATGATGAGTTGTTGTTAATTTCACGTCACGGACATGTCATCCGTCTTAAGACCGGTGAAATACCGATTATCGGCCGGGCCACTCAGGGCGTGCGGATCATGCGGCTCAATAAAGACGATTCCATCGTGTCTACGGCATTGATTTCTGACAGCGCGATAGAAGGAAGCGAATAATGCTGAGCACTAAAAGGGTATACTAATGCAATTACTGGGAATCGCTTTCGCGGCATGGCTGGGTTCACAATTGGTTAAATTCAGTCTTCAGGCATTCCAGGGGGCGCCTAGTTTCCGGTTGTTTTATCAATCCGGAGGTATGCCGAGCGCTCATGCGGCGACCGTAACGGCAGTAGTCATCGCCGCCTTAATGCTGGAAGGGATACATAGTCCGGTATTCGGGTTAGCCGCGGTATTCGCCGCCATCGTTATCTACGACACGTTAGGTGTGCGCCGTTCAGCCGGTGAACAGTCGATAGCCATCAACGCCTTGGCCGCTTCGTTTGACAACCCCCGGCCTATCCGGGAAGTACTCGGCCATACCCCGCGCGAAGTTTTAGCCGGTATAGGGTTTGGCGGGTTAGTGGGGTTGCTGTTTACGCATACTGTTTGGTCATCTGAAATCGCGTGGCTGGCCGCTTCACCCGGCAGTACTGAACGGTTCGTGTACCTTGGAGTTTTTGCCGCGCTGGTTGTAGCGGGCAGCGCGCTCCGTTTCGTGTTAACCCGTTACCGAAAAGTAACCGTTATCCGGCGGTTGGTGGGCGCGATCTGGTGGTGGTTCATGCTTCCTGGCGTGCTCGGATTATTTCTCGCCTTATTGCAATATCAATCGGTCGGGAGCGCCAGCTGGAGAATATGGGTAATAATAGTATTAATTACAACAGTTTTCGCTCATGTACAGCTGTATTTCCATTTATACCGCGGTATTGGCGCTACCTATCAACAGCAGGTGGCTGAATTAAAACAACGGCGCCGCCAACAGCGGAAGAAAAAATCCCAAAAATCAAAAACTGCCCGAAAACGGAAATAATCATATAGTATCCTGGCTCAATCGTTTCGTTTCGTATTGTGTGACGGTTTAAATTCGTTTGTTTCCAGAGAATTGACACCCGCATAGATAATCGATTATTATAAGAAATGCACATTACGTGAGTCACAGGGGCAGAACTCTGCACCCAGTACAGTATGTGTGCACTTTGATAATTTAGACCGTGCAGTATAACCGTCAATTCCGCTCTGTAATTCCGCTCTTCATTCGTGATAGGCGGAGGAGACAGAGCAAACGTTTTTGGCAATTGTACGTGTAAACAATGTCAGTTTACTCCGACCGTATAGCGTCGGAGCACTTCGAGTCATTCGACTCTTTCTTTTATGGAGAGTTTGATCCTGGCTCAGGGTGAGCGCTGGCGGCATGCCTAATACATGCAAGTCGAGGGAGAATCCCCGCTTCGGCGGGGAGGACACCGGCGAACGGGTGAGTAACACGTTGGTATCTACCCCGAAGTCAGGGATAGCCCCGGGAAACCGGGATTAATACCTGATAGCCCCCGCCATCCACTTTGTGGTAGGCGGGGTAAAGCTCCGGCGCTTCGGGAAGAGCCTACGGATGATTAGCTAGTTGGTGAGATAATAGCTCACCAAGGCGATGATCATTAGCTGGTCTGAGAGGACGATCAGCCACACTGGGACTGAGACACGGCCCAGACTC
>CAZXAD010000044.1:0-5570 GCA_964638825.1 uncultured Candidatus Saccharibacteria bacterium | reverse complement strand
GGCGCCACACGTTTGCCCGTCCATTGCTTTGCCGGGAATTATAAATCTCCGTTTTCCTGTGCCGGCAAAACGGGCACTGCATACCGTTCAAATCCTTTCCTTTTGTGAAACAACAAGTTCACATCACACTAACCATGGTACGATTGGTTTGTTCGTACCATGACTACATATTGTCATGCAGCAGAACTAAATGCAAGTGGAAAACTGTGGAAAACTGGCAAAAATCTAACGCTACCCCTGTAAAATTAAGAAGGATTAAGCGTAAAGCGCTAAGGGCTGAGGCGTAAAATTGCAACACGTAATAAGGGGCAGGTATTCGGTTCAGAATCTGCCGTTTTATAGAATCGTTATTTTGCAAAAGACCTTGATAAAGTAAAAATAATAAAAAAAATACGGTATTTAATTACAAAACCCCGCCACTCAAAAAGAATGGCGGGGTTTTCGGGCTCTTAACAGTATTTAACTGTTATTGCTCCAGATTTTCCAGTACGTTTTGCTTTGGCAAACGTGGATATCTGGGCTTGCGGCCCGGGCGCCGTTTCATCTCCTGTGTTTGCTTGGGCACTTCCATGGGAATGTGCTCATAAAACAGGGGATAAGACGCCAATTTACGTTGCGTACTCATCTCTTGTGCACCTCACTTAATTAATGCACAAGCAAGGAGTATAGTGCAAATAAGACAATATGTCAATAGTTATGTCAATAATGGTGGGTAAATCTATCATGTTCAGTTTTGCTAAATAGCGGTGGGTAAAATTATATTGAAAAAATGAAAGGAAAGTGGTAATGTATGCATAATATTAACGATAAAAATAAACGGCATCTGATATGAAGCAAACACAAATATACAAAACGAAACATAAGGAAACCCACCGCGAACGCCAGGAACGTGAAGATCAAGAAACACGGGAAGTTCAACAAATCCCAGAAGAACGTTCTGAAAACGATACTGAAAAAGTCGAAAGTGCCAATAAAACCGTTGATAAGATAGACAGGGTACTTGGTAAGACCGTATTAACTGGAATTAGTGATAAAAATTCGGAAAATAATTAAAAGCTGACCTGTTGCAACTGATTCAAACTTGCTACACTAACAAGACATGATTACGGGTCCTTAGCTCAGCTGGCTAGAGCGCATCCTTGACGTGGATGAGGTCAGTGGTTCGAGTCCACTAGGACCCACCACGAAAAATGGCTAAAGCCATATCGTGGCACGGCCATTTTGAAGTGCCGCGTGACGAATAAAATGAGTTTTACGTGGCATATGGACAGAAAAAAAGAAGCCATTCTAAACCAGTGCCTTGTGCAGTTTTAAATTTGAAGTTTAAAACTTATAAAGCAGCTGTATTCCTGTATTGTGCCGATCCTTGTATGATAGAACTAGCATGATCAAATACGAATCAACGACCGAGGACAACAAATGTGTATTTTGCGAAATAGCCGCCGGCAACAAAGAAGCACCAGGTTTATTCTGGGAAGACGAAGAATTTATGGCGTGGTTAGCTATAGACCCGAATACAGAAGGATTTACGTGTGTTATCCCGAGACAACATTTTGCCAGTGATGTGTTAAAAATGCCGGATGAAGCGCTGCAAAGGTTTATTATTGCGGCCAAAACAGTTGCCGTCATACTGGAAAACCATTTTGATGATGTTGGCCGTGTCGGTTTGATTATGGAGGGAATGGGCGTAGATCATGCCCATCTCAAGCTTATTCCGTTGCATGGTACGGAATATCTGAAGCGCGGAGAATGGAAACAAGCTTTTACGAGCAAGGAATTCTGGTTCGACCAGTATGAAGGATATATTGTGTCAGGGGGCGGCCCCTTGGCTGACCCAGAAGAGTTAAGAAAGCTCGCCTCTAATATTAAAAATAGTACATAATTCCGCATCAATGGATAATTACCGAAAGACGATTGAAGCATACGACAGAATAGCTCCGGAATATAGCCGGAAACACTTCACCCATTTCCGGATAGATGAGTTCGCGTTTTACAAGGAAACAATTAACGGAAGTGCGGTAATCGATCTCGGTTGTGGCGCGGGCCGTGATGCCGCTGTTTTCATCGATAACGGTTTTGATTACACGGGAATAGATGCTTCAAAGGGCATGATCGAGCAAGCTCGAAAGCGAGTACCGAATGGTAAATTCGAGCAAAAAGACTTCGCTGATACCGGTTTCGCGGACAATACTTTTGACGGCTTCTGGGCGGAGGCTAGTTTCTTGCATGTTCCCAAACAGCATTTGCCCGGAGTGCTGCAAGAAGCCCGACGGATTACCAAAGAAGGCGGCATAGGTTTTATATCCATTAAGGAAAAGACGGATATGGATGAAGGCATAGTGGAAGAGCAAAAGTACGGCGGGATCAGCCGGTATTTCGCGTTTTACACTCAGGAAGAATTTAAAAAACTCTTAGAAGATAGTGGCTTTACTATTATAAAAACTGTTCAACGCAAGAAAGAAGACGGCTCCATGTGGCTATGCTACTTCGCTACTAGCTCTAATCAGCGGCTTTCTTTTGAGAACTCTTGATCAAAACGTAGGATAAACCGGTAAATCATGATTTACCGGTTTATTTACCGGTTTAGTGTTGGGAATGTATGCAAATTTATCAACATTGTGCACACCACTTACTCGGTTGAGTAGTGAACATAACAACTTTTATTTTACGCACTGCTTCCATACAGTAGTATTTATGAGCGAATCAATAAGACCTGCACAGGAGAGAGAAGAGTTTTCTGCTTACTATTTCGATACTTTTTTAGAATGGGCGCCGGATGCGCACAGACGGCATATATTCGCCTTACAGGTATCAGACCCCGAGCATGTTAACAGGGATGGAATCGACTTACCCACATCTCATCATGGTTACAATCTTTTATTGGGGAATTGGAATAGTCCTGAACCCCGTCTACGACATACATACCGGCAATTTATCGAGCTCTCGCATAGTGTAGCGAGTGCGAGGCAGGGAGATCCGGTAATCGTAGGCGAGCCGATGCCACTATCTGAGATGGAGCACATCCATGAGTGGCCGCATTACGAAGCAATGGAGGGGCCGGCCCGGTTGCAAATTGGCTATTTGGCGTCACAGGCACTTGATTTCCAGTACAAATCCAAACTTCAAAAGGGTGGCAAAGGGGTGCAAAACGTAAAACCACCGTACCTATTAACGGCAGCGCGACTCCAACTGTTCGATGTGCAAGAGTACTGCTTCGATTTCGATATTGGCATGTCATCATCGGGCACTAAACGCGAGGAAAGCAAAATCCGTGCTATTACGCTCGGCTCCACGTTGGATAGTAAAGAAGCAACCTACCGTGAACAACACTTCGCCGAGGCAAGTCCGGTTATCATCGGCAATGAGGAATGCAGCGATTTTATTGCCTACCTCAAAGAGCAGTATTTGGTTATTGAGTAAATGAAACATCGGTGGTATAAAAATTTTGTAATTTAAACAATAAAAAAATACCCCGTAATTACCGGGGTATTTCTCAATGCGTAGACGCGCTTAGTTGTCTTATGTTGATATTGTACTATTCGGTTGGTTCAACGCTGTTGGCGTGAAGCAGTTTGCCTTGGCCGTTGAACTGAACCTTGAGAGACTTAACTTCATCTTCGCCTTCATTTTCGACGATAAAGTAAAGTGAAACTTGTCCCTGGTGGTCTATCTTATGCTGTACTCCGTCTTCAGGTGCGCTGACCCCGAACCAGAAGGAGCCGACATCGCTGCCGGTTAAGTCGAAGTTTTCACCGCCCAGTCGGGCCGGCTCGCGGTAGACGGCGCGGTCGTATTCTACTCCGTGGCGCACTACGTAATAGGTGAATTCCTCTTCAAAGTTGCTGGCGTTCGGATCGGAAGTCTTTACTTCCACGTCGCCTTCTTCCAGCTCGACAGGTTCGGCGACGGCGTGTAGGCTGTTACCTTTTTCGGATGCGTTTCCGTTTCCGTTCCCGTTGTTGGCTCCGACCGGCGCTATTGCCATAACCGAAGCGACGAACGCGAATACCACTGCCACGAAAAACACGCCGAAACGGTTCTTTTGGGCGGGCATTACCCAATTATATTTTGCTTGTGCCATTAACTCGTCCTCCTATGTTAAATTATGATACTCATCACACCGTTGTCCTATAGGCGCCCCTCCCTGTTTAGACTCATACTTAATTATACAAAACTTTTATGTATAGCGTAAATTTCAAGTGTTTTAAACAACTGAGCTTGACTTTTCACCTATAAAATGCTAATGTTTAGTAAATGTCAGAACTTGAAAACAAAAATTTTGAAACTGTTACCAACGAAGAAATACGCCAGGGTTTTGGCGAGGCCTGGGAGCGTATATATGAGTTAATTAAGACACCGCAATTCCAACAGGCATGCATGGAAGCGGATATTGACCCGTTCGGCGATGATCGGCCGGAATATTGGGAATTTCTACAGGACTACGCGTATGATTCGTTGAAAACCCGGGGAGAAAACGGTGAAATCGGTCACCTCGCGGCGAAAACGGAAGAACTGGCGTTTGCTGTGCCGGTCTATGCGATGCGCTTGGCAGAGCTGGAAAAGGGCGGACTATCCCGCGACGAAGAAAGGAAAGCCAAAATCACCGCCAGTGCGTTCAACGGTTTAATCCGTGATTTCGCTGAAAAATATCCTGATGTTCGAACGGGCACGATAGAACGTGAATTACACAACGTTGTGAATGATACAATATACGATGATGAGTTGTCTCAGGTGGGTTCACGCTACATAAAGGAGAGTATCCGGGGTGCACAACATGAACTCGCGTTCGGACAAATTCTGGAGCAAACTGGGATTGAATTTCGTGACGCTACATTGGAAGAAGATATGAGGGGAGCCGATTATATCCTTGACCCTGAAGGAGAAAAAGTGAAATTGGATGTAAAGGCATCTCTGAGTAATATAGAAGCAAAAGGTAATTCCGGGGTACCGTACGCGGAACGTTCGGATGGGACGGTGGTAATGTATTCACATGTGCGCGATCAGGAGTTTAACGGTACCTTTTTTGTTGATCCGGAAGTAGCAGCGGAACGTGCCGAGGCCGTTCAGGAGCATTTGAGCAGTTACGATAAACAACTCACCGCTGTAAATTAATTGACAATTTATTAGTATTATACTATTAATAACTGAATGGAGAATGTGAGAACCGAATACTATGAGGTGGTACACCCCCCAACTTCCGGCGAAGTCCGCGAGGAAGCTTTTGAGGCGATACGCCAGAAATCCGGACGTTTATGCGTAAGGATGATGAGTCGGCAGGAGGTACCACCACCTGAAGAAAAAGGCGTATGCTTCCGTATACGCCGTACCTTTCATCCGGAAGATGGGCGCGCCATGACCATAGGGGGAACGAACGAAGAAGGAAATACTGTTAACGTTCATACACACGAGGAAGATGGCCAGCCGGCAACGGCCAATATGGTGGTGAAAGACCAAAGCTAGTAATCTACTAATAAATTCATATGAACGGTCAAAACAAATATCAAGCTCAAAACCCATTAAAAAAGCCGCCCATTTGTGGTGGGCGGCTCGGTTTTTGTTTGTACCCTTAT
>CAZXAD010000043.1:0-5695 GCA_964638825.1 uncultured Candidatus Saccharibacteria bacterium | reverse complement strand
AAGTAAAAACTTGGCTAGTAGTATCGATGCGATGTATTTCAGTACGTTCCTGGTTTTGTATTGCTTCCGTGTTTAATTCATTGCTAGCTACCATGCTGCTGAGTTCACCGCGATTATAGGCATGCACCATATGCTCCTCGTTCGGATACACCGCTACGGAAAACCTATCAAGTTGCGGTTTTCCTTTAGTGTAATCGGGATTTGCTGTGAGATGTATGCGTTGGCCGCTCTCGATTTCGTCAAATACAAAGGGGCCACTTCCGACAGGAGATTGGTTGAAGTTGGCAACCCTCAAACGTGAAGGCTCAACTTCTTCAAGTATATGGCGTGGCACAATACCGGTGGTTAATTGCGTTAAAAACGGCTCGTATGGATTGGGAAGAATGAACTTGACCGTCTTATCGTCTACTGCTTGTATTTGTATATCCTGCCATACCACCTGCAGTGATGAACCGGTATCCGGGTTTTGAATAGTCCGAAAAGTGAATGCTACGTCCTTAGCGGTTACCGGTTTACCATCATGCCAGTATATATCAGGGCGAAGAGAAACCGTATATACCGTTCTTTGCTCATTAACACTATAATCACGCGCCAGATCGGGTACGATTTCGCTATTACTGTCGTGGGTGAATAAAGAACGAAAGAGGAGCGCTTCTGCCGTTCGACTGACACGGTTTCCAGAAAAAACCGGGTTTATACCCTCGATTTGGCCGACCACCCCTTCCACGAATTGTCCACCAGGACGCGAACCGGCATTAAGATAATACTCGCTTAGTTGATGTGTTTGATATAAGACCACTCCTATTATGAGTACGGAGACTGTCAGCCAACCAAAAATAAACCGTTCAACGCGCCGTAAAGACCGGTCCTTTAAATATAAATCTACGTTGCGTCGATAAAAGCGTGCTGCCTTCCGTCGAAGATTCCGGATTGTCTTGCGCAATTGTAGCCAACTTGACCGCACAACCATTTACCTCATGCCTTTGCTTAATTCGACATGACGCCAAGGACAATCGACAAGGTAAACATTATGGCGAATAGGATAGTGAGTTGGTGCATGATAAGCTCTACTCCCCGGCGGGAAAAATGAAATGAACTATCTCCACCAAATGCCTCTCCGAGGCCTGTTCCACGATTTTGCGCCAATATCATCACTATCATGAGTATGGCTGATAAGACTGCGATTGTATTAAATATATCTTGCATTACTTTTTTGGTACCACTGTATTAATTGCATAATTAACTATCCAGATAATAATAACAGCTATTATTGCCGAGCCAAAACTGGCAACCGTGAATTCATTATATAACAATGTTACCAAATAAAGCATTAAGCCGTTAATGATCAACGTGAATAAACCGAGTGTCAAAATAATTGCCGGCAAGGCCAATAACACTGCTATCGGACGAATCAGCGCGTTCACAACGGAAAAAATCAATGCGGCGATAACTAACACCGCAAAGCTGTCACTATAACTGATACCAGGAATCAAATCCCCTGCGATCCATAGGCCGAGCCCATTCGCGATGCAGCGGACAATAAATTGGCGTAACATACGGCATGCATTGTATCACATCTGTTGTAAGTGTTGCGTTATCGTTTTAGCTGTTTTTGGCCCCACAACCGAAGATAGTTCTTGCTCTGAAGCATTTTTCACCCCCTGGAAAGAACCGAATGTCCGGATGAGTTTTTTACGTGTGGCCGGGCCAATGCCCTGAATTGATTCGAGACGGGAGGCAGTTTGTTGTTTTCCTCGTACTTGCGAATGGTAGGTAACGGCAAAACGATGGGCTTCATCCCTGATGTGCTGCAATAATTTTAGAAGAGAATCGTTTCGCTCGAGCGCAATTTCTTCCCACGAACCATCTTCAGCTTTTCTGATAATACATTCGAATTTTTTTGCGAGTCCGAGTACCGGTACATCTGTATCCATATCATGAAGCGCCGTATGCGCGGCTTGGACCTGGCCCTTTCCTCCGTCTATCACGATTACTTCAGGACGTGGCCATTGGTTCCATCGTTTCAATCGCCGGGTTAATACTTCATGCATATGTTTATAATCATCATTGCCGGGAGTCCGCAATTTAAATTTCTTATACTCGCCGCGGTTGGGAACCCCGTCAGTAAATACCACCATGCTTGCCACGTTGTTCGTTCCCTGGATATGCGAAACGTCGTAACATTCGATGCGGCGAGGTGTTTCATCTAGTCCTACTAAATTTTGCAAGCTGCTCAATGCCTGATCACGGTGTAAATCAAACAGCTCCTTATCTCCGAATATATGCTGTCGTGACAAGCTCCTCAGGTTCTGTATCTGATTCCGGACAGTAGCGGCTTCTTCATACCGTTGCTCCCGTGATAGACGATTCATATTCTTTTCCAGCTCACGAATTACCGCGCCGCCTTTCCCGCTCAAGTATCGGCGCAAATACCGTAAATTTTTGCGGTATTCTTGCGGGGGTACCGCGTCTATTTCCGGACCCGGACACAATCCGATATGGTAATGTAGACAGGCTCGTTTCGGAAGCGTGCGATGGGTTACGTAAGGGAAACTCCGGCGCAATTGCCGCATAGCTTTGCGCAAACCGAACGCGCTCGTGAACGGCCCGTAATAATCGGCCCCATCGTCCATCGGCCGTCGGGTAAACCATACCCGGGGATATTCATCATTGGTAATTTTTATGTACAAAAACTGCTTATCATCACGCAGCATTACGTTGAATTTCGGCTGATACCGTTTGATCATGGCTGATTCCAGAAATAGCGCGTCCACTTCGCTGCCGGTTTCAAACCAGTCAATATCGGCAATCTCATCAACCATCACCTTGGTTTTGAAGTCCGGTTTGGAGCTTTCTTGGAAATATGAACGCACCCGGCTACGCAGATGGGCCGCCTTGCCCACGTAAATAATCTCACCCTCAATATCTTTATGCATGTACACACCGGGGCTTTTGGGTAATTGCTTCAGCTTGTCTTCCACTTGTTGGTTCATAACAGATACATTATATCAACCCAACCATCAACAATATTCTGTAATTACAAAGACGAATATATATTTTCGTATTAGTTCTCGCTGTCCAGACCGTAATAAAGAGTGCGCAGTTCTTTCCATTCCTGGTCACTCAAAACTCCAGATTCATATAACTTTTCAAACCGCGCCGGCATTTCCATCGTTTCTTCTTTCGGCATGTAAGCCTGGCTTCTCTCCGTGCTTTCCATCAAAAAACCATGCAGTTGTTCCTGGGAGCCGGTGCGGTTTTTAAACGTATAGAATTGCTCCAGCGCGCGTTTGTAATAAGGGATGATATCGCGTTCTTCGCCGAACTGCTGATATAGGATGATGTACACCGTCATCATACTTTCCGCACCGACGAACAGTTTATATGCCGCCTCGAATTCCCTGCTTGTCTCGTAACCTGGAATACTACGCGGTGATTCACTCATTATAAAGTCCTGTAATCTACCAATGAACGATCTTGATTCCTATGATTTTTGCAGTCTCTCTATTTTCTTGTATTATATCATTTTTCAGATGAATCTGTTTAATTTTCAGGGGAAATAACTGCGGTTTTCCGGGCCGCTGATTGATGTGGCGGTTTATGAATTTCTCTGCCACTGATCGAGGGTCGGGCTCGTTTCCTTGTGGCGATCCAGCCACATACCCGTCACGCGTTCAATGTAAGTAACGGTTTCACCGGGTATAACTCCATAGTCATAGCCGCTGGCACGGTAGGCATCCGCTCTGCCTCTCCCTCCGTTGTACGCCGCGGCCATTGTGGCTACGGTCTTCGGGTCCTCAAGTTTCGGGTCACCCGATGCGTAATCATTCTTCAATTCCCATAAATGGTATGTGCCGAACTCGATGTTGGTGGCCGGATCAAAAATATTATACTCAGTTTTTCCGAGTTTCCGGGCGATTTCCTGCTGGGTTCCTCCGGACCATAGCTGTAGTAACCCGTGGGCGGGCGGTTCGGCGTTACTGACAGCGTTCGGATCCCCGAACGATTCGACCGTCGCGGTAATCGCGATTAGCTGTGGGGGAACATGGTAATGGTTGCCGAACTTTATCATCAAATGTCCGAACCGGCGCACGTTCTCCGGCAGCCATGGTATTCCGAGTTCTGGTTGTGATTCCGATTCCTTGTTAGACATGGGAGTAGCTAATGCGCCAGGTTTTTTATTCGTCTGCGGATTACGCGACTCCGGTGACACCCCCAAAACAGCACCGGCTCCGAGTACAGCCATATGCCGCAACACCTGACGCCGTGACAAATTTTTATTCTCAACAGACTGCGTGGATCGAAAATTATGGGGAGACTCATAAGACATGTCTAAAATAATACAATAAATATATCATTTGTAAATATACAAATAATTCCCGTCAAAGGAGATCCGCAAGATATTTCCCGGTATATGAGCCGTCATTCTTTGCCACATCTTCCGGTGTCCCTTCTGCTACTATTTTTCCGCCTTCGCTTCCGCCTTCGGGGCCGAGATCAAGAATCCAGTCCCCATTTTTAATCACGTCCAGATGATGCTCGATAATGATTACCGTATTGCCGGTATCTACCAGTTCATGGAGTACATCAAGCAGGCGTTGGACATCCGCGAAATGCAGCCCGGTGGTCGGCTCATCCAAAATATAGACGGTCTTCCCGGTGCTTCTCCGTGATAACTCAGTGGCCAGTTTGATACGCTGGGCTTCGCCTCCTGAGAGAGTAGTAGCAGGTTGCCCGAGCCGGACATATCCCAGACCGACCTTTTCCAAAGTTTGTAACCTGCGTTTTATCCGTGGCTGGTTGTCGAAAAATTGCAATGCCTCTTCGACCGTCATTTCCAGCACGTCAGCGATCGTCTTGCCTTTGTAATGGATTTCCAGTGCTTCCCGGTTGTACCGTTTCCCTTTGCATTCCTCGCACGTTACGTACACGTCCGGGAGAAAGTGCATCTCGATCCTCAGCATCCCCTCGCCGCGGCATACTTCGCACCGGCCGCCCTCTACGTTAAAACTGAATCTGCCTTGTTTGTATCCTCTTATCCGCGCTTCCGGGGTTTGGGCGAATAGATTCCGGATATCAGTGAATACATTGGTGTACGTAGCCGGATTAGACCGGGGAGTACGCCCAATCGGACTCTGGGTAATGGTAATCGCTTTATCGATATGTTCCGTGCCCTCGATATCATCGTGATCGCCGGGCACATTATTGGCACGGTGCAGCCGCATAGCCAAATGCTTGGCGATAACATCGTTTACCAGTGAAGATTTGCCGGATCCTGAAACTCCGGTAACCGTTAATAGAGTACCGAGCGGGATGGTAACATCGATATTTTGTAAATTATGTTCCCGGGCTCCCGTTACATGTAATTGCTTCCCATTCCCGGGTCTGCGACGCCCGGGAGTACGTATGGTTTTTCTGCCAGAGAGATAATCCCCGGTCAGACTATCAGTTTCCTCGGCAATCTCCTCTGGTTTGCCGAGTGCTATAACATTGCCGCCATTTTCACCGGCCGCAGGGCCAATATCGAGAACCGTATCAGCCGTGCGGATTGTTTCCTCATCATGCTCAACGACAATTACCGTATTACCGAGGTCGCGGAGACGTTTGAGCGTATCGAGCAACCGGCGGTTGTCTCTTTGATGAAGACCTATCGAAGGTTCGTCAAGAACGTACAATACTCCGGTGAGACGGGATC
>CAZXAD010000042.1:0-5750 GCA_964638825.1 uncultured Candidatus Saccharibacteria bacterium | reverse complement strand
TATTCTCGATACGATCCGGCGCCTGGATGCTCCCGTCATTCAGATACTCAAGGTAGCCGGAGCGTTTCGCGAGAAATTCCATTAACTCGCCGGGGGCGAATGATTGCTGGCGTGCTTCCGCGATCATGGCATACAGCCGTTCGAGCGCGTTCGCTGCGCGCGAAGAAAGGCCGGTAATTTCCTTCACAGATGCGAGTGTCTCCCATAGCGTGAACCCTTGTTCCGTCTGCCAGGAAAATATCGTTTCCACGCTTTTATCGCCGACGCCGCGGGTGGGTACGTTCACGATGCGGCGGAAACTTACCCCGTCGTCCGGTTGATACACCAGCCGGATATAGGCCAGCATATCTTTCACTTCTTTCCGCTCATAAAACCGCACGCCGCCGACTATCTGGTACGGTATGCCGAAACGTATGAATGAATCTTCCAGTGCCCGGGACTGGGCATTGGTGCGGTACAGCACCGCGATATCTTGATGATGGTGCTGTGCTTGCTGGATATATTCGATAATATGGCGGCTTTCTTCCATTTCATTGCTAACGTGGTGCACGAGCACGGGTTGTTCTGAAGAATACTCCGTCCATAGTTCTTTTTCCGATTTGGTTTCATTTTGTGCGATTACGCTTTGGGCGGCGCCGAGAATCGGCTCGGTAGAACGGTAATTTTGTTCGAGCTTGACCGTTTTTGCGTCAGGATAATCGCGTTCAAATTCTAAAATATTGCGGAAATTCGCCCCTCTCCATGAATAGATGGAGTTGTGTACCACTATTCCTGAAGCGTTATAGTTATGAACGCTCTCTATATCAAGATCGTATACGGGACCGGCATACACCTCTTCGCTGACATCCATGACGGTGTCTTCAATTACCTGATCTCCCTTGATTACAGGTACGATCATCCCTCGATGAATGTGGCTAGCAGGCATGAATGAGAATTTCTGATCGGTCATGAACGCATACCGAGCAGTCCGGAGTTCGGCATTATCGGGTTGGGTTATCTGACTTAAGGTTTGTTCTATTTTGCCGTAATCAAGATTATGAATTTCCGACCTGTATGTTCCTGCCCGCCCAGCTCGCACCGTATACCCTAACTCTTGAAACCTGTGCAAATCCCCACGGTTCGTAGTGTTCGCAGAGATTCTGCTCGCGGACCACGGACTCGCCTCCGAAGTCCGCTTGTCTCCGAATAGCACTACGTTCACATTTAGTTTCGTATGGCCGTTCCGTGTGGTTGCCTGAGGTATAAAGTGCGGATAATCATAGGCAATTTTCATATCTACCAATAAATCCATTGCTCTTTTCTCGGTATCTATTTCTTGGTAAATAGCATCTATATGTTCCTGACTGGTCAACATGGATCGGTTCGCATCAGCGCGGAAAACCAGCATTGGAATACCATATTTATACGAATACAAAGATTCGTAATATAATGCGTCTTCCTGGTCATTGCAGACTTTCAATACCCACATCCTATCCGCCCGTTCTTGATTAGCTCTCACTTGTAAACCGACGGTGTCCTTTTTACCGTCAAATCTCATACCTTTGGCCATACCGATTCTGTATCCCATATTTTGTGAGTGCATCAAATATACAAAGTAGGCGTCCGTTTTACCCCATCTCGCGAATAGAATATGATTAGGGGTGCTTTTCAGTTTTTTACCTGAAGCAGTCGTAATACAGGTAACCATATTATGATAGGTAAATATTTTCTGCTTTAAAACTTTGGAGTACTTTGTTTTACCATACCCACTGGCTGATTTTACAAGATCGCCTTTGGCTACATTCTCAATCTTTTTCACTCCTTCGCTGGTTTCTACCGGGCTCTCCGGAGTCAGACACTGCCAATCGTCTCCGACTACGCATATATTCTGGTGGGCATCGGCGAGCAACTTAACCAGCTGGTACTGGGCATGGTTCGTGTCCTGATATTCATCAATGAGAATGTACCGGAGACGTTCTTGCCATTTTTTACGGATTTCCGCGTTATCTCGCAATAGACGTACCGTTTCGAATAATAAATCATCGAAATCCAGAGCATGCGCGTTGGCCAGGGTGCGCTGATACAAAGGATATATCTCAGCGGCTACTTCCTGTAATTGTCCGTTGGCAAACTGGACATAGGAATGCGCATCGACGAGTTCATTTTTCGCAGAAGAAATGAGTCCGCGAATAGCGTTCGGGTTGTACCGTTTTTCATCGATATGGCGCTGGCGCATGGCTTGTTTGATTGCACTGAGTGAATCCTGTGCATCGAAAATTACGAATTCGCGGCCAAACCCGGCTGTCTCCGCTTCTTCCCGTAGAATCCGCATACAGACCGAATGAAACGTTCCGAGAAAAGGCATAAAGGAACGATCATCCGGGTTTTTCCCGAGTAGCTGTGCTATTCGTCCACGCATTTCAGTTGCGGCCTTGTTAGTAAACGTTACCGCCAAAATGTTGTGCGGAAGCACACCATTATGCTGAACTAAATAGGCGATGCGATGGGTGAGGGTTTTGGTTTTGCCGCTGCCCGCACCGGCCAGTACGAGCAAAGGGCCCTCAGTATGCCCCACTGCCTCCTGTTGGTTCGGGTTTAGATCATCAAACAAAGACACGTCCCTTAGTGTACCCTGCAGCACCGATACAATCCAGCCCGGGATGTATTCTCAATCTATATTGGTACTATGCCAGAAAAAGATCGGGAATCACCAGGACTTATGGATACCCGCTACTGTAAGCTGGACTCGAAGAGAGAATCTCCGGAAGGCATGGAAGATTCGGAAGTACTTCCTCCATTATTGAAGTTGAAGCGGAAATTTCCGTTTTGCCCTACGCCGTTACCCATCAACTCTTGGATCGGGGTGCTATTCTCAGGGGTAGATATATTTACTTCCTGGTTATAGCCACTGGTAGTAAGAGCAACCTTCGCTTGTTCTTCATCATCCTTAAATACACGTACCACCATTTCATCTTGATCGTTGCCGGTATAGAGATCGTATACAAAATTCAGTTCGTTTAATTCGGTTTCGTTGATATCATCAGAAGCTATACATTCTTCACTGGTAGCATCAGCTGCCCCTTGTAATAGATTTACAAGAGAAGTTCCTGTTATTTCACCGCTATAATGTCGAACACGAACATCATTCCGTTTCATGCCGAACCAGTCATTGCGTTGCGGATTGGCAATCTCTACCCTGTCCGTAGCTTCGTTTTCGAAATAGCCCGTTAATGCTTCCCTGTCTTCTTCCGTACATTTTACGGGAAATATTTCTCTAGCGGCTTCTTCGTTATCGACTTCCCAGCTATACCATTCGTTCGCTTGTATACCCGGTAGAAAGAACGATAATAAATCGGTGTTTTCAAAACGCACGTACCCTGTGTTGTCACGAAAGCGAAAATCAAAACTTTGGTCGATATTTAAAAAACTCTGATCGTATTCAACATCTACTGTGCTGGAGAACTGGGAATTCTCCGGATTGTTTTGGTCATTGCTAAATTCGCCCTCCGCCCGTACGTTAATTTCAGGATCCGGTACACCTCCGGGAAGTTGGGCGCCTTGCTGTTGTTCTTGCGTTAATTCAACGTTGCCGTCCGGAACCACGCCGGGACGTCTTGCTTGTTCATCACCGTCTGATTCCGTGCCGGATGGAGAATCGCCATCAACCGTAGCGACTTCGATTTGATATTCACCGGACTGCATATCCGCCAACTTTTGCATATATGAAACCGGAGCTTGCCGCGGCGCTACATAATGCGCGTAAACAGCATACCCGCCGACTCCTAATACCAGCAACACTACGACTATTGCAACTATTAGCCACTTTTTCTTGCCGTTTGCAGGCTTGGGCGACGTACTGTCATCCCCCGAAGAAGAAAAATGCGATTGTGGCGGCACCACCGTTCCCGAGCCATTATTGTTGGTAGCTTCTTCAGAAGATTGCTCTGTTTGCGCTCCGAGTTTGGAAGATTGGCTGCCGGCATCATTAGATTGTGTTTCGTTCTCAGCGGAAGATGGATTAGATTCTCCGGTTTGCTGCTTGGATTGGCTTTGCGGCATAGTCGCCGTGCCGGGTTTTTGCACAGCAGGTCCACTTTCTTCCGTTTCCGCCCTTTTTGCCGCCTCTTTCGTTTGGGGCGGGTTTACATTCCGGTTCTTGTGCTTCGATTGGAATTTCGGCTGAATATTTTCGGTTTTAGTAGCACTTTCACTGCTGTCGGGGCTCGACGTGTTTTGCGTATTTTCTTTTCTGGTTCTATTTTGTGTAATACTGGGAGAACTTGACTTAGACTGTTGTTTTTGTGGTTGAGTTTTAGATGATGATTGATTCTGATTTTCCATAATATATTGTCCTTAATTATGCTTTTGCTTTATTGTTACTGTACCTATGACTCTGCTCGTATGCAAACGTCTTTATTCTATTAAATCAAAAATTATACCGGCTCCCGGCTGTGCTTGCTCGAGTTGATACAGCATAACGAACCCTGCTATTACCGTAATAAGAAAAATTAGCAATACAAACCAAAACCGCGGCGATAAAAGAGCGTGTTTACTTTTGAGTGAAGGACCAGAATTGCCTTCGGGGGTTTTATTCGGATTTAATTTGCTGGAATAAAAATCAGTGTACTGGTTGTCATGGCTCTCTTCGGCGGATTCGGAAGTATCAAGGACCGTATCTTGGACTTTCTGTTGCGTTGATCCGTTTTCTTGCGGGGATACACCGGAAGACTGGGATTCCCCTTTTTGTTCTTTCGCCTCTTCCTCTTCAGGGATTTGTTGTTGTTCATTTGTTTGTGGCGTAGTTAACGGCTCCACGGTGACTCCTTGTCCTTTTCTTTCGCGAACGGAGGGAGAGCCGAAGTTTTCACTGGAAGTATTCTTATCGTCCGGGGTTTGACTTTTTTCAGACGCTGTAGTCACACCGGTAATTTTGTTGCTCGTTTTATTGGTCTGTTTTTTCTGTTGGGTTTGAGTATTAGAAGCAGAATTCGTTTTATCGTTCTTTTTTTCTTTAGGGGTAGAATTCTGTTTCGACTCAGAGGTATTGGAAGCACCGGTTTTAGAAGAAGCTGTTTTTTTGCCTCCTTTATCCGAGGATGAATTTTTGATGGTAATATCTATTTTTTCTGATTTACTCTCCGCCATCGGCTGCTCTTTTGATTATTGAATTAAATTCTTTCTCTTTTATGCTGGCCCCGCCGATTAACAAACCGTTTACTTCCTCCAAATCAAGATACGTACCAGCTGAGTCTCCAGTAACGCTCCCTCCATACAGTATGCGTACTTCTTCCGAAGTAGCAGCACCGAACATTTCCTTGATAGCTCTGCGGATAATCTGGATGGCGTTTGTTACATCTTCCGGTTTGGCATTTTCCCCGGTACCGATTGCCCATACGGGTTCGTATGCGATCACGCTTTCCGCTACATCATGCGAAGTCAGCATGGTAAGACCGGTTGCTATCTGGTCATTTAGCACCTGGACCGCCTCATTTTCGGCGCGTTCTTGTTGTGTTTCTCCGATACAAACGATGGGGGTAATGTGGTTACGTATGCAAGCAGCAGCTTTACGCGCCACTGTTTCATCGGTTTCTCCAAAGATATACCGCCGTTCAGAATGGCCGACTAAGGCATAATCCGCTAAATCACCAACCTGGGCAGCGGAAACTTCGCCAGTATAGGCACCTTCATCAGCAAAATATACATTTTGGACCCCTAAAACAGCGGTTCTTAATTGCGGCTTTATATCCGAAACGGCTACCATGGAAGGGAAG
>CAZXAD010000041.1:0-5753 GCA_964638825.1 uncultured Candidatus Saccharibacteria bacterium | reverse complement strand
GCTGTATTCAATCCGATGATTTGCCCCTCGATATTCACTAAAGGGCCGCCGGAATTCCCCGGATTAATCGCCGCGTCAGTTTGGAATAAGCCCTGCAATTGCTCTACTTCTGCCCGGCCGCTCGTAGCGGTTACTGGCCGGCCGATTCCTGAAATAATCCCCGACGTCACCGTGTTACTGAATACGCCGAGCGCGTTGCCGATAGCAATCACGCGCTGTCCGACTTTGACTTGATCCGAATCCCCTATTTCAGCGGATTGCAATTGGCGGTCCGTATTCAGTCGCAAATAGGCAACGTCGTTAAATGGGTCCCTGTCGATCACTTCCACGTTGTCATAGGTTCTTCCCTCGCTGTCGCGCACGGTAATGTCCGTTCCCTCGGGGACTACGTGCTTGTTCGTGAGTATGGTGCCGTCTTCAGAAACGATCACCCCTGTACCTGATCCGGTCCGCTGCTCAAACTCACGTCCGAATATATCAAACTGTTGCTTGCTTTCCGTTTCAATGCTGACAACGCTCGGGCGCAACTCTTCCGCTACTTCAGTAATGACCGAGCTTTCCTGAAGAATAACCTCACGACTAGTGTCATCATTAAATACAATATCGTCCAGTACTCCCACGCCTAAGAATCCGCCGATCAATCCGCCCAGAAAAGACATGACCGCCAGAACAAACAACCCCCATCCGATATAGCGCTGCATACGTATTTTCCTCCTTATACCCGGGAAACCCACTCGCTTCCCATGATTAGTACCGCCATTATGATTGCAGTTAGTCCGAGATAGGAGTACAACCGTTTGCGGCTTAATTGCTTGTTATAGTGGTCATAATACATGATACCAAAAATATACCCCATCGTAACGATGACCAACGTGGCCTGGGGTATTAAAATCTGTCCTTGAAGAAACGGATATAAAACCCGCCAATGGCCGAAAATCCATCCCGCTTGCACCACGATCAAAGACCACACTACCATCAGTAATTGGCGTACCTGGGTATCATCAGTAATACTAATCAAAAAATGATCCGCTGCTGCCAACGCCACCACCCACGAAAGCACTATTATTCCGGCGACACCGATTGTGGATTTCATAATAAAAATCACCGTAATAGCTACCGCCATCATAAGAAGCGACTGCACCCCGTGGCCACTTACTCCTGAAAGAGGCTTGATAAGTATTTGCCACATCAGGTACAGCCCTACTACCCCAAGTTGCATGGATATAGTCTGATTATAAATTACTAATAAGGTAATAACGCTGAGTAGGAATATGATATCCACCGCGTTATCCCAAATATTGTGAAGCCATAAGCGCGGCCCGCCCAAAACTACCTGCCACTTACTTGCCAGAGCCAACAGTATCGCTATAGGGGTCAATTCAAGCCGTACGAGATATAATAATCCGAGCGCCAATGCAATACTGGCAAAAAAACGAATTACCTGCCGCTGGGCCTGGCTTATGCGGAGTTTATTCAGTGCCGGTTTCATAGTCACTGCCGAGAACGACTTCTATATCATACGGATTATCTTGCTGTGCACCTTGCCGGCGCTGAGCCTTGACGCCGAACCTTTTTTCCAGATAGCGCAGCGTATATGGATTATCGCTATTGTAGTTAAAAATTACTGTCTGTGTGTAGTTTTGATTGGCAGCGTTATCAATGTTTACCACGTCATACCCGTAACTACGCAATAAATCTGCGGTATCATTCGCCAATCCAGCCCTGGTAGTACCATTCAGGATACTTACCTCTGCGGCTTCGTCTTTAATATAACTATCAACCATCAATGTGCGTACATACCCACGGATTTCGTTAAAATCACCGGCCGTAGGCACGAGCGCAGATTGTCCGTATATATTACTGTATGTCAAAAAGTTATCGTCTGAAGCATCAAGCTGCGCCGTTGTTATATCTTCTGCTTTTACTCCTTCGGTAAGCTCGATTAAGCGCCTGATTTCTTCTATTTTCATATTTGTTTCAGCATTATCCCCGAGCGTATTAATAAGCCCGGTAATTTTTGA
Source organism: uncultured Candidatus Saccharibacteria bacterium (assembly GCA_964638825.1). Classification (GTDB taxonomy): domain Bacteria; phylum Patescibacteriota; class Saccharimonadia; order QS-5-54-17; family QS-5-54-17; genus CAZXAD01. The sequence goes on along the minus strand of CAZXAD010000041.1, from coordinate 3,732 downwards.
GGGATTCGCCAGAGTACCTCGTGATAACACTTTCTCACGCAACGCCATCAAAACTTCCTGTTGGCGTCGACTTCGATCAAAATCGCTTGTGGTTTTCCGTGAGCGTACATACCGGAGAGCTGTTTCGCCATCCATATGTTGTGTGCCCGCCTCAATATGTAACGGCTCATGTCCGTTGGTATTTTCATCCGGATAATACGGGTCATTCAACGTTTCTTCTACTTCCACTGTCACCCCGCCGATAATATTTACTGCCTTTCTAAACCCTTCAAAATCAGCCCGGCCATAATAATGGATGGGCACATCCAATATTTCGCTCACGGTATCCTTTAATAGCTCCGGGCCCCCGCCTTGGTAGCCATATCTCTCACCGTAGGCATGGGCTGCATTAATCTTGGTGGAACCATACCCTTCGATCTCCACATACAAATCACGCGGAATACTGAGCATGACGACATCCTTAGCAATCGGATCAAAGCTTACGAGAATTATTGTGTCTGTCAGTCCGCCTGAGCCATCCACCCCCATAAGTAACGCATTTATACGCCCGTCACCCTCTCCGTTGAGTTTTTCCGGCTCGGCGCCTTCTTGTAATAGTATTGAGCCGCCATCAATGTTGCCGACAATTAAATTGTTTTGTACATACCAAAACGCGAATCCCGCTATGGCTACTGCGCTTAATAAAAATATACTGCCGGCGATTAGGAATTTCCGCCAATTGAAGAAACGGTGCTTTTTTTTGTGTTTTTTACCAGAGTCTTTGGAGTGCGCGGGAGAGTCGGTTTCCAGTCCGGGGTTTATATTTTCGATTTCATCCTGTTCCCCTAAATACGCGTTCTGTGCCGCATTCTGTTGTTCCGCCTCCGGCTGCGGGGAGTTTACATAAGGGTTTTGCTGCGTAGTCGTATTTTGCGGCCGTCGTTTTGACATTCCATCCAGCGTACGGCCGGGACGTGGTTGCTGCATAGCTATTCGCCAGTATACGCTAAAATTTTTTTACTATCCAACCGAAAATCATACGAAACACGGTTTATTTACTGATATACTAATGAATATGGACAAAAACACCCTTCCCTACCAGTCCAAACACCGAGATCTGTCATTCTTAAAGCTCGTGCTGGCGTGGACGATCGCAATCGCGGTCGCGATAGGATTGCAATCCTTCGTGTTCCAGTCATATCAGGTATACGGCCAGAGTATGGAACCAACGCTGCAGGACGGCGACTACTTGATCATATCCAAACTGGAGCCCACATGGTACGAATTACGGAGCAATCCGTATATCCCTGAACGGGGCGATATTGTGGTGCTTGAACCGGCAAACAGCCCGCGTTTGATTAAACGGGTTATCGGTTTACCTGGCGAGCGTGTCGCCGTACGAAACGGCAACTTGAAAGTATTCAATGAAGAGCATCCGAACGGATTCGACCCATACGCTGCTATCGACACCCCGTCGGCCAATGTTTCGGGCGATATCAAAACCACAGTACCCGAGGATCATATTTTCGTAGTCGGCGATAACCGCACCGGAAGCGGATCATCCGACTCACGCAACCAATTAGGAACCGTACCTACAGATGACATCCTTGGGTCATTAGTATTGCGCTTATGGCCAGCAGACAGCGTGGAAACGTTTTAATAAAACTTTTATTAGTTTCACACAGAACAATAACTTCTTTAAAATCAATACAAATGTATTTTTGCTAGCAAAAGGCTACTGTTACTTTCTTGCGTCGACAAGAAAGTAACCAAAGAATCGACAGGACGAGTTCCGCCTCTTGATGTACCTAGTACACCATCCAGGCTCGCTGCGTAACTCAGTGTAAAGTTGCCACTGGCAGCTTTACACCTCGGACAGTACTCGCGACCAAGTACGCCTGGCTGGTGTACTAGTTACTCAGGAGGCTCCACAGCCTGGAACAAAGATTCCAATGCGTTATTCTAAATTCCACCTTCTATATTCCAAATTCAATTAAACCGGTAAATCATGATTTACCGGTTTATCAAGCGATGAGTGGCTGCCTTTTTAATCAGAAAGCTGGTTGAGAATGCGCTCCAGGTCTTCATCGTCATGATAATGGATGAGCAGACGCCCGCCGCGGGCACGGCGCTGCAATTGCACTTTGGTGTCCAGCCGTTTACCAAGCTGCTTGGTGTCTTCTGTCTCAGAAGTTACCTGTGTGGGCGCGGCCCGTTCGGTTTTCACGTCGCGCGCGTACTCTTCCGCCCGGCGAACCGTCCAGTCGTTCTCGGTAATATTCTTTAACAATTCCTCCTGTTGATCCGGAGAGGCAATGCTTAATATGGCACGGGCGTGGCCTTCGCTGATGTTACCTTCCACGAGAGCATGCTTAGCACTGGTCGGAAGTTTCAGTAAGCGTAATGTATTCTTTATCGTGCTTTCATCGCGGCCGACCCGCTTTGCCACTTCTGCTGCTCCAAGATTGAATTGATCCAGTAATTTCTGGTACGCCGCGGCTGTTTCCACCGCGTTGAGTTGCTCCCGTTGGATATTTTCAATTAACGATAACTCAAGCGATTGTTGTTCATCAAAGCTCCGTATGATGACCGGGACAGTTTCCATGCCGATAGACCGGGCAGCTCGCAACCGCCGTTCACCGGCAATCAGCTGATAGCGCTGATTGTTGGTTTGGGCGACCAATGGCTGGAGAATACCGTGTTCGGAAATGGAAGCCGCCAATGCGTCCAGCTCCTGCTGATTAAACCCGGTTCGCGGCTGGTGCGGGTTCGGGTCGATCAGCTCGACTTTTATATGTTTGATTTCTCCGGTCTCGGCCGGAGCGGGATCGAATTCCTTTTCGACTTCCGTCGGTATCAGCGAATCAAAACCACGGCCTAATCCTCTATTGTTCGACACGGCGTTCTACCTCCTTTGCAAGTTGTTTATATGCTTTCGCACCTTTACTCCATTTGTCATATACATGGAGTGGTTTTCCATAACTCGGCGCCTCAGCCACCCGTATGTTACGCGGAATGACATCAGGGAATATTTGGTCGGGAAAATGCTTGGCCACTTCTTCCTGGACTTGGCTGGATAACACGGTCCGGCCGCTATGCATAGTGAGGAGCACCCCGAGTATATTAAGCGACGGGTTAAGCCCCTGTTTTACCAAGTCAATCGTATGTAGGAGCTGCCCCAACCCTTCAAGCGCGTAATACTCGGCTTGCACCGGAATGATAACGTGATTGGCCGCCACCAAGCCGTTAATCGTTAGTAATCCTAGACTGGGCGGACAATCAATAAATACGTAATCGAACTGTAACTGTTGGGCAATTTTCAGCAGCCGTTGCTCGCGCTCGGCAAGATTAACCAGCTCTACTTCGGCCGCCGCTAACGCCGGACTGGCCGGAAGCAAACTAAGGCCGTGCGGGGTGCTCCGCAGCACCCGGGAGGTTAATGTTTCATCGTATAAGGCGTGGTATATGTCCTGATCGAGACCGTGCTTATCGAGCCCGAGCCCGCTGGTGGTATTGGCCTGGGGATCGAGATCGATTATCAATACCGACTTTTTGCGCTTGGCCAGGTAATAGGCCGTGTTGATAGCGGTCGTCGTTTTCCCGACACCTCCCTTTTGGTTTGCAATCGCGATTATATTTCCCGGCATGTTTGTGTTCGCTACCCTCTTTGCTAAGTACTAATGGTATTTTACCACACCGATGGAAGGTATGTATGAGGTGCTATATATTGAGGAAACAACTTATCTTGAAGTC
>CAZXAD010000040.1:0-6438 GCA_964638825.1 uncultured Candidatus Saccharibacteria bacterium | reverse complement strand
GCGGTGAACTCAGCTGCATGGTAGCTAGCAATGTATTAAACCCGGAAGCAATTCAATACCAGGAACGTACTGAAATACATCGCATCGATACTACTAGCCAAGTTTTTACTTTCTTTAATACGAATCGAATAAAGGATGACCGTGTACGTCGGGCTTTAACACATGGCCTTGACCAAACCCAGATCGTGGAAAATCTGTCTGGCAATCCTGATGTAGTTGACAGCCCTCTTTTGCCGGAACATGTCGGGTATATCTCCGCGCAGGTTCCATCCAATAAAAACAGAGCCCAGCAATTGCTTTCAGAAGCTGGCTGGGAACGCAACGATTCCGATATACTTCAAAAAAACGGAGAAACGCTATCCATTGAACTTGTGACGAGAAATACGCCCCACTATACGGCTGCAGTTGAATCAGTGGCTGAACAATGGAGTGAACTCGGTGTAGAAGTGCAGATCCGCACGCTGGATAGCTCGCGACTGCAACAAGACTTTATCCGTCCGCGTAATTATGATGCACTGCTTTTTGGAGTAGCGCTCGGTAATGACCCCGATGTTTATGCGTATTGGCATTCTTCGCAAACCAAAGATACTGGCCGTAATTTATCCCAATATAAATCCGCCGTTATAGATAACAGCCTTGAAGATGGACGCACCCGGGCTAATAATAAATTGCGGGCAGCTAAGTATGAAACGTTCCAACAAAGATGGCGCACGGATGCTCCCGCGGCTGCTCTTTATCGTTTACATAATTATTATGTCAGGCGTAGCGAGGCCCGCTCGATTGATGTCGATAATACGCTCCATACCATTGATAGGTTCCATAATGTAGAAGATTGGACGATTAAAACACAGCCAGTATTGCGTCGCCTCCAAGAATAGTGCCGACAAGACTGGTAAAGAATTCTTAAAATCTTTATTATAAAGATACGCCGAGGTGGTCCCGCACCTTTTCTTTATGTTTCGTAATCTGATTGCATATTACTACACTCAGGAAAAAGTATGGGACAAACGGTATACGACTACATGGTGGAAGGTCCATCCTCTGCGTAGCAGTTTTAAATATATATAAGCCGAGGTGGCGGAATTGGCAGACGCGCTAGTTTCAGGGACTAGTGGGCTTTGCCCGTGGAGGTTCGAGTCCTCTCCTCGGCACCATACTTCGCCAAGGCTTCGTATGGCAGGCCACTTCTATGTGACTTTGATGAAGTATACCCTACGAAGCTTTATGCGAAGTAGGGCTATGTCGGTATTCAGTCAAAACCCCGTAAGGTTATAAGTCTGTAAAATTGAAATTGAAAAGCTATGGCGAAGAAGAAGTTATTTGCGAAATTAACTACTTGATAGAACTTTATGAAAGGTACGAATAATGGTTCCAAATGGGATTTTACCCAATTTCATAAAAAGCATAAACCTGATATGATACACCGTAATGAGTAAGCTGACAGAACATCTAAGCAAGCATTTACGTGGTGAAGTATTAGATAAAAAAACTGCTCTCGACTATTTCTCGACTGATGGCAGTATTTTTACGGTAATGCCACGCGCGGTAGTGTACCCACAGGATGTGACCGATGTGCGCAAAATAGCGAAATTCAGTTGGCAACTAGCGGAACGCGGCAAAAAACTCCCCATAACCGCACGCGGAAAAGGCACCGACCAGGGAGGCGGCGCGCTCGGCAGCGGTTTGATGATGGTGTTGCCAGCCCATATGAACCGGCTTCTCGATATTGATAGGCAAACAGTAACGGTGGAACCGGGTATGTTGTATGGGGACCTACAACGTACGCTTCATTCACACGGACGTTTTTTGCCTCCCTATCCTTCGAGTATCGAATTCTCAACGGTCGGCGGTGCAGTCGCGAATAACGCTTGCGGCGAAAAAACGCTTAAGTATGGCTGTACCGCGGACTACATCCAGGAACTAGAAGTCGTGTTAGCCAATGGCGAGGTTATGCGTACCCGACCTTTGAGCAAAAGAGAGCTTAATAAAAAGAAAGGAAAAACTGATTTCGAAGGAGAAATCTATCGTAAAGTAGACGGTTTATTGTTGGATAATGCGGAAACTATTGAGCAAGCCCGACCAAATGTAAGTAAAAATGCGGCCGGTTACGCCTTGTGGGATATCAGACAACCTGATGGCACATTCGATCTCTCACGATTAATTGCTGGATCGCAGGGTACGCTCGGCACGGTTACCGAAATAACCCTACGGACCGAAGCATATAATCCGTACACTCATTTGTTGGCCGTATTTTTTGACGATATTGAAAAAGCCGGCCAAGCGGCGAGCGAGTTGCAAAAACTGAACCCGAGTGCGATGGAAGTGGTAGATTATCATTTGCTTGATTTCTTGCAGCGCAATCACCCCGAGAAGCTGCAGGGAGTGATTGATGGTGAATTACCGAAACTTGTCTTTCTGGTGGAATTTGACAATGAAAAGAAGGGGGCACGGAAACGGAAGGCGAAGAAAGCGCAAAAAATAGTGCGCGATCTCGCTCTTGACGTACGAACGACTACTGACCCCGATGAACAAGACGACCTATGGAAAATACGCCGGAGTGCCGCGGCAGTTATATGGCAAGACAAGGGCAAGAAAAAAGCGCTGCCTATCATAGAGGATGGCGTAGTACCAATAGAGAAATTGCCGGACTTCTTACGTCGTGCCTATGACCTATTCAAGAAGTATAATTTGGAAATAGCAGTGTGGGGTCATGCCGGGAATGCCAACTTTCATATGCAGCCGTTTCTTGATTTAGGTGACACGCAGGACAGGCAGACCGTATACAAATTAATGGATGACTTCTACCGGATGTTAGTAGAAATGGGCGGGAGTACGTGCGGCGAGCATAATGACGGACGTTTGCGTGCTCCATATCTTCGTGAATTATATGGCGATGATATGTATGGATTATTCCAACAAGTCAAAGATATTTTTGACCCGCATAGAATATTAAATCCGGAAGTCAAAGTCGATGTCACTAAAGACACAACCCGAAAACAAATGCGTAACAGCTACGCCATGGAGCATTTATATGATCATATGCCGCGGGCTCACCATTAATCTTCTGTAGTCCTGTACTGAAAGAGGTGATAAAATCAGGTACTGGTAAAGAATTCTTAAAGTCTTTATTATAAAGATACGCCGCGGTGGCGGAATCGGCAGACGCGCTAGGTTGAGGGCCTAGTGACCATCACCTTGGTCGTGGGAGTTCAAGTCTCCCCCGCGGCACCATACTTCGCCAAAGCTTCGTATGGCAAGCCACTTAATATGTAACCTTGGCGAAGTAGGACTATGTCAGTGCTTCAGTCGAAAACTCAATTTAATGGATTTTAATTTTCTCTGTGTTACAGAGTGTATACACGATACCTCGGATGTTTTACAATATAAAGTAGTGTATACGGGTTCTTAGCTCAGCTGGCTAGAGCGTCTGGTTTACACCCAGAAGGTCGGAGGTTCGAGTCCTCCAGAACCCACCACTAATTACCTTATTAATAACTAAATACAGCACAGTAGTGGCCTAGTTCGTTGCAAGGATTTTTGCGAGAGAGAAATGACGGAAATAATGAACAATGAGGAATGGCGGGATTATGCGCTATGCGCGTCTGAAGGTGATCCTGAAGATTTTTTTCCGCCGAGCAAGACAATACAAAAAGGGTGGACAAAGGAAGATGAGAGACAGAAAAAAGAAAGCGAAGCCCGCGCTAAAAAAATATGCGGACGGTGCGCGGTAGCAAATGAGTGCCTAGAGTACTCACTCAGACTCAAAGTTCCGGCGGGAATCTGGGGTGGACTTAATGAGGATGAACGAAAAAACCTACAAAAAAAGCGAGACCGATCCCGCCGGAGACGAGCAAGTTAGGATTTACTGTTTCGAGCCAAGCCGCTCCTTAACCTTTTTAACCAAATCGCTCAGCTCCCAATCCGATTTAGTGAGGTAATCGGTAACACCGAGATTCATAAGGTTGAATACTTTTTCGCCGCTGTCTGAATTAGTGAGCGCGATAACCAGAATGCTTTCTCCGCCCTCTTCTTCTCGTAGCTCCTTGAGTAATTCTTCCCCGTCCTTTTTGGGTAATAATAAATCCAAGAGTATAACGTCCGGCTTCCATTCTTTGGCGGCTTCCAGACCTTCTTCACCGTCAAATGCCGTTTTTACGGAAAATCCTTCGTCGGTGAACGTATCAGCTAATACATTGCAAAGCGATTCATTATCTTCTACGACAAGTATTTTTTTATCCATGATTAGTTCTCCTTTTCGTTCATTATATCAGTTTCCAAATCAGGCAATATCACCGCGAAGACCGTGCCTTTCTCGGGACGCGATTCGAACCATATAACTCCTTTCAGTTTTTCCACGGTAGCCTTTACGCTGTAGAGACCGAGTCCCGTGCCTTCGATATGGCTATGCTGCGCGTTTTCCGCCCGAAATAGTTTTGAAAATACATTCCGCTGTTGGTGTTGCGGAATACCCATACCGGTGTCTTCCACGCTTATCACGGTACCTGGCTGAAAGGATGAATTTTGGCCGGTATATGGATTCGCCGTGATCGTAATAGTGCCGTTTTCCGGGGTGTACTTTACGGCATTGGAAATAAGATTTTGGACGATCAATTCCAGTGATTGCCGGTCGGTGTAAAGTGTCAGATCTTCAGAGTAATTGCGGGTAATGTTCAGCTTCTTTTCTTTTATGAGCGGCTTAACATCTTCCAGTATTTTCTCTAGCAATTCTGGAAAGGAGATTTCAGTAGCGGATACTTCCTTTGTTCCCAGCTCAAGACGGGATACGTTAAGATAATCAGTTAACAAACCGCTCATACGGGCACTGTCTTCGTAAATCGTTTCCAAGTATTTCCGGTTCTTTTCTTTCATTCGGGAGGTCTTGAGTAATCGTTCGGCGTACCATCGTATCGCTCCCAGCGGCGTGCGAAGCTGGTGGGATGCAAGTGATAGGAATTCATCTTTCGCCTTTGCCATGGCCTTTTCTTCGGTAATATCTCTGAATACTTCTATTGCGCCAATATTTTCGTCTTCTAATTCGACCGGACTGGCAGTGGTGGAGACAGGAATTTGTTCACCGTTATAATTGTGAAAAAAGTAATTCCGGGCGTGATAATGCGCCTGATTGTTAAGAGCTTGTATCAGAGGATGTTCTTCAACAGGGAGAGGGTTGTCATTTTCATCATAGAGGGTAAACATCTCGCTGTAAGATTGCCCGATAACATCCTTTTCGTAGTAATTAAACAATTGTTTCGTGATATCGTTCGCTATGATTATTTCACCCTCTTTATCGACAGCGATTACTCCTTCCCCGATACTTTCTAAAAGTGCTTCTGTCCGGGCTTTTTGGCGCCCGAGAATAAGCAAGTTCTCATTCAGTGAATTAGCCACTTCTTTGCGGTGCGCAATTTCATCCTGTAGCTGCGTGTAAATTTTGTTGAGTTTTTCTTCCCGCTGAACGACCGACTCTGCTTTCTGATCCAGATTGTCCTGGTAAAAGTATACAAAGACTGCTATCAGGGATATCGCGGCGATTAGCTGCTGAAATGTCGTAGCGTCATACTCTATTACGATGGTAGTGATTAAGCCCGCCCGGCTGGCAAGGAACATGGAAACGAGAATTAAAACAACGGCTCCCAGCCATATGCTTCCGTCGCGTTTTCCTTTTAGAAATGTTGCGATTACTGGAAAAACAAAAAACCAAAAAATAGTCGCGTTACTCAAACCATCGACTAATACAGAGAAGACGAGCAACGCCAAACTTGCCAGAATCGTTAAAGAGGAAGCAAGTTCATAATAATCTTTGTGCAGAGTCCAGAGCGCAGCCCATAAACTTATAACAATCCATATATTAAACAAAGCACTTCCTGGTGTTCCAGTAAATGCAAAGTAAGCAGTTTGTATGAGTATTACTGAGATAAGCAAATATAATAATATTTGCAGAAACCGTTCTTGATAGTACGTATCAATCAATCGGTTGATAGTGGTTTTTTGTTTTGTGCCGAATATCTGTTTCATGAGTATTATTTTGCTTATGGTTAAGTGTAACACAGAGGCTGGAATGCTTGCATTCACAGAGGCTGCTCACTACAATCTAAGTGTTATGGGGGCGCAATACCTATAATAGAGATGGTACAACCACCCAGTTTTTATACGACCATTTTTTGGCTGGTATAATAATACAGGGAAATTGAAAGCAACGAGGCGAGATAGCTCAGCAGGTAGAGCACCGCCCTGAAGAGGCGGGTGTCCTCGGTTCGAGTCCGAGTCTCGCCACCACTCGATGCGGCGAAAACATTCGCCTTACTCTGGTAAACCACTGAACGCCACTGAAGCTAAGCGGGCCTGCCCGCTGAAGCTTTAGCGCAGGCGGGTGTAGCTCAGCCGATAGAGCGCATCCTTGCCAAGGATGAGGCCACGGGTTTGAATCCCGTCACCCGC
>CAZXAD010000039.1:0-6710 GCA_964638825.1 uncultured Candidatus Saccharibacteria bacterium | reverse complement strand
CGTACGTTCAAACTTCGCTTCGTCTAGCCCGTTTTCGATTACACCCAATTCTTCGCCGTCTTCCACTTCCTGTTGGTATGCATGTTCCAATAATGCTTCCATATCTTCCTGGGGTACAGCCAGGAGCGTATACGTGACCTGCAGGATTAGCCTGGCATTACCATCGACCTGGCTTCCTGTTGGCGGCTCACTGCTAATTTCCGTTACGTCTTCACTGTAAGAAGCGTCTACTATGTATTGGTCTTCATCAAACTGGTTGCGGAGTGACTCTCTCACCGAGGAACGTTCTTCTTCCAGGAGTTGTTGCCGCGCTTGCTGCACATCTCCACTAGCGACAACGGATACTTCTTCAGATTCACCACCGGTCATATTCTTACCCTCGCCATTTACCCCGTTTGACCCTGAAGGGTATCCTTCCACGGTATAAGAGGTGGGGCCTATATTATATTCTTCTCCTATTTCATCAGCAGTTACTGAAGCAGTCTCCTTGCCTGATTCTGCACAGTTATTGCCGACTTTTCTAGCACCTGGAACCTCAAATGCTACATCATTACGGAATACGTATCCTTCGGCAGATGTAATAGCAGTACCTTTTTCAATTGTAATAGATTCTGAATCATAGCAATTAGTAATGGTTATATTACCTGTCGCCTTTTCACCGACCGTTTTTGTGCCGCTCGGTTCGAACGTGGTGCTCAGCGTCCGGCCTTCTTGGCGGACATCCGCCGCCAGATTGCGTTGTTCGGGATTCGATTCATCCGCTTCCGGGTCAAGCGTGAAATCAGTAGTAGCGCTCACGTCCTGGGTGATGCCTTCAATGCGCACCGTAGCGTTCGGCGCCACAAAAATCGCCCACCACAGAAAGCCGCCCAGAAGAAGTACTCCCAGCAATCCGAGCAGCAAATACTTTTTAAACCGGTTGAAATCTGGTACTTTTTTGTCTTTATTGTCTTTTTGGGCGGATAGCGGCTTCTCATGTTTCTTATCAGCCGTCTCGCCCTCTTCCTCTACTGATTCCGCCGCTTCATCAGCGTTAGTAAAATCTTTTTCACTGGCTTCCGAGTCTTCGATAACCGCGCTCGGCAATTCTCCGCGGGATTCCTTGGGCTGTGGTACTTCGGGTTCCGTTGCCAGATTCGGAGCAGTCAAAATATGCAATTGGCTGGCGATATTTAATATAAGCGGATCGCGCGTTATGACTACCAGTTCATTATCTTTGGCCTTGGCCGCTTTTTGGAGCAATTTCAGGTTTACCACGCTCTGAAGCGTCGTTGAACGCTTCGGGGGTATTAACGCGATTTTATTCGACTCGTATGACTCGAGTTTATTGATAATCGCGGTAATATCTTCGTCGCTGTCAAAATATATCTGTTTCATTAGCTCTGCATCGCTTTGTTAACTTTATTAATAAATCGCTGGCTCTGTGTTTCGACCGTAAGCGCGTCCAGCCCGATGTTAAGTAACCCCATTGGCGTAATATACGAATAGTCCGCTACTTGGCCTGTTTTATCCGTAACGCGGTTTACTTGATCCGGTTCTATATGTTCCACGGTAATCGTGTCCGCGATGGGAACATTTTCCCGCCATCCGGAACTATCAAGCGCCCGCGGGATGTACGGTAATCCCGAACCGCCGCCGCATAACAGTATTTTACTGGGGAGCTGATCGACAGTATCGAATTCGCCGAGCGCCAGCTCGACTCCACTTAACCACACTTTAACAGTCGGCACCAGTGCTTTGCGAACATTCTCATCCTTCGACTCGGTAGTCACGTTGCATTTCCGCTCTTCGGCTTCCTCGAAGGACAAATTCAGGTTTTTGGCTACCGCATTAGTGAAGCTACGGCCGCCGATCCCGAACATACGGGTGCCTTCCACGCCGCCCTCATTCACCAACGCGATATCGGTGGTGCCGCCGCCCACATCAATAAATACCGCTCCGAATGTTTCGCTCTTATCCGCCCCAACCGATTTGGCGACCGCGAACGGCTCAGCGGTAATCCCGATTACGTTCAAATTAAGATCATGGGCCACTCTTTCCAGTGCACCGATGTGCACCATGGGAGCAAACGCGCAGAATAATTGCACTTCGACATCTTTCCCTTGGAATCCGACCGGATTGGTGACTTTATATCCATCCACAGAAAAGCTGACAACCGCCGCATTCACCATGGTAATCTCGATATTTTCCACGCCCGACTCCCAGGATAGTTCCGCTTGTGCGCGTTCCAATGCACGATTTTGCACTCGTTCTACGATTTCTTTCAATTCACTGTCATCGATGGGCTTTTTCGAGTCGGTGCGCTGATAATTAATGGAGGTGGAACTCCCCTTAACCAATTCACCGGCGATACCGATTACCGCATCGCCTACCCGTACTCCTGCCATTTCCTCGGCATCCGAAAGCGCCGAATCGCAGTTTTCAACGACACCGGGGATATCAGCAATAGCACCGGAATGCATGTCGCTTAATTTTTGCCGTTTCCGCCCTACTCCGGTTACCTCAACGGAAGGCTCTCCCTGAGATTCATCTTCTACTACATGGCCTATGAGCGCTTTTACGTACTCAGTACCGATATCAAGCGCTACCATGTACCGTTCCTGTTTTTTATGAGTGGAAATGCGTTGTTTTAGTGTGTCGAATATATTAAGTTTCATATGGCTTACGCTTATTGCATTCTATCAACATTTTATTATTATACTAAACATAACCAGCTATAAATATTACGGACGGTATGGGCGGGTTCTCGAACAGGCACGAGAATATAAATCTCGGGCCTGTTTTATTTGGAATGCAAATAAAGGTCGATAACGGGCTCCGTTTAAAAAGAAAGGAGTCTTTTATGGCGCATAATGAGAAATTGCTAACTGATTCCAAAGAGGGTGTTATTGATGCGTATATTGAGTGTGTTCCCTCGAATGAAAACATACAACGTTTATTCGACGACTTCCGAACTCTTTTCCGGTACGCACCTGGAAGTAGAGGAGCACACCACTATTGGTACGGTGGCTGGATGGATCATAACCAGCAAATGCTGGATAAATATACGTGTGATTATGAATGGTTTATGGAGCACGGGTGGCTCGATGAATTGCCGACCAATGAACAATTCATTTACCATGAAGGAATTGTTGTAATCTTAATGCACGATATGGAAAAACCGTTCAAATATGCCGAATTAGTAGAAGGCATTACGGAGATTGAAATACCGAGCGAGTTCACGTCAGAACTAGAAGACAAAGCAAACCGCAAAACTTTTCGCGAAACTTTAATGGAAAAATATGGCATAACTCTGAACTCCATACAGCAGAACGCACTACGGTACGTCGAAGGAGTACGCGATTATGACTACATTCCCGGAGAACGCACAGACAAACCCCTAGCCGCTCTGTGTCATAGTGCCGACCTTACAAGCAGCCGGATAGGATATGATATACGAGGACCATATTATGTGGGAGAAATAACTGCATATGACGGACAACAGTAATTCTATTGACACAATTTCTGCCTAAGATTATAGTTTCTATGTTCTACTTCGAGTAGGGCACCTACACAGACATTTCCTTCATCCGATAGCTGATAAGGAGCAAAAATGCTGAAAACACTCGTTATCGCAGTAGTGGCTGCTATTCTGGCAGGAGGGATGGTGTACATCCAGATACCCGATGAAAACGAACAATCAGTGGCTGCGACAACTCAATACAGCGAAGAGTTCAGTTCTTCCGTTACCCATATTGCATCCCTTGAAAAAGAAAAGAGGTTCTGGGTTATTATCCCGTTTTCCGTACTTGTAGCTTTCAGTATTATCGCATGTAGTTGTACATCGAATAAGGAAGAAGGGGGTCTGAATTACAACCACAATGGCGAAGCACCGTTGTGAACAATTATGCCGGTGGCTCTGTAGTTTAACGCATTCATGCGTTCACTTCCCTGACTACAACCGCCGGCTTTTCTCTTTGACCACTTAATAGGTTTATTCCAGCACAGCTTTCACTCGTCGTACGCCGGCTGATGATGATTCTTCTTTTTTAATTTTGAACTGCTTACCGTCTTCGGCCAGTTCGCCGGTACGTTCCACGTGCGGGCCGCCGCAAATTTCGAAACTGTAGGTATTCCCGTCTTCATCCGTCATGGAATAAACTTTCACGGTGTCGCCATAGGTGTCGCCGAAGGCACCGTAGGCACCGCGTGCCATCGCTTCATCGGTAGAAAGTTCTTCATACGTTACATTCAGGTCCTTTTGGATACGATCGTTTACCAGTTCTTCTACTCGGCGTATTTCATCTTCTGTCATCTTTTCAGGATGCGCAAAATCGAACCGCAAGCGTTCATCGGTTATATTGGACCCATGCTGCATCACGTGGTCTCCGAGCACCTCGCGCAAGGCGCGGTACATCAGATGAGTAGCCGTGTGGTACTTCTTGTGCATATCGCCTTCGCCGCCGAGTCCGCCCTTGAACTGGCCTTTACTGGCAGTCCGTGAGCGTTCCCGTTGTTCTTCCAGCTTTTTATCAAACTCTTCCCGCCAATCTTCAGCGACCGTTACGTCACGTTTTTGCACGTGTTCGATGGTTATTTCCGGAGGGTATCCATAGGTATCATATAGCTCGAATACCTGTTCACCACTTAATATAGCGTCATTTTTGGTTAATTCTATGAGTTTCTTTTCCCCTTTCTTTAATGTTTGCCGGAATAAGCTCTCCTCTTTTTCGAGTACATTAAGAATGTCTTGCTGTCGTTCTTTCAAGTCAGCGAAATCTTTTTTGTAGACATCGATAACCAATGGCACGGTGCGCTTTACCAAATCGTGTTCAATATCAAGATCAAAAGCGAACCGGATTGCCCGGCGCATCAGTCGGCGCATCACGTAACCGTGCTCTTTATTACTCGGCGCCACCCCGTCAAGCGCTAGAAAAACGGACGCCCGAAGATGATCAGCTATCACACGCATCGCTTCTGCGTGTTCTTTATATTTTTTCCCGCTCACATCTTCCAGCCCGTTAATAATCGGCTTGAATAAACTAATCTCAAACACATCAGGACTGTTGATCGCCGCGGCCGCGATCCGCTCCAATCCGCCGCCGAAATCAACGTTTTTCCTGGGAAGATCTTCAAACCCGCTGTCGGCTTTCACGTACTGCATAAAGACCGAATTGCCGATCTCTAAAAACCGGCCGCAATCGCAATTGGGATGGCAGTGGTCGCCGTAGGCGGAATCATGCTCCGTAGCGAAATCATAAAATACCTCGCTGTCCGGACCACCGGGCTCACCGGGTGGCATATCAGTTGGTTCGCCCACACGGCTCCACCAGTTTTTACTGGCATCGTAATAAAAAATCCGTTCCTTCTCGCGCATTCCCCATTCGGCGCCTTCCGCGGCCGAACCGACGTCCGCCACTTCGGCCTGGATATTTTTCTCCTGGAATAAATTCTGCCAAATTTCAGCCGATTCAGTATCCCTCGGAAGTCCTAGCTTCTCATCCCCTAAAAACACCGTTATATACAAACGGCTTGGATCGAGCCCGACCGTATCGGTCAAGAATTCGAAAAACCAGGATAGTTGCTCACGTTTGAAGTAATCTCCCAGACTCCAGTTTCCCAGCATTTCAAAAAAGGTCGTATGCCGGTTATCGCCGACTTCTTCGATGTCTTCGGCGCGCAAGCACGTCTGGGAATCGACGAGCCGGGTGCCCTTAGGGTGGTCTTCACCGAGGAGATACGGAAGTAATGGCTGCATACCGGAACCGGTAAACAGCGTGGTGGGATCGTCCTGGGGTACTAGGGTGGCCCGCGGAATGATGGCATGGCCCCGCGAGGTGAAAAAATCCAAATATGCTCGTCGTATTTCACTCGTATCCATAGCTAAAATTCTATCATACGCACCAGGGGAGGAATGCGCATACGGCTTCAGGTGGAGGATTTATGCTTTATTACTCCTCCACCCAGTACGCGCAAACCATCGGAAGTTTCTTCATACGCTACGGCTGATTGCCCGGGAGCCAACGCGCGCTCGGGCTCTTCGAGCGCGATATCCGCGGTGTCATCTCCGTGCACTGTTATCATAGCCGGGCGCAAATCACCTCTGTGCCTGGTTCGAACCAGATACTGTTTATCAGGAGCAGGGGACTCATTGATCCAATGCGTATCGGCAATAGTAAAAATCGACTCCCGTAACATGTCGAGCTGTTCGGATACATACACGGTATTGGCTTTCATATCTTTATCCGCCACATACAACGGCAGTCCGCCGCCTCCTGCTGAACGCAGAGTTCCGCCGATTCCCAAACCTTTCCGTTGTCCTATCGTGTAAAAAACCGCACCGTCATGTTCACCCAACACTTCGCCGTTCACATGTTTAATCGGGCCGAGTTCCGTATCGATGTAGGCCGCCAAAAACTCCTTAATACTTACTTCGCCAATAAAGCAAATCCCCTGGGAGTCGGGTTTGGAGGCGGTGGGAAGGTCGAATTCCTGGGCTTTTTGCCGGACAATGCTTTTTGTGAGGTCGCCAAGCGGAAACGTGCTACGGGAAAGAGCGTCACGGGATACGCGGTACAAAAAATAGCTTTGATCCTTACCCGTATCCACGCCGGCATACAACTCCGTATCCATGATCCGTGCGTAATGACCGGTAGCAATCATGTCGGCGCCTTCCTTGAGAGCCGCATCCAGAAATAACTTGAATTTAACCTCTTGGTTGCACATGATAT
>CAZXAD010000038.1:0-7314 GCA_964638825.1 uncultured Candidatus Saccharibacteria bacterium | reverse complement strand
TGCTCAAGTTTTTCCTGGACGTTTAATACGAAGTGTGGGGCGGCTATGTCCCGATACGCATCCGGCGTATCATTTACTTTGGCTAACGTATCGCTTTCTATGGCTTTCTGAGCTTCTTCGTCGGTGATATACCCCTGATTCGCCATACGACGTAAGACGGTATCTACCCGGGATTTAAGCGCCTTCGTGTTTTTTCCATAGGGCGAATAATAGGTAGGAGCTTGCGGAAGCGCGGCAAGCATGGCTGCTTCATCCAGGTCCAGTTCTTCGGCGCCTTTAGAAAAGTACATCTGACTGGCCGCCTCCACACCATACGCCTGGGCACCATACCCGATTTCGTTAAGATACAGTTCAAGAATGTCGTCTTTACTGTACAACTGTTCGATTTGAATGGATAAAATCAATTCCTTGATTTTGCGGGAAATCGTGCGTTCCGGTGAGAGTAGGGCGTTCTTTACGTATTGCTGGGTAATTGTGGAACCGCCCTGGAGTGAACCATCGTCAACATTTAATACGTTGTATGTGGCAGCCCGGAGAATACCGAACGTACTAAAGCCGGCCCCTTGGTCGTAAAAGTTTCGATTTTCCATGGCGATCGTGGCATTTTCGATGTCATCATCTATTTTACCCAAATCGACGAACGTGCGGTTTTTATCACCGAAGACTTCATATAGAACGGTTTCACCAGTGCGGTCATAGAATTTGGTAGTTTGTTCCAGGTTCGCAGCATTAATCTCACCCGGATTGGGTAGGTCCCGGGCGAAATAAAGAAACAGGCCAATAATTATCGCAAGCATTAGTCCGGCGGCAACTCCGGCGATTTTCAAAGCGGCGTGCATACCCGGCTTCGTGAACCACCAGTCCGTAAAACGTTTCGGATTGGCATACCATACCCATCGCCGCCACAATGTTTCGGGGGGTGTAGCAGTACCACTAGCCGCTACTCCCTTCCGTTTAGTGGCAGCTTTTTTTCGTTGAGTCGCTTTTTTCCGCGTATTCGCTTTGCTTTTAGAGTAGGTATCCCGTTTCTTTCCTTGGTTTTT
This sequence comes from uncultured Candidatus Saccharibacteria bacterium, assembly GCA_964638825.1. Classification (GTDB taxonomy): domain Bacteria; phylum Patescibacteriota; class Saccharimonadia; order QS-5-54-17; family QS-5-54-17; genus CAZXAD01. The sequence continues at coordinate 6,271 of CAZXAD010000038.1, read as the reverse complement.
CCTTGCGTTCACGCGTGATTTTGCGGCGTTTTTCATAGAATCCCCTCGTGTAAAAGCGCTTTGACGTAATTGCCGTAATTTCTTAGGCGTTGTATTGGTAGTAAAATGGCGTAGTTTTTGCCATTGTTCTTCAAAATTGAATTTCATAAGTATATTAGTCTAAATCCTCCCCAGACTCAGAAGCGATTATGTTCTTTATTATAACAAAAATACACTAATATAAAGATTATTTTTTATTAAAACATGCATTTGTAGTAAAAACATTGGCGCTTTTTGCTTCAATTTGGGATATTGCTATATCATAGAGCTATGAAAAATCTTATATTCAAAGCCAGCAGCGAAGTAATTGATCGGAAAGAGCTTGAAAAAAAGTTAGCGCGAAAAAAGCCGTTGCGAGTCAAAATGGGTATCGACCCTACCGGTGACAGAATCCATATCGGGCATGCTTCGGTAATCCGCAAACTGAAACATTTCCAGGATATGGGCCACCAAGTAGTGTTTATTGTCGGCAGTTTTACCGCGCGGATCGGGGATCCATCGGATAAAACCAAAGAGCGATCCGTTCTTTCCATAGAAGAAATCGAATCCAATATGCGGGATTACGAGAAACAGCTGGCGCGATTTATTGATATAGACAAGGTAGAAGTGCAGTATCATCATGAGTGGTTTGAATCATTTGAATTATGGGAGTGGCTGCAACTGAACCAGTTATTTTCTGTAGCCCAGATGGTTGAGCGGGATAATTTCGCGAAACGGTTTAAGGCCGGGGCTCGGATCGGCCTGCAAGAGTTTCAGTACCCGCTTTTGCAAGCGTATGATTCGGTAGCTGTCCGGGCAGATGTTGAAATCGGCGGTACTGACCAATTATTTAATCTGTTGGCGGGTAGAACCGTTCAGAAACATTACGATCAAGCGCCCCAGGATATTATCACTTATGAGCTGTTACTTGCAGATGATGGGAGTAAGATGAGCAAAAGCTGGGGGAATTGTATCTGGGTGGATGATAGCCCGGAAGATATGTACGGCAAGGTTATGCAGGTGAATGACGACCTGATTATGCATTACTTTACGGTTGCGACTGATGTCGAAGAGGCCGAAATAGAGCAAATGCAACAACAACTTCATGAAGGAGCGAACCCCCGTGATATAAAACAACGGCTTGCTCGTGAGATTGTAACTATTTATCATGATGCATCGGCTGCTGAAAAGGCTGAGCAGGGCTTTATCCGGCAGTTTCAGGACAAGGAACTTCCCGAGAATATTCCTGAAACAACTCTACCGAAAAGCGAGTGGGGAACGGTGGAACTGTTATTGCACACTGAGTTGGCACAGAGTAAATCCGAGGCCCGGCGGCTTATCGAGCAGGGAGGGGTGCGCGTAAATAGTGACCAAGTTACGGATGAAACACTCGCTGTCTCAGACGGGGATATACTCCAAGCTGGCAAACGGCGTTTCCGGAAACTAAAAATTTAAAGATACTAAAACCCATGGAAATTTCGTCTTGTTTGTTATAAATAGCATTTTTAATGCGAAAAACCGGTTTGGTTACGTATAATGAAACCAATGCTATTACATGAACCGATCACATCCTTAAAGGGAGTAGGGGATAAATCCGCTTCACGGTTAAAGAAACTCGGCATTAAAACAGTCGGAGATCTTCTATATCACTTCCCCCGACGGTATGAGGACTACTCCCGAGTGGTAGCGATTAAAGACGCACATCCTGGCACTATTACGATTAAAGGAGAAATTACCCAGATACATACTCGCAGAACCCGGAATGGACGCAGCATTACCACCGCATTAATCGATGATGGTTCAGGAAGCATGCAAGCTGTTTGGTTTAACCAGCCATATTTATCGCATTCTTTACCCAAAAACATTCCGATATACGCGGCGGGCAAACTGGCGTTCGCATATAACCAATTTGCTCTCCAGTCGCCCACTATAGAACGAGTAAGCAGGTTTCCGAAAAATGCGGCGCGCATCGTTCCGGTATACCCGGAAACGGAAGGCATTTCTTCGAAACAGGTACGGTATTGGTTGCAACAATTATTCCCGGTACAGGTAGAAGACCCACTACCTGAAAACTTGCGCGATTCGTACGATCTTATCGAGAAAACACAGGCACTTACTCAAATGCATTTCCCATCCTCTATGGAAGATATGGAACAAGCGCATTATCGGTTGGCGTTTGAAGAGCTGTACATATTATTGCTTGCTTTCCGTAGCATTAAAGATGAAACTGAGCAGCAAAAAGCACCGCAACTCACGTTCGAACAATCATCCGTACAATCGTTAGTAGATAATCTTCCTTTTTCTTTAACTGATAGCCAGCGGAAATCCGCATGGCAGATCATAAAAGACATGCAACGGACGCGTCCTATGAACCGTCTTCTCCAGGGAGATGTAGGAAGCGGTAAGACAGTGGTGGCGGCGATTGCTGCGGCCGTTGTTTCACGGAATAAGTATCAAACCGCCATATTGGCGCCTACTGCCGTATTGGCCGAGCAACACTACCGCGTTATCCAGGATATTCTAGCGCCAATCGGCATCAAGGTTGCGTTGTTGACGGGAGCGACGAAGGATAGTGAACGAAAAGCGATATTACAACAATTACTAACTAATGAGGTGTCAGTATGCATAGGTACCCATGCATTGTTCGAAGATGAAATAACGTTTTCACAGTTAGGGTATATTGTCGTAGATGAACAACACAGATTCGGGGTTCAACAGCGCAATCGATTGCAATCAAAAACATCTATTACTCCGCATTTTTTGAGCATGACGGCTACGCCAATACCGCGAAGTCTTGCCTTGACTATTTACGGGGATCTCGACATCTCGTTTCTCACGGATATGCCCCCGGGAAGAAAACCGGTCACTACGTATGTAACCACCAATACCCGCTGGGTGTACGGCCAATTAGAAGAGATACTTGGTAACGACGGTCAAATATACGTGGTATGTCCGTTGATAGCCGAGTCCGATACTCTGGGAGTGAAAAGCGTAGAACAAGAGATACGAACATTGCGCCAGTACCTCCCCAATACCCGTATCGCCGGACTGAACGGACGCATGAAACCGGCTGAAAAAACGGATACTATGAAGCGTTTTAAGAGCGGGCAAATCGATGTGCTCGTATCTACCACGGTAGTAGAGGTAGGAGTGGATGTACCGAACGCGAAGGCGATCGTCGTAGAAGGAGCGGAACGGTTCGGGCTGGCCACGTTGCATCAATTACGCGGAAGAGTCGGACGCAACGCTTCCCAAGCGTATTGTTATTTAAAACCGACGAGTACCATTTACACCAAAAAACGATTACAATTAATGGAGCAATATCATGATGGTCGACTTTTAGCCGAAAAAGATTTACAGTTACGAGGTGCGGGTGAATTATACGGCCAACGCCAGCATGGTATGCTTGATATGCAGCTGGTTAAATTAACCGATACTGAACTAATTAATACAGTACGAAAAGCAGTGGCAGAAACTCCCACGCTCGATACCCGATCACCGCTTTTTACATTGGTGGAACAAAAGAAAAAACAAAAACATTTAAACTGAGTATTGTCAAGTCTGATATATTACGTAAAGCGAATAAGAGTTATTACGGAGTCTATAAGAAGTATTTTATGTATTCGGGATTCATTACATCACGGCACACATCCAACTGGCTAGGTGCACATCAGAAATTCAACAAGATTGCCTATCGGCAGTTAGTGCCGTATATCCGAATGGCAAATTTTCCGCCTTTGGATAAAATACAGCATTTTGAAGGATACAACGGACCGGACGGTATCAAGGTGAAATCAATACATCGACACGAAGAGCCAAGCCACTTTTATGACCCCCCGTCCGAAAGCGGTCCTTTGCTTGAACACGTGGAAAACCACTACCAATCCTTAGTCGTGGCTTTGAGGGAGCAGAACACCGCCCGGGCTGCCTTTGAAGCGGCCTGGCTTGCGCATACGGTGACCGACGGGTTAACCCCCGCTCACCATATTCCTTATGAGGAGGAATTGCATGAGATGTACCGCAACGGTAAGCATACCTTTGCCAAACCGCACCACAAAATAATCATGCAGGGCGACACGAAACGACAAGCACTCCGGCAAAATTGGCAAATGTGGGGCGGAAAAGGGCTATTATCGATGCATATCCATTTCGAACTCGGCGTCGCTACCGCAGTAATGGCGGGAACCTTCAAAGGCAATGTAAATAACGTGAAGCTAAAAATGGCGCGCAGATACGGCGCGGTCGAATTCTTTAAATCGGAAGCTCATGAGATATACCGATTGCGGTTATACGAACAGTTCAGTAAGAAAAGCTGGACAGCGGAATTGGCTCGCACAGTTCGCCGGCAACTGGCGCCGGCTATCATCCAAGCGATCGCAATCGAATGGATTTTAGCCGCTGAAGAAGCAGGAGTTGCCACATGATGAGAATCTCTGGAGGAATACTCAAGGGTAGGGAAATTATGCAGCCGTCCGTGGAAATCACCCGTCCGATAGCCGGCCGGGCCAAAGAAGCGGCGTTTAACATTCTCGGCGACATATCAGACCTGACGGTATTGGATTTGTACGCAGGAAGCGGCATACTGGGCATCGAAGCTATTAGCCGCGGAGCAACTTCGGTAACCGCCGTAGAAAATAGCAAAGAAGTAGCATCTATTTTACACAATAATTATGCGCAGCTCGGCATTGAAGACCGATTATACTTACATATACAACCGGTAGCGTTATGGGCCATGCATAACCGTCATACGTTCGATATCGTATTCGCTGATCCGCCATTCCCCGAGTTCGAAGAAGAAACAGTGCAGCAGATAGCGGCCAAAACCCAAAGAGTATTTGTATTAAAACACGACACCAAACAAAATTTACCCGATATAAAAAATATGAAATTGGAGCGCCACCGAAAATACGGGAAAAGTATGCTTGCGATATTCGTTCCTGATAAGTAATAAGCAAATTCGAAAAACCAAGATACATGCATACGTACAAAGATACGGCATGAAATGCGTTATGTGTTGTGATGAGTGAATTAATATCGCATAATACTTTATAATGCTGCTGTTTTTTTGGCTGATTGTTTTTATTGTATCGCTTATAGCTCTTATAAAAGGAGCTGACTGGCTGCTTATAAGCGCGGAGCGCATCGGGCTTCGTTTCGGGTTGTCCCCGTTTATTATAGGGGTGACGATCGTCGGGATCGGTACGGGGTTGCCGGAAATGGTCTCCGGCGTCGTCGCGGTCATAAGCGGCGTGCAAGAACTGCCGGTAGCCAACGCGGTCGGTTCCAACGTCGCCAATATCCTGTTAGTGATAGGGGTGCTGACTATCTGGAGCCGACGTATCGAGGTGAAAAAGAACCTGATCGACCTTGATCTGCCATTGTTGGCTGTCACTACTATCCTGTTCCTCTTTACCGCCCTCGAAGGAGAGATAACAGTAGCGGAATCGCTATTGCTTCTTGTCGTATACGGGGTGTACCTCGGCTACACGATCACGGAACGCAAACGGGTAGACGAGGAAGAAGTAATAGAATCTTTACCCGAAGAAGTGATGAAGTCTCCCCGTTGGTGGCAATTCTGGCGTCATCACGGGGAAGTACAGCGCCCCAAACTGCAAGCTGTTGACTGGGTGCGCCTGGTGGTTGGCATAGTGGGGTTGGCACTCGGGGCGCGTTATGTCGTGACCTCCGTAGTGGAATTGTCCGCGCTTTTGGATATCGGCGCCGGCGTTATCGCTCTCGCCGCGATAGCGTTCGGTACCAGTTTGCCTGAAATAATCGTTTCCTTGAAAGCGGCCAACCACGGTAAACCGGAAGTTGCACTCGGCAATATTATCGGTTCTTCCGTTTTCAATCTCCTCATGGTGGTCGGGGTAGCGGGGCTATTCGGCAACTTACTAGTGGATGCAACCACGCTCTCAGTGGGGCTGCCGTTTATGGTGGCGGCAACCGCGCTGTTTATTATTTCCGGTATCTCCCGGCGCATGCATGTATGGGAAGGATCGATGTACTTGCTTTTGTATGGCCTGTTCATTGGTAAAATCTTCGGTTTATTATAGAATAGAGCCGGTGCGTTTCAGATGAGTAGTGAATGATCGATAGAGTAATACTGTTGCTGAGCTCAAAAGGCGCTGCATGACAGGAGAAGTCCAACACTATTCTTTTGCGCCGCGGTGGCGGAATTGGCAGACGCGCTAGGTTTAGGACCTAGTGGGATTTTCCCGTGAGAGTTCGAGTCTCTCCCGCGGCACCACCA
>CAZXAD010000037.1:0-7515 GCA_964638825.1 uncultured Candidatus Saccharibacteria bacterium | reverse complement strand
TGTATTCTTCTCCGAGTACGGCTTGGTAAGCATTTTGCCTTGTTGAGCAATACATTGCTATACTTAAATTATAAAACAAGGGTACTATTATGAATGAGTTCGTGGCGAAGAAATTAGGAGAAGTATTAGCGTTTTCCAATGTTGGAATAGAGCTGTTTGAACGGGGTGAGACAGCGCTCAAAGAAGTATTTTCCGATTACAATGAGATTAAGGGTACATTTGAAGAACAGGCATCGAACGTAAAACAATTCGCGGATTCAGGAGGTGTGCTTGAAACGACCGAATCCAAAGCCAAGGCCACTGGCGATAAACTACGTTCCATGATGGAGACGTATATAGGCGATGAATGGGATAATACCGCCGAGCTACTGGAATGGATGGGCTTTTTCGAAGGCGCAGCCACTGTACATTGGCGAGTTATCGAAGGTGCCGGGGAGGCCATGAGCGACGACGATTTATACCAATTCGCTGCGGATGGAGCTGATTTGCGCCATGACCTTCTCCACCGAACGCAAGAAGAAATTAAAAAAGTCGGTTCCCAAAGAGCCAAAACTTAGACTTACACGGAAGCTCGCCATCTATTAAGCTCTATGTTTTCTCGTATGTTCCGATTAATTCCGTCTGAGCGACAACATGTCCGGCTAACGCGTCCTCGACATCTTCTTTGCCGCTGTTTGCTGGCAAATCCAACTCGCTATCCAGTGCGTAAAGCCGAAAGAAGTACCGATGGCTTCCTGTTGGCGGGCACGGTCCCTTATACTCGGTTTTACCAGTACTATTTTTTCCAATTACTGCGTTCCGTGGCGGCGAGCCTTCCGGTATTTCCTGTAAACGGGGCGGGATATTCCATACTACCCAATGGTCGAATGTTTGTCCCGGCCCGTCAGGGTCCGTAGCGGCGTCCGGATCATCACAAATCAACGCCAAGCTTTTTGTATCCGTGGGGACATCATGTATTTGAAAGGGAGGATTGATGTTGTCTCCTTGGCATGTATATTTTGTTGGTATAGCACCATTGTGTTCAAATGCGGAACTTGTAAGTTGCATCGCCCCTCCTCACTTTATAAACGTATTATAACAACTCGTTTCGCTTTTCATCTAACATCATCTGATATAATTTATAAGACGGCCACAAATAGGCGGGTGTCATATAAAAGCTATTGCATTGGCTTTCTTCATCTTTCGTAGCAATTAGCGGGATTAGTTCAGTGGTAGAATGCCAGCCTTCCAAGCTGGAGACACCGGTTCGAATCCGGTATCCCGCACCACGTCGAAGTATGACAAAATCGGCCGCCCTTTATGGCTAGAGCTTACGCTGAAGCCATAAAGGGCTTTATTTTTGTCAACTTCTCCTTTTCCGATTGAAACAGTATCGTTTCAATCGGGCTTAAACCTAACTCCTAACTACTAACTCCTGTAACCTAATACCTACACTTGTGGCTCCAATATAAAACGATTCCTCCTTTTTCGAACAAAGCATTCCCACTTTGTTCGGGGTTAAGGGTAGCTTCCACCTTCACTCTCGTTTACACTCGAGCTACGATGGACAAGCAGAGGTGTTGGGGCGGATAATCTGCCTCTCGCACTGTCTTCGCAGCCGTCTGTATTGACTTAACGGAACGTGTATACTATTCGTTTGTTTATGCGGTAAAATGGTAATTGTCTACTTCGGTGGAGTAGGCTAGCTTCGGAGTCAATCCGGAGCGTAAGTGCGAGCCCCGGTAGCTCAACTGGATAGAGCAATGGAGTTCTAACCCATTTGTTGCAGGTTCGAGTCCTGCCCGGGGTACCAGAATATAATTAGTGCTCCCTTTAAGACCGTGTACGGAATCATAGGATGCGACTTATTATAAAACCGTATGAACAAAGTATTACCTTGGCTTTCGAAGCTGCTACCTATAAACACGTATGGCACCAAAATGCTAGAAAATTACGCAAAGCATTTCGAGGTATAACTAATCTTGATTTCCAGCAAAGTACTATCACCGCTTACGTATATCATGGGGAAACCGGGTATTCTGGATATTATCGCCAGCCGATGTATCTTCCTGCTTTCAGTCAGCACCCCGAGAAAAAACTTTTTATCCTCGTGCATGAATTATCTCATCGGTTGCTTGGAGGATATCAATTAGGGAATAACCAAGATCTTGGCCTTACTAAACTGGAGGAACATAAACGAACCTTTTTATTCCAGTTTGATGTCATGGATAAGGTGCTCGGAGTCGAAACGGGTGAGAGATTTCATAGATTCGAAAGAAATTCGGATGACCCTGCCTATCAAGAGGCCTACCAATGGGTGATAGGTATGTCGTTTACACAGCGACAGAGAAAGATGCAGCACCTTGTTCAACACCAGAAATTTTAAGGAATAATATACTTTCCACATCCGTATACATGCGATATACTTTCAGAGGTATGGCGGGTGTAGCTCAGCAGGTTAGAGCGTCAGATTGTGGCTCTGAAGGTCGTGGGTTCAAATCCCATCACTCGCCCCACGATAAGGTTACGTTATCTCGTGGAATAGTTCATTAAACTTTGTCTAATTTTTTACTTGATAAGACCACATACTAGCATCAAAAGCCGTATTGATGCTATTCTTGAAGTACAAGGAATAATATAAACAAAGGATTATATATGGCGGACCAGAACAACCAACAACAACAGCCGCAAAATGAAAAAGAGACAGTAGTCGTAGAACGTGAACACGAAGATAAAAAAGGTAGTAACGGTCTAATAGCACTTATCGTAGGAGTGATCGTAATCTTTTTGGTGGGGTGGTTTATAATGTCCATGCTTGATACGGCCCAGGAAAGCGCTCCTGATGATGTCGAAGTGGATGTAGAATCTCCTGCTCCAGAACAGGGAACACAACCGACCCAGTAGTTTAGCAATAAAGGCCGTCATTCGTAGACTGTATCAGCAGAGAATTGCATAAACACGCCTTTTTCTTGCAAAAGTATAACAGTATGACTTATAATTGTTGTAAGATAAACTATAGGAGGATGTTATGCATCGTGCAGCAGAATTAGTACAAGGGCTTACCAATATATTCATCGGTATTGTGGAGGTATTTCTTGGTTTACGTTTCATTTTCCGATTGTTCGGGGCGAACCCGGCAAACGATTTAGTTTCATGGCTTTATGATGTGTCAGGACAATTGCTTGAACCGTTCCGGGGCATTTTCCCGACAGAAGCGATTCAACCCGGTTATGTGCTTGAATTTTCGACATTGTTCGCTATGGTCGCGTACGGTTTACTCGGTTTTCTTATACTGACACTGGTTGATGCATTACTTCCAAGTGAACCAAGAGGTGAAACAGTTAAGAAAACTACTCGTAAGTAAAGTCGACACCTACTGCCCGTAATTTATCCAAAAAGGCGTCATAGCCACGGAGCAGATGGTCTACGCCATAAAGGGTAGAAGTGCCTTCAGCAACCAATGCCGCGACAACATGAGCCATTCCAGCCCGGATATCCGGAATGGTCACCTCAGTAGCGGCAAGCGATGTCGGTCCTTGGATGATGGCACTGTGTTTATGTGCTTGTCCTTTGAATCGGCACTCTAGTTCTCCTAGGCACTTCGTAAACAACGCAATGTTTGCCCCCATTTGGTTTAGTGATTTCGTGTAACCGAACCTGTCTTCATATACCGTTTCGTGTACCACTGATAATCCATGTGATTGCGTTAGTATAACGACCAATGGCTGCTGCCAATCAGTAGCAAACCCGGGCCATGTATCGGTTTCAAGCTCAATGCCTGAAAGACCATTTACGCCACGCCGAAAAATAATTCCCTCGGTGCGTACTTCGTATTCTCCGCCGATTCGCCGTACGGTGTTTAAAAACGTACTTAAATCGTCTTGTCTCGCGTTCTGGACAGTGATCTCTCCATTTGTGGCAATAGCGGCTGCCGCGTAAGATGCGGCCTCCAAGCGGTCCGGCATTACGGTATAGGAAGTTCCATGAAGTTTGTGTACGCCATCGATTATAATTACCCGATTCGCTCGGAATTCTATAATAGCTCCCATTTGTTGCAGAAATTTTATCAAGTCCAAAATTTCCGGTTCGGTGGCCGCGTTTTCTATCCTTGTTCTTCCTTCGGCCAAAACTGCTGCCAAAAGAATATTTTCGGTAGCGCCCACGCTCGGGTAGGGCAAGGTAATTGAAGCGCCGTGTAATTGTGTGGTATGCGCGTAAAATCCTGTTTCGTCATTGGTGACGATAGCGCCCATCTGCTCAAGTGATTGGATATGGAAGTTGACGGGTCGTGGGCCGATTCTGTCTCCGTCGAGTATCGGTACTTCGGCCGTTCCTGCTCGATGTAATAAGGGGCTGAGCGCGAGCACGGAAATACGGTTTTTACGTGAAAGCTGTTTAACGCTTGTATTGGTAATCTCGGGCGTGTGTATACGGAGGGTGTTATTTCCATCATCGAATTGTGTGCCGACGGTCTCCAAAATTTCTTTCGTGATATCCACATCGCCGATATTCGGTACGTTCGAGAGGGTGACTGGCTCGTCAGTCAATAATGCCGCGACCATCATCTTAGTAACTGCGTTTTTAGCGCCACTAACGCTGATTTCGCCCGTAAGCGGTTTGCCACCGGTAATCGTTAATTGTTCTGCCACGCCCATCATTGTAGCGCGATCTCTGAAATCATAACAGTACATTAAGTTTGGGTGTTTTATATCGTCAGCCTCGCCAAACCATTCCGACGATCATATTCTTCAAGAACTACTGCGTACTCTTCGTCGACCAACTCTTGAGTAAAATTCACCCCAGCCATTATTAGTTTTTCGTTACTTTTTTCTTCCGCTTGTTGTGTAAACGTTTTCGCGTTAGCAACTTCATGTTTCCACCGATCTTTCAAAGTGCATTGGTCATATTGAATTATAGGCGAGGATGTATGTCGGGTTTCGTAGCGGGAAAAGGGTTGTAAAAGCAAGCTACCAACTCTTTTACTGAAGGGTTGATGTTTTAATGCACGGTTAGCTTCTTTCGTGCGTCGACCAGTTTCTCCGAGGAAGGAGTAATATAGTTTGTCTTGTTTTGTTTCGAAATCTTCTATACCCAAATATCCTAAATACTTAAGTTGTGCACAAAAAAACTCCGCAGTGTCTTGAATGTAAGTCCCCCTTGCTTCGTGAGAGGACTGCACCATATCATCAGTTATTTCTCCTTGCAGGATTTCTTTCCAAATACTTCCTAGCCGACTGCGGGAGACATCCAAGGAATGCTCGTATCGTTCAACTGGTTTCAAATTCTCCACATATTGCCGCTCTTTTTCATTGGCAGATCTACGCTCTTCGTACTTGTCCATATAAGAATCCTTAGCAATGGGTCCTTTGTATATATTTAAGAATTAAAATTATATAATGTCAACGAAGCCCATGCACTTATCGCATAAGTTATGAGTATTAATAAACTGTTATACTAGAATAGGTAAAACGGAAAATTTCCAATATAACCCAAACTGTTGGGTTAGCAGCCCCAAGACCGTTTTTATATGCAGCACTTTATACCCACAAGCATGCGCCTGTAGCTCAGGGGATAGAGCGTGTGCCTCCGGAGCACAAGGTCGAAGGTTCGAATCCTTCCAGGCGCGCCATATCGCGCCATATGTAGTACAGCGTTTCTTTATAATAATGCCTGGTGGTATTATTTTAGGTGAGCTTATTTATGAAATATTTTAGGCTTAAATATTGCTTATTCAGTAAGCTTCAGTATTATGCGTCCGTAGCTTCCGCTTCCGTCCGTTTAAGACGATGGACTTCGGCGGGCAGGCAGTCGGATAACCCGTACCTTTTAAAATACGCCCCCTTAGCTCAGTGGATAGCCCCGCACCTTCTAAGCTCCTCTGTCTACTAGCTTAAAAATTAAATTCTTTCGTGCGCCCGTAGCTCAGTGGATTAGAGCACTGGTCTTCGGAACCAGGTGTCGTAGGTTCGAATCCTACCGGGCGCGCCAAAAGGTGTGGGGTCGGACCAGAAGGTCGAAGGTTCGAATCCTACAGGGGGTACCAAGAATAACCATGGGCCTGTAGCTCAGTTGGTTAGAGCAACGGCCTCTTAAGCCGTGTGTCGTGGGTTCGAATCCCACCAGGCCCTCCATATAACTCCATTCGAGGTTTAAAAACCAGAGACCAGTTATTTAATATGAACGAGAAAAAACATTCAATCCATTTTGACAAAGCTGTAAAAGTGGCGGAACAGTCATTATGCAAACGGGCGCAGTGCGGCAGTATTATCGTTAAAAACGGAACGATTATCGGGCAAGGCTATAATGGGCCGCCACAAGATGATACACGTAATAGCCGGTGTCTTAGAAAGCACGAAATTAAACCGGGTTTTAAATCGGATAAAGCATGTTGCGTGCATGCGGAACAACGGGCAATTTTAGATGCCATTGCTCGCTATCCGGACAAAATTAATAGAGCACGTCTCTATTTCGTGCGCCTTAATGATGCAGGTGAACCAGAACCGGCAGGCCAGCCATATTGTACTATCTGTAGCAAATTAGCCCTGGATTCAGGGTTGGCCGAGTTCATTCTGTGGCATGAAAGCGGCATAAAAGTCTATGATACAAAAGAATATAACGATCTTTCATATGCATATAACGGTGGATAGTGTAACCTATCAAAAGACAATTCAGGAAAGAAAGGATACATGCTTTTACAAGGAAATGAGATAGTAGGATATATCAAGCAGCGTCAATTTGAACAAACCCGTAGCTTGCAACACACGAAACAAATACCCCAATTGGCAATCATCTCCACAGGAGAAGTGGTAAGTGATAAGCACACAGATATAAAACAAAAGTATGGAGCTGATATCGGGGTGCAGGTGGAACTTCATCAACCGTCTATAAATGAACTAATACAGACAATTCACCGACTCAATGAAGACACTTCTGTTCATGGAATTGTCGTACAGTTACCGCTTCCAGACTCAATTGATACAGAAACAATATTAGCGGAAATATCTCCAAAAAAAGATATAGATGGACTACGTACTGGAACTTCGTATAATCCACCTACACCTACGGCGATCCTCTGGTTACTAGGCGGCTACGATATTACGTTGGAAAAGAAGACCGTAGGAGTTATAGGGCAAGGCCGTTTAGTAGGAAAGCCGCTTGTTGAAATGTTGCGGCATTCCGGTGTGGATCCGTTAATTTGTGATAAAAACACAAATAACTTTGAAGAAGTATTTGCCCGCTCGGATATTATTATTACTGCCACCGGTCAGCCGAAGCTTATTACGAATGAATATATATATCCGAATACTACTATTATAGATGCGGGCACAGCGTATCATGAGGGAGTTTTGTCAGGTGATGTTGATACAGCAACCTATGATCGAGATGACATAAAAGTTAGTCCGGTACCCGGTGGTGTCGGACCGTTAACCGTATGTGCTTTGTTTGAAAACCTGTTAGTCGGATTCCGGGAGCAAATACATGAATAATGCGAAGGCCGAATTACTTTCGGATCTTAAACAGTATGCCTACCAAACC
>CAZXAD010000036.1:1169-7540 GCA_964638825.1 uncultured Candidatus Saccharibacteria bacterium | reverse complement strand
CAGCTTGGGAATCTTCTTCGGGCAGGTTTTCTTCGACTTCGTTTTCCACCGGCAATGAAGCTTGTTGGTCGTTATCGCTGCTGTGATCAGCCAGGCCGAGTTCCACCAAATCCCCATGAGGAAGGTATTCCAGCGCTAATTTGCGGAAGATATAATCAACCACCGAACTCGCCATAGGAATTTTAGGATCATCGGTCATGCCGTTCGGCGCGAAACTCATGGCCATGTACTTGCGTACATAAAACGTCAGCGGTACGCCGTATTGCAATCCGTTGCTGATAGAAATAGCGAACGCGTCCATCAAACCGCCCAGGGTCGATCCTTGCTTGGCCATCGTAATGAACAGCTCGGCCGGTTGGCCGTCCTCGAATTCGCCGACGGTCAGGAAACCTCGGGAACCCCCGACACTAAATTCGAAAATTTGTGCACTCCGTTGTTTCGGCGGCTGCCGGCGCAACGGTGATTTAACCACAAATCCGGAGGAAGAATCCGACGTTTTTTGTTCGGAATCAGCAGATGAAGAAGCAGGTGCCGTAGAGGTCGTAGAGGTTTCTTCTTCGTTGTCCGTATCTTCCTTATCTTCGTCTGAATCCTGTTGTGTATCCTTTTTAGCAGTAGACAGTGGTTGGCCGGATTTACAGTTATCACGGTAGATGGCGACTGCTTTCAATCCGAGCTTCCAGGATTCATAGTGCAAATCGGCTACGTCTTCGACGGTTACCTCTTCGGGCATATTGACGGTTTTGGAGATAGCCCCGCTGATGAACGGCTGTACCGCGCCCATCATACGGACATGCCCTTTATAGTGGATGGCATTCTCGCCCATGGAACAGGCGAAGACCGGTAAATGTTCCGGTTTGACGTGCGGAGCCCCGATAATGGATTTGTTTTCGTCTATGTAGTCGACGATTTCCTGGGTTTGCTTATTGTCAAATCCGAGATTGTTTAACGCGCGCGGCACCGTCCGGTTGACGATATTCATGGTTCCGCCGCCGACTAGCTTCTTCATTTTCACGAGCCCCAGATCCGGCTCGACTCCCGTGGTATCGCAATCCATCATAAACCCGATGGTGCCGGTCGGAGCCAGTACGGTGGCCTGGGAGTTGCGGACACCGTACAGCTGTCCCTGCTCAACCGCTTCATCCCACACGCTTTGAGCGGTACTCAACAGATCTTCAGGGACCATCGTCGGATTAATGCGGGATACTTCATCGCGGTGTTGCTCGAGTACTTTTATCGTCGGTTCTTGGTTTACTTCATATCCGGCGAACGGACCCATCCGGTGAGCGATTTTAGCGCTGGTGGCATACGACTGCCCGGTCATGATGGCCGTCAACGTGGCTGCGTGCGCCCGTCCTTCATCGGAATCATACGGCAACCCGAGCGCCATCAATAGTGCGCCCAGATTGGCATATCCGAGCCCTATCTGCCGGAAGTCGCGGGCATTCTGGGCGATTTTTTCGGTGGGATAGCTGGAATATCCGACCAGAATTTCCTGGGCCGTAAACAGTATCTCGACCGCCTGCCGATAGCTGGGAATATCAATGGTGCCATCATCCCGCAAGAACTTCATCAGGTTTAAAGAGGCGAGATTGCAGGCCGAATTGTCCAGGTGCATGTATTCGCTGCACGGATTGGAGCCGTTGATGCGGTCGGTATTGCTGGCAGTATTCCAATTGTTGATATTGGTGTCATATTGCAAACCGGGATCAGCGCATTCCCATGCCGACTGGGCGATATCGTGCCACAGATCACGGGCGCGGACTGTTCTAATCGGCTCCCCGCTTTTAACGGCCTTGAGCTGCCATTCGTCATCATTTTCTACCGCCCGCATGAATTCATCTGTTACCCGAACCGAGTTATTGGCGTTTTGGTACTGCACCGAAATCATGTCCTTACCGTCGAGATCCATGTCGAATCCGGCCGCGCTCAACGCATGGACTTTCCGTTCCTCCCGTGCTTTCGTCCATATGAACTCTTCTACATCAGGATGATCTACGTCTAAAATGACCATTTTGGCCGCGCGGCGTGTCTTGCCGCCGGATTTTATGGTACCGGCTACTGCGTCGGCACCACGCATAAAGCTGACCGGGCCGGATGATTTGCCGCTGCTGGAGCGGAGATGCTCTTGAGAGGAACGGAGTTTGCTCAAATTGATTCCCGCGCCGGAACCGCCTTTGAAGATCATACCTTCTTCTCTGTACCAGTTGAGAATGGACTCCATCGTATCTTCCACGGCCAGAATGAAGCAGGCACTGGCTTGTTGTGAACGTCCGGGCGCCCCGATGTTAAACCACACCGGCGAATTGAATGACGCTTTTTGGTTGACTAAGAGGTGTTTTAGTTCGTGATTGAATATTTCGGCTTCGTCTTCGCTGACAAAATAGTGTTCCCGCTGCCCATGCCGGGTAATGGTGTCAGCCACCCGATCGATCAATTGTTTCAAGGAACTCTCGCGGGAGTCAGTTCCCGGTGTTCCGGTGAAATATTTTTGCGCCACGATATTGGTGGCGTTCTGCGTCCAGCTTTCAGGAAATTCCACGCCTGTCTGTTCGAACGCGACGGAGCCGTCAATATAACTGGTAATACGGGCATCGCGCCGCGACCATGTAAGTTCATCGTAGGGATGAATGCCTTTGGTAGTGAAAAACCGCTCTATACCGAGCGACGTGTTGATAGAGTCCATTGTGTACCTCCTTTTAAGTGCCGCACCCGCTACAGCGCCAGCAGGCAATACTAGCTGCTTAACGACTACGGGCAACGTTTTTTATGTTTGTTAACTCTTCACCCTCGCGCCTTTGTACTACCCAATGTAACGTAAAAAGGCACGCGGTCAAAGAGTCACCCCTCCATTCCGGTTTTCAACCGTTTCAACTCTTCTTCGAAACTGGCCACATCCGTAAAACTGCGGTATACACTGGCAAATCGCACGTAGGCGACCTCATCAAGCTCCATCAGCCGATCCATTACCATCTCGCCAAGCCGGGTGGACGCAATCTCTGTATCGCCGCATTCGTGTACGCTCCGCTCTACATCGTCTATCAGTTCTTCAAGTTGTTGGGGGTCTACCGGGCGTTTTTGGATAGCTTTATTTAATCCGCCGAGTAATTTCCCGCGATCGAATAATTCCTGGCTTCCATCTTTTTTCATTACCATAAGGTACGGCACTTCCACGCGTTCATACGTGGTAAACCGGTGGCCGCATGAGAGGCACTGCCGGCGGCGGCGTATGGAACTGCTATCGCCGATATCGCGCGATTCAACGACTTTCGAATCCAGATGAGCACATTTCAGACATTTCATAGGTGTTTGTTTCCGCTATATATAGTGTTCATGCTTATTAGTATAGCACTACCAATGGAGTCTTTGTCAACGTCCCCATTTCAGGAGTAAGGAACAAAATCACATATTATTTGTCTTTTTTATTGTCTTTTTTGTCCTTTTTTTCCTGTTTCCGGTTGCGCACAAAGGCGGGAATATCGAAATCATCATCGTCATTGGAAAAAGACCACACATCTTCTGATTCGGATTCGGCTGCAGCTGCGTTCGTGGCGGTTTCTTCTTCATCCAGTTTGAGAGCGTCTTCGGTGATATCTTCATCGGTCACCATATCGCCCTCGTTGGGCTTATTGAAGTACGCGAGCCCGCTGGCCTGTTGTTCCCGTTCCGCCGGAAGCGGATCAAAACCGGTCGCGATCACCGTGATACGTAATTCTTCTTCTAGTGCTTCATCGATGGTAGCGCCGAATATGATATTGGCATCCGGATCAATGGCGGAAGTAATGGTTTCGGCGGCTTCATTGATTTCGTGCATACCCATATCACGTCCGCCGGCCACATTAAACAGTACGCCGCGCGCGCCATCGATAGAAACTTCCAGTAATGGCGACTCGATCGCTTCCTTGGCGGCCATAACCGCCCGATCTTCGCCGCTGGCGCTTCCGATCCCCATCAATGCGGAGCCGGCATTATTCATAACAGCCCGGACGTCGGCAAAGTCGAGATTGATCAATCCGTGGACAGTGATGAGATTTGAAATGCCCTGTACTCCCTGGCGTAATACGTCATCAACTACTGAAAAAGCATCCAGGAGCGGTGTTTTCCGGTCAATCGTTTGCAATAGACGGTCATTCGGGATGGTTATTAGCGTGTCCACATTCTTCCGTAGCCGTTCAATCGCGCTATCGGCATTCGCCCGACGTGTTTCACCTTCAAACGCAAAAGGACGGGTCGCGAAGCCGACGGTCAGTATACCTAGTTCACGGGCCGCTTCGGCGATCAACGGACTGGCGCCGCTGGCCGTTCCGCCCCCCGCACACATCATGATAAATACCATGTCCGCGCCCTGGAGCGATTTTTTGACTTCCTCCATTGATTCTTCGGCAGCTCGTTGCCCGACTGCCGGATCAGCTCCCGCACCTAACCCTCTGGTGGTTTCTTTTCCGATATGCAGTTTGGTTGCCGCTTTTGAATTATCAAGCGCCTGAGCATCAGTATTTACCGCTACGAATTCAACGTTATTAACTCCCATCTCTATCATGCGGTTCAGGGCTTCGCCGCCACCCCCGCCAGTGCCGAGTACTTTAATACGGGCGAATGTTTCTACACTTGGTACTACTTCCGGCATAATTCGTATCTCCCATTGATTCTTATGCTAGTATAACTGACGTATGCACATACGCAAATAATGTGTTCGGGGTTATATAGACATTATTCATGTTGTGTTCGATTTAGTTCCCGTTCAAAATCTGAGTTCATTTTGTGTACGAAACAGGGCTGATCAAAGGGTTAAGGAGGGAGCGTTAAGGGTAAAGAAGTGAAAGTCAAGGCGCATTATGTCCTCCCTTCTACACTCAAATCTTTACGCTCCACCCTGATTCTTAGCCACGAAAACGGTCTACGATATCGTGCACCATACCACGGATTCCCGACACCATGGACTGGAGATTGCCGTTTTCAGTGCGGGTATCTCCGTGATACATATCCTCCAGCATGAGCCCGATCACAGTGGCAAATTCAGGGTTTTCAATCTTATCGACGATCCCTGAAAAACCACGCGGGGTTTTCACATGTGAAGGCAACCGCAATTGTTGCTTGGCAAACTCGGTGAGGCCATGCAGGTTCGCGCCGCCGCCACTGAAAATAATTCCACCCGGGAGCATGCCGTCCCGTTTTACTTTGCGGAGTTCCTTATTAACCAAATCGCATAGTTCTTCCAGCCGGGCCTGGGCAATCGTATTAACTTCCGAAGTAGAAATCTGCAGTACTTCACTGTTCATCTCCTGAACGGAGAAGCTTTCGTTGTGATGGGTGTTGTTCGGATCAACATCCACGTGTTCCAGTTTCACTTTTTCGGCTGTTTCTATTTCTGTCCGAAGACCAATAGCGATGTCGTTGGTAATATGGGCGGCCCCCACCGGTAATACGGCGGTATGCATTAATTCTCCTTCATCATAAATTGCCACTCCGGTAGTGTGCGTACCGATATCCACCGCTGCACACCCTACTTCTTTATCCTGGTTGCTGGTTACGGTACGTGCGGCAGCTAGAGGATTGGCGACATGAGCACGGGCAGTAATCCCCGCCTGGGTAACACTCCGGGTGGTATTTTTCAAAAAAGGAGTGGAAGCCGTTATCAAACAGGTGTCAACTTCCAGCCGCATCCCGTTCATGCCGACCGGATCTTTCACGTACTCTTGCCCGTCAACCGTGTATCTGCGAGGAAAAATCTGGATAATTTCCCGGTTGGGCGGCAACTGCATCACTGTGGCGGCTTCTTCCGCCCGCGCTAAGTCCTGGCTCGATATTTCCCTGTTGTTACTTCCGACCGCAATAATTCCCCTGGAAGCCACGGTAACGATATGGGTTCCGTTGATTCCTATGGTAGCCCCGCTAATCGTAATACCGGATATGCGTTCTGCTTCGTCAACGGCGGCCGTGATAGCACTGACTGTATTCTCGATATCTACTACGGTGCCTTTGCGAACCCCTGTTGAAGAAGCGGTCCCCACCCCGATCACGCTCGGAGCGGGTGCTTCTTCCTCGTGCATACCGATCACGCAACGAACTGTGGTGGATCCTATGTCAATACCGACTGCAACTGGTAAATTTTGTGTTTGTGCCATAATTTACCCGCATTATACGTTTTTTAATCCGATTCGTACAGGTCATGCTTATTTTGTACGGAAAATCCTAAATTTAAAATGCTAAATGCTAAACAATATCTAAAAACTAAATTCGAAATTCGAAATATTTGTGTCATTTGCATTTATGATTTGTTTAGAGTTTCGATATTAGGATTTCAGATTTATATATTACTATGTCAGTATTTCATATCCTTCCTTGGTAATGAGTATCGTGTGTTCGAAATG
>CAZXAD010000036.1:0-1069 GCA_964638825.1 uncultured Candidatus Saccharibacteria bacterium | reverse complement strand
ACTATGTCAGTATTTCATATCCTTCCTTGGTAATGAGTATCGTGTGTTCGAAATGGGCGCTGAGAGAATGATCCCGGGTGCTTACCGTCCATCCATCAGACTCAGTGTAAACTTCCTTGCTCCCGAGCGTCGCCATTGGCTCAATAGCGATCGTCATATGTTCTTTGAGCGTAGCACCGGTTCCCGCCATGCCGAAATTAGGAATTTCGGGTTCTTCATGTACATTATGCCCGACTCCGTGTCCTACCAGCGACTCTACGATTCCAAGGTTGTCCCGCAATAGACGCTTCTGTATGCTGTTGCCGAGATCTCCGACACGCGCCCCCGGTTTTACTTGTTCAATCCCCGCATACAACGATTCTTCGGTCGCTTTCATTAGGGTTCGTACTTTCCCGCTCGGTAGAGAACCGGCGACTACCGTCACCGCGCTATCGGTAATCATCCCGTTATATTGGACGCCGAGATCCATGCTCACCAAATCACCGTCTTTAATCACGTACGGGCCGGGAATCCCGTGGACTACTTGGTGATTAACCGATATACATATCACATCCGGAAATCCCATATATCCCGCAAAGGCCGGCTTCGCGTCCAACTCCTGCAATCGTTCCCGGGCGCTATCAGCGAGTTGCTTGGTGGTAATGCCGGGAGTCACTTCGTTCGCTACTCCGTCACGGACTGTCTTCAGTATCCGTCCGCTCTCACGGATGGCTTCGATTTCTTCCCGGGTTTTAGGCTGCATGGAATACTTCTTCCATGGAACGGGTTACCGTTTCGATACTACCATTCCCATCAACTTCCCGTAATATTCCCCGTTCACGAGAATATTCAATAGCCGGAACGGTATGAGTATAATATTCTTCCCATCGATGCTGCCATACTTCATATTTATCATCCGGGCGGTTTCGGTCCATGATCCGCTGCCACGACACTTCCTGTGTTACCTGCAATGCTATAACGATATAATCCTTAGGCTGTTCCATGAGCCGATCGAATTCTTCAATCTGGTCCAGCCGTCTCGGATAACCATCAACAATTACTGATTTGGACGAATTATTAATCTCATCAA
>CAZXAD010000035.1:0-7569 GCA_964638825.1 uncultured Candidatus Saccharibacteria bacterium | reverse complement strand
CGCTTTAATGCTTCATATCCGGCCTGGTGTCCTTCCATCGTCGATAAACCGCGCTCTTTCGCCCATCTGCGGTTGCCGTCCATAATAATGCCGATGTGCGCGGGTACTTCCATGGTCATACGGTTTGTACTTCCTGTTTTTTCTGTTCAGTAGCTTCATCGACTTTGCTGGTGAATTCCTGGATTAATTCATCCAAATGTTTTTTGGCCTTGTCGAATTCGTCCTGGCTGATTTCCTTATTCTTTAGCTGCGTTTGATACGTTTTCAGTGCGTCATGGCGGATATTCCGCAAAGAAACATGGGCATTTTCCGCGATCTCGCTGACTTGTTTGGTTAATTGCTCGCGACGCTCCGCGGTCGGCGGCGGCACGTTGATATGTATTGTCTTGCCGTCACTGACCGGAGACAGTCCGAGATTATCGTCTTCCTGCAAGGCTTTCTCTATCGGCTTGGTGGCATTCGGGTCCCACGGAGCAATGGTAATGGTTTTGGCGTCGGGCGTCGTGATGTTGGCCAGCGCTTTAATCGGCATACTCTGGTCGTAATACGTCACTGTAATATTCTCTACTAAGGCTGAGTTAGCACGTCCTGTGCGGACTGTTTGCAGCTCTTCATGTAAATGGTCTACCGTGGCTTGCATCTTTTGAGACACTTCTTTATTCATGACTAACCTCCGAGCTCCATCCGGGTAAAACCAGTAATTATGATATTTTCACCGGTTTTAGATACTTGTTCGGCCTGGTATGTTTCAACCGATTTATCCGGATCTTTAATGAAGGGCTGCTTGCTTAAACATACCTGTTCATAAAATTTATCCAGCTTACCGGTGATGATTTTTTCTTTCACGTCTTCGGGTTTATTCTCCACCTCTTCGGCGTACGCTGATTTCTCTTTCTCGATAACCGATTCGGGTACGTCTTCAGGGGTGCGGTATTGCGGATCGGAAGCGGCCACATGCATAGCGACATCATGGACGAATGTTTTGAAGTCATCCGTGCGGGCCACGAAGTCGGTTTCGCATTCAACCTTTACCATAGCTCCTACTTTTCCCATGTGTACGTACGTATCCACCAAACCGGATTCCGTCGTACGTTCCGCACGTTTCTGGGCTTTGTCGTGTCCTTTTTTACGGAGTATCTCCATCGCTTTGTCATGGTCGCCCTCTGCTTCCTGTAATGCCTTCTTGGCGTCCATCATGCCCACGCCGGTTGCCTGGCGTAACTGTTTTACTTCTTCCGAGGTAATCGCCATTATGCCGCCCCCTCTTTTGTGCTCTTTGGTTCTGATGATTTTGTCGTTGCCGCCGATTGGGTAGTTTTTTGTTTCGTGTCGGTTGGTGTCTTCTCTTTTTGAGCGGTTTGCTTGGTTTTCGATTTGGCTGAAGTCTTGGCAGATTTGGTAGCATGTTCTTCCTTGCCGCTGGTGGCCGCATCGCCAACCTCTTTCGCGATCAACGAGACGGTTTTCACCGCGTCGTCATTCGCCGGTATAACATAATCAATCGGAGTGGGGTCGCCATTACTATCCACGATGCCGATAATCGGGATATTGAGCCGATTCGCTTCCCGTACAGCAGTTTGCTCATTGACTACATCGGCGATAAATACCGCCCCCGGTAATTCTTCCATATCTGCAAGGCCGCTGAACGAAATGGCCATTTTATCCCGCTCTTCCTGGAATTTGGTAATTTCGCGTTTGTTGTAGGTTTCTTCGAGTTCTCCGCCCTCGAGCTGCTGGGTAAGTTTTTTAAAATACTGAATCCGGCGGAGTATGGTATCGAAGTTGGTTAAAATACCGCCGAACCAGCGCTCGGTGATATAGGGCATGCCTGTCTCCTGGGCGACTTCGCGGATAACGGGAGCTATGTGTTTTTTCGTCCCGACGAATAAGATTTTTTTACCGTTCGCGGTCGTCTGCTTGGCAAATTTGGTGGCCTGTTGCAAATGGTCTGCCGTTTGTACCAGGTCGATAATATGAATGCCGCCCCGTTTGGTATAAATATATTGCCGCATTTTCGGGTTCCAGCGACTGGTTCGGTGACCGAAATGCGCGCCTGCTTCTAATAATGCTTTGATGTCATCTTGCTTGGTCATGTAGTGGTGCATCCTTTCTGTTCGGCACATAGACAATTGCCTACAATGAGGAGAATGCGTTGCCTATGCTGATTGTTAATTAATATGTCCCTTCCAGATTAGCGGTAGCATGCCAGTTATGCAAGCATATTGCATGAAACCGTTGACTGCTCCCCCATATTACCGTTATAGTATATCCGTTATGAAACAGGATATCCATCCAGACTACGTAGAGGCGAAGGTTGTATGCAACGGATGCGGCAATACTTTCACTACCCGGGCCACCACTCCGGAGATCGAAGTGGAAATTTGCTCCGATTGCCACCCGTTCTATACCGGTAAACAAAAACTGGTTGATACGGCGGGAAGAGTTGATCGTTTCCGTGCCCGCCAGGAAGCCGCCGGACAAAAAAACACCGATAAAAAGAAGAAGCAAAAGAATACTTCAGATGAACAAAAGACGGATGCCGAGGCAGCACCTGAGAATGAAGCTACCGAGAAGAAACAGCTTTCTGACCTAAAAGAATTACAGGATAATACGTAACCAGTCGAACTTCTCAGTTTTTACTCCCGCCACCGCCGGGAGATTCTGTTATGATTTATATATGGATGAAACCAAACGAACCCAACTACAATCAGAGTACGAGGAACTGACCGAAAAATTACAGGACCCGAGCATTTATGCGACCTCCGAAGGAAAAAAGGTGGCCAAACGCCACGCAGAGGTGCAAGAAATCCTGGAATTATTCCAGCAAAAAGATGACGTGCAACAACAATTGCAGAAAACAAACGAGCTGGTAGATTCCGACGACGAAGAAATGGCCGCCATGGCGCGGGATGAGCAGGAAAACTTGCAAACCAAGCTCCACACCACCGAGCAAAAATTGGAAGAAGTGCTCACACCTAAAGACCCGCGTGATGAAAAAGCGGCGGTCGTAGAAATCCGGGCTGGTGCCGGAGGAGAAGAAGCTGCCTTATTCGCAGGCGAACTGTATCGAATGTATCTGCGATACTGCGAGCAACAGGGATGGCCAGTCGAAGTGATTAATGAAAGCGCTTCAGAGGTAGGCGGATATAAAGAAATCAGTTTCAATATCAGCGCCTCAGGAGCATACGGCCGGCTAAAATTCGAATCAGGCGTACACCGCGTGCAGCGGATTCCCGACACCGAGTCCGGCGGCCGCATACATACCTCTACCGCGTCAGTGGCCGTACTTCCCGAAGCTGAAGAACACGATGTCGAAATCAACGATTCCGACCTTCGCATCGATACGTTCCGTTCTAGCGGTCCGGGCGGCCAGTCGGTCAATACTACGGATTCGGCCGTCAGAATCATCCATATACCCACCGATACGACCGTAGTCTGCCAAGATGAAAAAAGCCAGCACAAGAACCGCGCCAAAGCTTTGGGCGTTCTTCGATCACGGCTACTCGCGGCCCAAATAGAAGAAGAACAAAGGCAACGTGCCGCCGAGCGGCAAAACCAAATCGGTACCGGCGACCGGTCTGAAAAAATCCGTACCTATAATTTCCCTCAGGACCGGCTCACCGATCATCGCATCAGTATGAATATGCACAATCTCCCTTCTATCATGGAAGGTAATATTGATTCTCTCTTAGACGCGCTGCACACGGCCGACATGGAGCAGCGGAAACAGTCATGAAGAATTATCTTATCACCGGTGCGTCCGGGTGCGGAAAATCCACTGCAAGAGAAATCTTGAGTAAAAAGGGATTTCAAACCATTGACATAGATAAAGGGTTCGCCGATTGGATACATAAAAAAACGGGGGTAGTCAAAGAAAACCCCAGTGAAAATGATCCTAATTGGTTGGCACATTACAAATGGCGTTTGAACGCTGAAAAATTGCGAGACCGTTTACGCACCTCTTCAAAACCATTATTCGTCTGTGGTACAACAGGCGATATCGCCGAGTACTATCCATGGTTTGATAAAATTTTTCTCCTAGAGTACCGTTCATCCGATGAAATCAAAAAACGTTTGCAAGAACGGACTAATAATCCGTTCGGTAAAAATCCAGAAGAAGTGGATAACGTATTAGGGTGGTATGAATGGTTCCAGGAAAACGCCAAACACCACGGCGCTATCGCCATTGACTGCATACTTCCCCAAGAAGTAATCGTGAATACAATACTCAAGGAAATCGATGACGATACAGGAACTCGTTAATAATACTTCTAATACATTGCGAAATTCTGGATCTACCACCCCAGAGATGGACGCGCGTGTATTGCTTGAGCATGCCAGCGGAAAATCCCGTGCCTGGCTGCACACTCACGGAAATGAATCGTTTAATACTCATTTTTCTGATGAGACGTTGACTGAATATCAGCAACTTATCGATAAACGCGCGCAATCTATACCGGTAGCATACTTAACTGGCACGAAAGAGTTTTATGGGCTGCCATTTATAGTTTCCCCGGAAGTCATGATTCCCCGGCCCGAATCGGAGGCCCTCGTGGAATACGTACGAAAAAACGCACCGAAGAATGCCCCGGTTTTGGATATGGGAACCGGGTGCGGCGCGCTCGCTATCGCTCTTACATACACCCGCCCCGACTTGGACATCACTGCCAGCGACGTTTCACCCGAAGCACTCGCCATTGCCCGACGCAACGCTGAGCGTAATGATGCGACGATACGATTTGAAACCAGCGATCTGTTCACCGGCCTTATCCAAACATTCGATGTTATTGTGGCTAACCTCCCCTATCTCAAGCCGGATGCCAACCTCACTCCTGATTCAGAACATGAGCCCAAACTGGCATTAAACGGAGGCAGCACGAATGGCCTTGGGATTTACGAGCAGTTTTTACGCCAGGCACCGGAATACCTGCATACTCATGGACTACTTGTTATAGAGTCCGACCCGTGGCAACACCCCGAATTAATCAGTATCGCCCAAAAACACGAATTCACCGTCCAGCATGAGGAACGATTCATGCTTGTTTTAGAATCATGAATGGAATTCTTACCACCCCTTTAAAAATACTTAAGCAAGCAAAACTCACCCATTCATAAATCCGTGGTTTTGCTTGTTTTATTCCCTATGACAGTAAATTCAGAATGGTTATAGAATTTTGGTTGAGCGAATTGTAGCAACAATAAATAACAACCTATTCAAGAAAACATCCCCGCTATCGCCTATTTTAAGCAACACCGGGAATGCGACAGGCAGACATAGGGTTGGATAGATGATACGCACGGAGAGAGTGCGATAACCAACGGACTTGCTTGCCCATGTCTGCCATCGCACTCCAGTTTCGCGCCTCAGACCAGCTGCAGACTGAGGCGTTCGAGAGCTTCCTCCACATCACGGGGCACAAAGTGCCGTTCCTGTGTGAGGCGCAACATGAGCTCCTCTTTGCTGACAGGAGCTGTTGCTCGCCCCATGATCTCGAGAATCTCCTGCTCCAAAGAGCGGAGTAGTTCTTCCCGGTCTTGGGTCATTGTATGTCCTCCCTTGAATCTCAGCGCGTCCACCAGCACGTGTCACAGACACGAACCAACTCGTTTTTCACCTTCAATACTCTCCTCGGGTCTTCGCTTACGTGGTTGTCACATCTACCACATAGTTGTTCAGTCACTTCAGCCTCCTTGGTTATCGCCAAAAAGAGGTTTGATGGTATACGTAACATCCGGATTGTCCGGATTGTCTTCAAAGCGTGCAGTGCACAAGACCTGTCGCGCCAGGCTCTCGCGCCACAACACTCGAACCGCTGTTCTAATCAATTTCACCGTTTATCCTTTGAGTCGATGTCCAGTGTAAACAGTGGAATGCGGCTGGGCCTCTCTTAGTCGATATCCGAATTCCCGACTAACGCAAGCAGTTCGCGCCTTTCAATAGATTCTTTCTTCTCCCGTACATGACGGGAGTAGAAATTGCCAGTTCATGACAACCTCAACCCCCGCCATGCATGTCTATACGTCTGCCTGTCAAAGTACGAATCCGGCTGTGTATCGCAACCACATGTCAACGACTACCGGATACCAACCTCACAGTTGATAAGTGTATTATACAAAACACTGAATCGTGCGTATAGTCAAATTTCATTGATTATTTTAATGAAATATTGCTAAAATTAGTTTATTCAATTGCACATATAGATGTGATTGGAGTTGTACATTGACAAGAGAAGATGGTTCTCTACCCCAGGCGGGATTATAGTTACTTGTTATAGGTAGTTGTAATCCCGTTTGGGAGAAAGGAGAAGACATGATGTCTGAAGGTTTTCCCAGTACCCGCCTGTCGATCCGGCTAACCTTCGGCCGGACAGCTGAGTTACTTGCTTTCGTCCAATATGGCGTAGAAGGCCAGCTGGAAGATATGTCAGTACTTGGAGATGCAATACAGTTGCTGGAGGAAGCAACTAGTCACTCCGAGTCCGACTTTGCCCGTAAAGCAAAAATACAAGAAATGACCAAGGCGGGAAACTTTGGCTCCTTTGAGGAGTACTATGACTATATAAGTACACTGGCCATGAAACTCAATGCTATCAAGAGTGAACCACACTCACGGCATGCCAGTCGCTTGGCAGAGGAAATTCTTCCCCAAGTGGAAGAGATCAGAAACACGGCTGCGGCGGCACAGCCCAGCGGCGGCTGCACAACACCTCTTCAGTGACCAGCGCACGAACCACGGCAGATCGGACAGCCGGCGAGAAATGTGGAGGGTTACTCTTCACAATTTCAACGACCCGGCTGTCCGGCTCTTGCCTTCCGTTGCTATCTTCTCTTGCCTATCTTTTAACTCGCATAAATAATTTATATCTTAATTGTTCCGTATCAATAAAAATATCTTTGTGGCAGAAGATTTGGAACGGCTATAGAACTTTTGGTCGGACATATCGGATTGTTTCAGCCATGCTTATTTCAATCGAATCTTTAAATATCTTCAGGATGCTATAGGGTTTCGTTAATTCCTATACGCGCAAGCAGTCTTTGGGGAAGATTTGGTTGTACTCTGTATTGGCTTTCCAAAAGCAACCCTTCCTTATCAGGGATAATCGTAACTCCACCGAAATAACCTTCACCGGCTTTAATCACCGCTCCAGCTCTTACTTGTTGGAGGCCGGCCTCTTCATCGGTGGTGTTACACCTTGCTACCCCGTGCGATACCCACAAACCTTCTTGGCAGCTTTCTTCTAAATTAGGGTTGATCTGATTGAACGGGCACTCCGGACAATCAAACATTTTACCTTCAGCGACATTGATTGGTTTATTAGGATTAGTCATGGACATACTATAACATATGTTCTACGAATATCGTTTTACTATCCTTGGCGCGAATTTCTGTAATTCCTAATTCTTTATTTTCTAAATTCGATATTCTCTTACAGATCCTCTGGTGCTTCACGTAACGTAACATCCACTCTATGTTTATCGCCGTCACGCAATAGGGTGACTGATATCGTTTCTCCTATATTCTGCTGGCTCATTATTGACGTCAAATTGTTTCTGCGCGTAATTTCTTCC
>CAZXAD010000034.1:0-7693 GCA_964638825.1 uncultured Candidatus Saccharibacteria bacterium | reverse complement strand
AGTCTATCGCTTTTGTAATAAGATGGCGGCTATACACGAACATGTATGTAGTTTGTTCTGTTAAGGCACGCCGCGTTGGCGTTAGAGTTCCACCTCACACCAACCAGATAATCTAACCCTACCATTTTTTGGGTGTTATGTCAACTGTTTTGAAACGTTTTGTATTGTATGTCAATACAGTTATGGTTATTTGGCTTTGTACGGGGGTATATACGGTTATGCGGAAATATTATAAGAAAACTTCACATAACTCGTTTTATCCGGCAAGACTGTTTACCCTCTCCCATACACTTGACGGATTTTCTTTGGCTACTTTCAGAGCTGCCTTCCTTACCGCCTCTGTATCGATTACGAATGTTCTGGCATCGTCTATACTGCCAGCTAATTTTTCAACGTCAACTCCAGCTGCTTCCAGTAATGGCTCCGCTATGGATATATCTTCTATATTCCATTTCAGTCTTTCCTCTGCAATCCTGTTAGCAAAATTATCCACCTCTTCCAGTAATTCTTCCCCGGAAGTTCCAGCCATTGCTTTAATTTCATATCCTCTTCCGTCCTGGGTTTCATTTATGGTTACACCCGTATGCTCTTCTATGTCTTCTTTTCCGGGAATGGATGACGAAAGATCTTCTGCCAACCCCCCTATACCAGCTGCCAGAAACGCTTCTGACACATCCGGTTCCCCGCTCGCCACTTCAGGAGTATTCGTAGTTTTGTCTTCCTTGCTCTCCCTGCTATTTTGAAAGTTCTCCGCATTACCTACGTATGTACCAAATATGGCTAAGCTGCCAATCGCTGTTGTCGCAATTCTTCGGCGCGCAGTTTCAGATTTCGCTAGATTATAAACGGACTCCAATGGGGTTAAATACTTTCGCGCCTCCCTTCTGGTTCTGAAGGCGAAGTTGTCAAACGCAATGAGAGATTTTCTTTTCACATTGTCAGCAAATCGTCGAGTTTTTTCTGCGGTGGTTATATCTTTTTCCTCTGATTCATTCTGTTCACCGCTATGGGTAGAATTCGACGAGCCGGTAGTATTATACTCAGCAGTTTCGTATGTTGCGGGGGAATACCAATTCATATCCCCTTCATTGCTAAAGGTGGTATTGGTTTGGTTGGCAGCGTAGTTTGGTAATTCACTCGGTTCCGCAGTTCTGCTATTCGATGATCCGCCTTCGATTCTGGCAGCAAGGTCTACCGCGGCCGCCCGGGCATCTTCCAATGACATACCTTCATGTTGGTATTGTCGCACCACTCGGTCTATGTCTATATCTATACTTGACTTCGTGCCAGTGGAAGATTCGCCGTTTTCCTGACCTCCCGTTAAAGTACCGATCTTAGATGCCAATATGGCGGGCGCAGCGGCACGAGCTTCCTCTGCCGACATACCCTGTTCTTGTAATTTCTGTATATATTCTTCGAAAATCTCCTCGAATTTATCACCGAATCTATACTGCAGTTCCTGAATTAATGATTCAGTATTAGTAGAAGCTTCGCTATTTTCTTGGTCAGGTTCCTTTTCCGGTTCGCTTTGCTCGCTGACGGTTTTTCCGTCTGGTATGGTTTGGGGTTTATCCGTTTTGTCCTTCCCGCCATCGAAACTCTGCAGCAAGTCTTCAACGCTTATATCCGCCTGCGCGTAAGTCTGCTCGGAAGACTGCTGGCCTTGTTCTTCAGGCGAAGCAGCTTGCGGCGCATTTTGATTATTCTGTTCAGGCGAAGAAACAGTAGCGATGTCTTGCTCCGAACCTGAGGCTTCCGACTGTCCGCTGCCGTCTCCAGGCGCTTGGGTTGAATCGAACTTATCTACCAAATCCAGGAATGGCTGTATCGCTTCGTGGGCGGAAGCATTATCAAGGGATTTGGAATTGATTTTTTGTCTGGCTTGTGTATTGATTTGCTCCAGGGTCTTTTTATCGTCTTCGGATAATCGTCCCTTATACTTATCCGCCATCATTTCCGTTCCACGGATCACCGACTCTAACGCATTATGCGTCACGTCCGGAGTTGCTAATTCGCTTCTCTTACTCTCCAGTTGCGCCATGCTTTGGCTACCACGCTCTTCCGTTAGCTCGTAGGATGTCCGTAAATTTCTTGACTGGGTTCGCGCTACCTCTTCACTGTTATCAGATGTATGGTCGCCTCCTTTTTTGTAATTTTCGGCCCGTTTACGGTTGTGCGTGTTACGGCTATCCTCGCCGCGCGGCGCGTTATGATTGCGTCCCCGGCCCGTTTCGGGTTGATTGTTACCTGCTTCCTTAGATTCCGGAGCGGAAAGTCCACTATCAAATTCCGCCTGGTGCGAATCTTGCACCGATTCTCCGGTATTCTTTTCCGAGAAAACAGCTTTAAAATGCTCGGTCGAGTCGCCTGCTACAGGGGTGGATTCTTGTACCGGGAATTTTTCATTCATAATAAAGAATACACTACCAAATTTTTGTATATTTGTCAACTAATTGTTATGGTTTGTTATTCTTTGAAAATGACTGCGTCTACCACATGTCTACTTTTAATGTGGCAGTGTAACGCTGAAGGATTCACCTGGATGCACGTGGTCAAAATCCCGGCCGGGATACTCATTCTCCATGGCGTTGAGTATATTGCCAACGATGCGCTGTTTTTCGCTATGGCCAACGGGGCGGCTCAATTCCCTGTCTACAACGGACTCCATCTCGTCCCACACATTACTACCTTCCGGGATGTGAATGTTAACTCTTTCACCGGCTAATTCGCCATAAAGATATTGGGCTTGTTCGGATACTTCAGGTTCAACGCCCGGCTCTGATTCCGCATCTCCATTTTGTGTATCCTGGGTATCTTCTAATTGTTCTTGCAATTGTTGATTTTCTTCCTGCAACTCCTGG
The DNA here is from genome assembly GCA_964638825.1 of uncultured Candidatus Saccharibacteria bacterium. Lineage (GTDB taxonomy): Bacteria > Patescibacteriota > Saccharimonadia > QS-5-54-17 > QS-5-54-17 > CAZXAD01. Next base: position 4,832 of record CAZXAD010000034.1, on the reverse strand, counting down.
TTTTCTTCCTGTACATCTTCAAGTTCAGATTCCAAGCCCTCTACACGGTCTTCAAGCGCACCGGTGCCGTTTACTTCCTGTCCCCCACGTGTTATACCGTGCCAATCGGTAAAGTGCTCTACTGTGGCACCGGCGGCAAAACCTAATGCCACACCACCAACTGCCCCTATAAGCGATTTCCGTTTTTGCTTGGTCATTTCTTCGTTCGTTTGCTCATACTGTGCTTTGTTAACTTCCGAAAGTTCGCGAGAAGTGTTAGAGGTGTTATCGGCAACATACTTTATGTCCCGGTCAGCCAGTTGCTTATCTTGCCCGTAATTCAGTAAACGCAGCTCCTCCAGTTTTCTTTGCCATATACTCTGGCTGGAATTATAAAGAGTGCCTTCCTTTTGTTTATCTTCCAAACTCCGGACTCTAGTACGGCGAGCTTCACGACTAAGGTAGCCGCGCCCAAAACGCGCTCCTAATATTCCACCTGCGGCCACCCCACCGGCAGCAACCCCGCCGAGAACACCAACAATGGCTCCAGTCCCGACACATGCTATAATCTGATTACGCCTAGACAGGCCGTTGTACCACTCTAGAAATCGCTGATAATCGGTATTTTGTTTCTCAACATACGCATTTACTTCCACTCCCGTTAACGCTCCGTCTTCGCGTGCGTGTAATCTGGTAATGAGCAGCTCGCGGAATTTTTCATCCTTACCCCTCGCATTTTCAAACAGTTCGCCAATAAACTGGTGCCGCGCTTTCTGATATTCTGCTAGCACATTCTCGTATTGCTGATGCTGGCGTTTGTTTTTGCTGAACAGTTTTCCGTGACGCATTTTGACTTTGGTTTCCGCCAACCTAGTGCGAGCATCCTCAAGAGCTTTTCCTGCTTCTGTGGAAGTGTTAAAAAGTCTGAATCTTTCTTTGTTGTCATTGTCTTTGTCTTTTCTGAGATAATCATCTACTTGTTGTTCGAGTTCGGCTTCCGTTGGAGGTTGTTGAGCCGCTTCCCCATTAGTGAGTGGCTGCCTTTCAGCGTCCGGCTCCGAGCTAGATTGTTCAGAAGATGGCTGTTCCTGTCCTCCCGAAGAACCCGGTCGTTCATGAATATCCTGCGCTAACAGTATTTCGTCTTCAGGTATAGCCGTATCAGAACCTTCGATTGCAAAATATCGTTTCCCTTCATGTTCTGCTGCTAATCCTGTTATGGTAATCGGCTGTGTGTCGCCGTTCCCGCCTACTCTAATAGCTGGACCAGTATAACCGGTCAGTAATTCGTTCCGTTGCGGATATTCCGTCTGATGGTCTTCAGCGCTCAACCCTGAGGGTAAGGGTACTTCTTGTGAGCTACTCTTTATATCCGAATAACTTCCTGATTCTCTGTTGGTTAGAAGCCACGGCTTTTCCGGATCAGATTCTTCTCCGGCAAGTTTGTTTTTGAATCTCTCCGCATTCAGGCGCATATTTCTCTGGGATTTTATCGGGTCGCTCCCCGCATACTCGAGTGCTACAGTTTCCACATTATTATAAGGGTTTGTGGATACCCCCACAATCCTGTATTGATCACCTGAATCACGCTGGGTAACTATAGTGCCCGGCAACAAAACTTCATCGAGGCCTTCTTCACCCTCAATGTTGTCTTGCTCCATAGCATGGGGTTCTATTTCTGTATCATTGTCCGGAATTAAGCTAGGCTCTTGCTCACTCACAATACAAACTCCACTTTACTACCTTCAATAACTCTATTATATATACTGTAGTGAATTTTTGCTAAATTGTCAAAAGTTATAGCTCGTTGTTGGAGTCTTATAAAAAGATCGAGTAAAAATAGTGAGAGATAGAAAAAATTAATAAATCCGCATTTTGCCCTTTGCCCTTTACGCTTAACCCTCCATTACATCCACCACTAACACCGCTTTATCATCTGTCTTTTTGCTTTTATCCACCAATTTTCGTGGTATTTCCTGCACATCGGAGGCAGAAAGCGCTTCTCGATATTCAGCCGCGCTCAAGCGTTCCTCTTCCCTGTCACCGGTTATACCATCGGTAATGAATACCAGCCGGTCACCTGGTTGGAGTTCAATGACGCCATATTGTTTAATGCCCTGGATTGCGCCGTGATCTCCGGTCAGCGCGTTCTGGAGTACGTTTTCTTGTGCTTCTTCTTCGGTTATATTTTCAATGTCATTTTCCCCGGCACGAAACACCATTAACGAAGAATCACCCGCGTGGGCGTAGGCCACATACATAGCGTCTTCAGAGACGAAAACATGGCCGATAGTGGCAGTAGTACCCATATTCTCGCTTACTTCTTTATTATCGCTTATGTAGTTTTGCAGGGTTTCTTCGGCGTACATAAGCGCAGCTCGGGCCGTATACCCGAGCTGTTGTATGCTTTTTTGTTCTTTATATGGTTCTTTAAGATAAAACGACTCCACCGCTTCTTTTGCTACACGGCTTGCTACATCGCCATCGCCGGGCCCGCCCATGCCGTCGAATATCCCGAACAGACTGAGGTCTTGCCGGTTCAATACGGTATCTTCGCTTCTCGCCGTTTCGGTTTTGGGAATATTTATTTCTGCAGTAGTAAATTGCACAGTAGCCACCCTCCGTTGATAAGTCTTTGTTATGTGGATTTCCAAAGCGAAGAAAGTGTCTTTTTATATTTCTGTGCGCTTTTTTCATCCACATTACCCACGAAACTAACGCCCCATGTATCATTTGAAAACAATTTATTAAAGGCGGTCACCGCTTCGTCTACGCCGATTTCATCCAATAAACGGTTACATTCATCGAACTCTTCATATTCATCTTCGTTGAAATACATATCATAGTATCCGACCAAACTCCCTACTTTTTGATACTCACGAGCCCGCTCACCCCTCATTAATTGTTTGGTACCGTTGAATTGTTCATCAGTAATATCACCATCCTGTGCTTTTTTGATTTCTTCAGCAGCCAGTTGGAAATATTCGTCCGCGTGGTCAGGAGATACCGGGCCGCCAAATTTCCACCCGCTCGTATATTGGTCGCGGCCGACACCCATACCTAGCCAGTAAGCCAAGCCGCGTTCACGAGCTTCCCCTAATAGCGTTGAAGAAAAACCGTTAGTCAGAACATTAGCAATAATGCGCGCCGCGATCAGCTCGCGGTACGATAACGGAATATTATATTGAGAAAACCACCGATAATATATCTGGGGGATATCGCGGCACTCCACCAATGGTTCATCGAGCTTATCAGCCATGATGCGAGGCATTTGCAGGCGATCTCCTTTGGGAAGATTTACATTCAAATGTGGAAGCACGGAAGTTTCGAAATCGATATCACCGGCCACGATAAACCGCATATTGCCAGCTATATGAGTGTATTCGAACCATTCTCGTAAATCACTGTCAGTCATAGAAGACAGCTGTTCGCTGCGTTGCTGGAGTTGCGGCGCACCGACCGCAGCGGCATGTAAATTGTTTCCGACAGTCGCCGCCGGGCTTGAGATATCGCTGCTTAATTCTTCGGCGACGTTACCGATCTCATTTTTAAGCTCAGCTGCCGGGAATGTCGGCTCAGTGACCTGGATTCCGATTAATTTGGCAATCCGTTCAGCTTCGAAAGTGGCGCACTCATATTCATATTCCAGACTGGTGTCTGTCGTAGCGGCGTTATGGAAAGCTCCGTTTTTCTCTACCTCCCGGGAAAACTGGCGTGGTTTCGGATACGTTTTATTGGTAAACATCATGTGCTCCATGACATGAGGAAGCTCGTACTTTTGCCAGTCGCCCAGATTGAACCCCGCACGGAACTCCACCAACATGCGGACTACTTCCACTCCAGGAGCATTAATGACTAGTCCTTTGGCACCATTATCCAACGTAACTTCTTTTACCGTATGTTTCATAAACTATTGTTCAGGATAACACGTATTTTAGATATGTAGAATAATTTTATTGCCGTATAAAAAAGAAAAGGCCGGGTGTTTCGTTAGAACGAGAACACCCGGCCGGGTCGGTGTAGGCAGCTAGTTTTCGAGACCGCCTCCGGATGGAGGAACAGGCCGGTTGAACCAATGGTCTTCGAGCGACCACACATATCTAAAAAACATGGTCATCGCACTTGTGGCGGCGCCGAGTAAAAACGGACCGAGGCCCGCTAGAACAGCATTGCCCCAGTTCGCATTCGGCAATACCTCCACGTACCAAACGTGCAGCCCGAATCCAGCACCCACCGCAACGATGCCTAAGATTACCCGAGCGAACACTGAGCGCGTTGGCACAGCGGTTAAGCCGATTATTCCCAACACTAAAATCGGCACGGTGAGAAGATTGTGTGCGTCAGTCCAGGAGACGAGATGTTCAGCCTGGAATACCCACACCAGAAACGCGATGATCGTGACAACCATCGCAGTACTTCTTACAAAGAGCACCCACTGTATCCGCCTCATTTTCAACTCCTTTGAGTTTCGGCTACAGAAGCAGATATCCCTACTAAACCACTTGGTCAAATACGAGGCAAGCATAAGCAATACATATTCAGTTGCCTTCTGTTGTCAAGACTAGGCCTTGACAACAGACTTTGGCGTAACAACTTCCTAGTTTTTCTTCTCTCCGCTTGACCCTCTACTCTAACCTTTTGACTGCTTCCTTGAACCGTTTCCCGCGGTCCTTGTAGCTTTCGAACAGGCCGAAGCTGGCACAGGCAGGGCTGAGCAATACGACATCCCCTTCCTCGGCGTGTTGTAGCGCTTCCTTAAGCATTTCCGGCATAGTTTCTCCCCCGTAGGAGTAATTTATAAATCCTGCCGAATTCAGCGCGGCGGTTAAGCGTGAAGATTCTTCGCCGATCAC
>CAZXAD010000033.1:7457-7717 GCA_964638825.1 uncultured Candidatus Saccharibacteria bacterium | reverse complement strand
TCCTTCCGGATGCGGGTCCACTACCGCATCGGGAGACCATTGAAGCGCCTTGGCCACTTCCCATTGGCAGACGACGACAACTTGGTCCTCCGTTGTTCCAGCGATACGAGTGACTTCCTGTGCCAGTCGTATATTGCATGGGTTGGGTTCATCGTTATTACGGTGCGCGAAAGAAAAGGCTACTAGTCCGACGGGCACGTTCTCCACCTCCTGGTAGTGTGTTGTGTGTGTCAACGTTCATTGCCGGATTTATTTTATCG
>CAZXAD010000033.1:0-7447 GCA_964638825.1 uncultured Candidatus Saccharibacteria bacterium | reverse complement strand
CGCTTCAGTATAGTTTATTATAAAATAATAACTTTACTATGTCTATATTTACACTGATAAACTTAGTGACAGAGGCGGCAGCCAATATAATCAAGAATTATCACTCACCCAACCAAAACTCCATAGCTGCCTCAGACATTCTTCATGAGATCCAACCGCAATTGCTAACTTGCTATCTTGCCCCAGAATAATGTCTCAGATTTTCCTAAACTGTATTGAGTATACAGTCAAACCGTAATAGAATGAGCAGCATGGAAGAAAGTTATACAGCCATATCCTATTCTGCTCTGTCAAATGGAACAGGGATGGTAGGTATGCTGGCAGCGTGGTTGCTGGTGCGTCACCGCATTAAGCAGGCCGGCAACGTAGTTCCCCGTTCCGTGATGATGATGCGCAATTTCTTTCTGTTGTTTGGTATATTTTATATTTTTATCACGTTTCCGTTCTTTTATTTATATTTTGCACCCCAAGATTTCGGCTCTGTGATGGCGGTCGGATTTACAATTGGACACGCCTTTTTATTCGCAGCCATGACGTATACTTTACGGTTATTGTTTAGTCTTTTACCGCGGTTATCTGATAAAGAACGTTATGCGATGATCGGTGGAGCAATAGCTGTGGCATGGGTATTTATTCTCGCGTTGACCACGATGGTCTTCGGTGTGAACCCTGAATACGATTATGTTAATCACCTTGTCAATTACCAACAGCATCCATTATTGGCGAATACCATCGCCATCGGCGCGCTGATTGCATGGGGGCCGTTGGGGGTGATATTGCTCGTAAACGCGGCCAAAAGTCGTGGCTGGCGACGTCTACGATCATTAATGTTGGGGCTCGGATTTTTGACAGTAATGACCGCGGGTCCTTTGCACGGGTTAGCTGAGAATTACCAACAATTATTAATAGCCGATCTGGTTACAATCGTCGGGTTGCTGCTGTTGGCGATCGCGATCGTTTTCCGTATCGGTGCCAATTTGAAACACTCCGAGGCGCAATCTGAAGTACAGCCTGAGGCGCACCCCTCCTGATCGTCGGCAGAAATTCGATACACTTTCACTTTAAGTTTATGCGAACAACGTAAATACTGACGGAAATTGTTGACCGGCTTTCTGTCCACTCATGGGCAAATGGCGATTGCAAACTATTATTAGAGAGCATGGCGTGAATACGCACTCACTCCATGGTTTTGTTGCCTCGATAAAGAAATAGCCGGAGTTTTATAAAACGGCCTCATAAGAAGTTAAAGCAGCTTTCAACCAACTTTTATCCGTATACAATACAGGTAGACAGTAATGGTCAAAAATAGCCAAAAACGTTATGCTAGAATGCAATGGCAGAAAAACAAGATACGGCAAAAGAAGTACTATCCGATAAACGAGCTTTATACATAGAAGCTACCCGTAGAATTCGCTGGCTTGTCATCGCGCTAGTCAGCTTAACGTTTCCGTATGAGTCGCTGAACGCGATCCTGTTCCTGATTTTAGTGGTTGGCGCAATCCTCTATAACATCGGTTGGTACTGGCCATGGCTTCGCAATCAGACGTGGTTCGGTTCCTTTATTAGTATGAATGCAATGGACAACCTGTTCCTGGCGGTCCTTATTCTGCTGACCGGCGGATTCGCGAGTCCATACTATTTGCTGTTTTCGTTCATGGCGATTACCGCTTCGTATTGGTTCGGCTATAAAGGACTGGCGGTATTGGCTGTGTTCCATGCCGCGTTCGCTGTTGGAGTATGGCGCCTAATGGGGCCGGTTATGTTCGACTTGGATTTAGCACGGGTAGCGCTGGTTCTGATTGCAACTTTTGTCATCAACGGAGTGTTAATAGAGCGTCTGACATACGGAGAGCGAGTCGAACGATCGTTTGCCGTGAAAGCCAAGCAAGAAATTGAGACAGAGCGGCAGCGGCTTCTAAGTCTGATCAATAGTATCGGTGACGCCGTGATCGCCGTTAATCACGCTGGAGAGGTATTACTGTATAATGGGGCCGCTTTAGATCTACTTGATACGAACGATAAACTGCTGGGCAACAAACTCAATCGATATTTGCGCTTAACCGATGAAGAGAGCGGGGAGAAAGTGGATATTTCTCGATTGGGTCGAGACTCCCAAGGTCTAGTCAAACGACGCAACCTGATTTTTGAAGGACCTGATGATAGTAAAATCAATCTAGACCTTACTCTCTCTCCGATTATGAGCGCCGAAGACGGGGATGATATCGAAGGCGGGTATATAGTGATTGCGCGCGATATCACCAAAGAAAAGAGCCTGGACGAAGCCAAGGACGAATTTGTCTCCGTAACCTCTCACGAACTCCGTACACCGATCGCCATCGCTGAAGCCAACCTCTCCACCGCTCTTCTACCCAACTTGGCTCCTGAAAACTCGAAAACCAAAGACTTGCTTTCCAAGGCCTATGACAACGTTGTGTTCTTGAGCGATTTGGTGAACGACTTATCAACGCTGGCCCGGGCTGAGCGCGGCATTCTGGATGTCGACCTGGAGATGGTGGACTCGAATAAGCTAATTAGCGAGCTAGCTGAGAGTTACCGTGAAAAAGCGGAAGATAAGGGGCTGCAGTTGCATGTTGAAACTTCAGATCAAGTCAAGCCGGTTCTTTCCAGCGAGTCCCATATACGGGAAGTTTTGCAAAATTATGTAGAAAACGCGATTAAATACACCCAAAGCGGCTCGGTGACCATAGCGGTCACCCCGGATGACAAAGATTCTGAAGCGGTGATATTCGCTGTCAAAGATACCGGGATCGGGATATCTTCTTCGGATAAAAAACATATCGGCAAAAAATTCTATCGATCAGAGGATTATCGGACTCGTAAGACTGGCGGCACGGGACTCGGTCTCTATGTTACCGAAAAGTTGGCGGAACGATTGGGCAGCGAAACGTGGTTTGAGAGTAAACTAAACAAGGGATCGACTTTCTACTTACGAGTTCCCCCGGTATCGGGCAGGAGCGAGGATCGAAGCAAAATAACCGACGCCCAAACGGACAGCCTGGTAAGTAATTTATAGACAGGAATATCCGTCCATCGGGATGCCAAGAAAAAGATGCTTAACGTAGCTCGAATCAGCCATACTCCGACCAGAAGCACATAATCGTTCGCATCTTTGTGACTCGAAATTCATTTCGTTTTATTTTATGTATTAATTTAATAAACTTTGCTGGTCGTGACTGTTTGGCGGATACGTAATATACGTGCCGTCTATTTTGGCAAAATCAGTAATAGTGGCTGGTCGGATTTTTTCCTTGTCGAGAATATGCAGCACTTCTGCATCACGCACCAACAATGCATCACTCAGGAGTGAGCGGTGGCACCGCCATGGCACTGCTTCGGCGCACATGAGGACACTCGTTTTGTTTGTTGCTTGCTTAAGGAAGTAATCTAGTGCTTCTTTGAATTCAGACGTTTGCATATAATCCGCATAGCCGCGGAAACCGGCATTCCGCCATCCTGTGTTAGGGGAGTTTTTCGTGGTGTGGCGTAGTCCGCCCAATTCGGACACGTGTTGGTAGTCAATTCCGCGCTTTTCGAGTTCATTTGCAAAAGAATCGCTGTTGAACTGCGGATTATAGCGTGAACGGGGGATGCTTCTGACGTCTGCCAAGAGCTGGATCTCATAATGTTTGAGAATATCCACCAATTCTTCCAGCTGGCGGGTAGAATGCCCGATAGTATAAACAGTCATTCTTCTTCAATTATAACGCTATTACGCCGGGGAGGTTAAAACTTGAGATTACCCGGGAATAAACACCTCTAAAAAACGGAGTAAGTGGCAGTAATTTTAATTGTACAGAACAGATGTTCATGCACGCATCCGTGCAGAAAGCGTTTATGGTTTGTATAATGCGGTGCAATGGACAGTTCCACTTATTACCACCAGCCGGAAACAGCTGGATCCATAATGGTGACGACCATTCCCATGGTGCGCATACAAGAGAGCATTCAAGATGCGGTCTCGCTTCTTCGCTCAGAAGCAGGGGAATTCGAAACATTGAACTATTTGTATGTAACTGACGATACGGGAGTGCTCAGAGGGACGGTTTCGCTGAAGACGCTTTTAACGGCGGACGGCGATTCTCTAGTCGGGGATGTCATGCATACGGGTTTAGTTACGGTAAACGAAGTAGACGACCAGGAAACGGTCGCCCAATTGGCCTTGCGGTATCAACTGAAAGCAGTACCCGTGGTAAATTCCGAAGGTATATTCCTTGGCGTTGTTCCTTCACATACCATCCTGCAAATCCTCCAGCAAGAACACGAAGAAGATATACTCACCGAAGCAGGTGTGCCGCGTGAAGTGTTGCAACAAAAAAACCAGGGAATATTCCGTCAGGTCGGACACCGATTGCCGTGGTTGATGCTCGGGGCGGTGGGCGGTGTGGCCGCGGCGCTTATCGTGCGCTTGTTCGAAGGAGCGCTCGCCGAGGAAGTACTGCTCGCGGCATTCATCCCTACCATCGTATATCTGGCAGATGCGGTCGGCGTTCAAGTGCAAACGGTTTATATTCGCTTTACTGCCAATGAAAAGGTGGCGCATATTACCCAGTATTTACTCAAAGAAATCGCGATTTCTTTTGCGGTCGCAGGCGTGCTCGGGGCGATGACGTTCGGTCTGGTTCTGGCGTGGTTCGACTCCCTGGCCTTGTCATTGATCGTCGCGGTGTCAGCGGCCGTGGGCATAATATTCGCCAGCATTATTGCCGTGATTCTGCCGTGGATATTCCAACAATTACGCCTCGATCCTGCTGTTGCAAGCGGGCCGTTCGCAACCATAATACGCGACATTGCCAGTATCGGTATCTATTTTTTGTTCGCGCGGTATCTGCTCCACGTGTTCATGTAAGCCTGAATGATAGGCGTGCAATAATCGAGGATTAAGCAATCTGGGATTGCCGGATACACCAAACAGTACGTATGCCGCCTCAGCGGAGCAATGGCCGCATACGTTTCAGGCCTGCCGGTTTTTCCAAGTCATGTGCCCGCCCACGCGCATCGCGATAGAAAATATAAGCATGCCAAACTCCCACATGCATATGATTGGCAAAAATAGGGTGGCGAGCAGCCAATGATTCGTTTGGACGCGCATCACAATCGCGTACCCGACAAGGATTAGAAAGTAAGCCCATATATTTGTTACAAGGGCGAGAATCGGGAAAATGGTCAGTAACAGGTGTGTAGCGCCGGCAGTGTAGCTTTCTCGATACAGGCGCGTTAACTGCCGGGTACGTGTGTCATTTAAGCTGCTGGCTTTTTTGTGCAAGACAATGTTCAAGGAGTGCGAATGCATGAAAAACCGATACCTACGCGGGGTGATATCGTGTGCTATACGGAGTTCTGGCAGTAGGTATCCGGGGTATCGCCCAAACCCGCCGTGACGGCGGTATCCATCCGCATTAAACAATAAAAGGCCGCCATACGCCGGACAAAAAGAAGAAAACCGGGGGAGCATCAAGAGAAACCATGCATATAAGGGCGTAAAGAGGGCATCTACCCGGCGGAATAGCGCCAGCCGGGGATAAATCGAGCACGCGGTAATTTTTTGTGTGTGGGCATACCGGATAACCTTCGCCAACCCCTTCGATGACAGATGCACGTCCATGTCGCAAAAAATCAGGTATTCTCCACTGGCGGCTTCGGCGAGTTGATGGCAAGCCCAGTTCTTTCCTATCCACCCATCCGGCAAGGCCCCGCCCTCGATAAAACGGACGCCGTCTTGAGCGAAGGAGCGTATTTTCTCGGGCGTATCGTCCTGGGATTCATCATCAAGGACGATAATTTCCAGTTTCGGATAATCCAAACCCAGGGCGTTCGTTAAAGCACGGGTTACGGCATGCGTTTCATTGCGGGCGGGGATAAGCAGGGATACAGTCGGCAATTCATGTTCCGTGACCGGCGCAGGAGGAAACCTGTGCTGCTTAAGGCGCAATGCGGTACTGCCTGCAATTCCTGCCGCTAAGGCTACCACCAAATATTCCATATGCCTTCATGCTAGCATATAATCGATAAAGTTCTCGGCTCTGTACATAATTGACAAACCGGGGGTGTATGCGTATTATTGATGAAAAGCCCAAAAGAGGCTTTTTTTATTTGGAGCAATCCCACTATGCAACCATTACTGACATACTTTAAAGAGTCATGGCAGGAATTAGAAAAAGTGACGTGGCCTGACAGGCAAACGGCTATCCGCCTCACCGCTTCAGTGCTCGTAATGGCAGGGATAGTCGGGGCATATATCGCTGCGGCGGATTTTCTGCTGGTTGAGTTATTACAACGCGTTATCTTATAGGACAGGAGCAAAATATGGAGCAACAACAGAATAAGACGCAGTGGTATGCTATTCATACGTATTCCGGGTATGAAGACAAAGTATCGGAGAATATCAAGCAGCGCACCGAAGCGCTTGATCTCAAAGATAAGATCCACGACGTGATTGTCCCCAAAGAAAAACAAATAGAGATTAAAAACGGCAAAAGAAAAGTAGTCGACAAGAAAATATTCCAAGGATACGTACTCGTGGAAATGGAGCTTGATGAAGATACGTGGCACGCGGTACGCAATACCCCCAATGTTACGGGATTCGTGGGTAGCGGTGAAAAACCGACCCCTGTTGGTGAAGATGAAATACGCTCCATCAAAAAACGCATGGGCGTAGAAGAACCCAAGCACAAGATAAACTTTTCCGAAGGCGAAGTGGTTAATATCACTGATGGCCCATTCAAAGGGTTTGACGGCAATATTTCCGAAATCGATGAACAGAAAGGAAAAATCAAAGTGCTGGTGAATATATTCGGCCGGGAAACACCGGTGGAGCTGGATAGTCTGCAAGTGGAGAAAGTCTAAAAGGAGTGAATCGTGGCTAAAGAAAAGAAAGTAATTGCCAATATCAAAATGAAGGTTCCGGCAGGGAAGGCGACGCCGGCCCCTCCGGTGGGATCCATTCTGGGGCAGTACGGCGTGAATATGATGGATTTTATCAATCCCTTCAACGAGCAAACCCAGGGAATGGCCGGCGAGCTTCCGGTATATATCACCGTCTATGAAGACCGGAGCTTCACGTTCACCATTAAAGGCCGGGCGACGGACGATCTTATCATGGAGAAATTGGGGTTGGACGGAGCCTCCGGGGAGCCGAATAAAAACAAAGTCGGCACCCTGTCGGGCCAGCAACTGGAAGAAATTGCCGAAACCAAATTGCCTGATTTGAATACGGACGATCTGGAGCAAGCCAAACAAATAGTGGCCGGGACCGCCCGGAGCATGGGCGTTGAGGTTGAGTCGTAGATTCGACGACCTGTGCAGTGCATTGTATAATTTTTGTTAATTAAAAAGTGGGAGATCTGTTTTAAGGTCATTTGCACCACAAAGGAGTAAGAATGGCAACGGAAGCTGACATAAAGAAAATGAAACGCGGCGAGCTCAACGC
>CAZXAD010000032.1:0-7992 GCA_964638825.1 uncultured Candidatus Saccharibacteria bacterium | reverse complement strand
GCAAGTGCCCCCGGAAGGTATGGCCAATGCGTTTATAGCTTATGCCGATGCGCACGGGGTGGACTTGCATCAACAGGAAAGCGACATGGAAACTCTCCGCCAACAAGCTTTGGAAGCGCTGGCATACATCAAGGAAAATGATGATGTTCTTGAAGAGGCACTCGATGTTTTACCCCGCAATCATCCAACTCTTGATTTAGTAGAATACATTTTGGATTGTGGCGATCACGTTGAAGAAATTCAAAGTGTAGTAAAGGGCGAACCCCGACATGAATATACCGAGCAAAAAGGAAAGAGGATTGAAATCGGATATAGAGGTTCAGAGCTAATACTTCCGGACGGCCGTGTGGTCAAACCAGAAAATCCAGAAGTCGAGAGCGAAGAACCGTCTTTGCAAAACAATGATATCGTACAACCAGGAACAGAAGAAGAAACAGAAGACTATGGAGGCGCAGAATCTGTAGTAAAACCTTCTTCTGGGGAAATTACGGTGGAGTCCGTCATCGACGAACACGTGTATTCTGATGAGGCATACACCAAGAAGCAAGAACGTGAATTGGAACTGGAACAAGGCATACAAGATACGATTGAAGAAACGCTTCAGACAATACATCAAGCCGGCATGCTGGATGGGGGTACGTTGCATCAAGTCCAGAGCGTCTATTCGTTCGTAACCACGCGTTTCTTTAAAAGCGCCCAAGAAAATGGCATTGTCAAAGGAAAAGATGAGAAAATCACACCAGAGGAAATTATTAAATTAAAACTATTGGGTGAATACGGACCTAATACATATGCCACCAAACAGTTTAAAAAAATACTGAAAAGACATTTGCGCGGCGCTCCAGAACGTTTTAAAGAAGAATATGGCATTGAGTAATCAGGCATTCCGGCTAAAACGAGTTTTATCCTGGGTTATAAACCTTGTAAGTTTATCAAATTACACCAAAACTAACATATTGAAATAATAAAATCAATAATTGTCAAAATGCATACAACTTGTTAACCTAAAATAACTATTAAAGATAGAGGCATATGGAAAATTCATCATCCAGATCGAAATCTAAAGAGGCTTATGAAACGGAAATGCGTATGCGCTATCCGGAAACCCCGGATCGGGAAGTAATCGATGTACTGCACGGAGAACGAGTGAGTGATCCGTATCGGTGGCTCGAAGATGAAAACGATCCGGAAGTACATACCTGGGTGGAAGCCCAGAATGAAACCACGAAACACTATTTCGAATCAATAAACGTTGAGCCGGTATACCAGGAGCTTTTACGAGAACATGATATTTTTAATAAGAGTACGCCGTCTCGGCACGGCGATCAGTACTTTTGGTGGGAGCGGCAACCGGGTCAACAACACCATGTACTGTTTTCAGCTACAAACCCATACAACGAAGAAAGCAAACAAGTAGTATTTAATGTGAACGAATTGAGCGAGGACGGGTCAATAGCGGATAGTTTCTTCGATATCTCATATGAAGGAAACTATGCTGTTTATGGTTTAATGGAGCAAGGCGATGAATGTGACAGAGTGTTTATCAAGGATCTGGACACCGGAGAGGACGAAGAATTTTATTATGGCCGGATATTCATTCCCAGTTGGCGCGATGATGAAAGCGGCTTTTACTATACCTGCAGCAATTATGAAGCGTATGGTGGCGACTCAAGCGATGAAACGCATTATCAGCAAGTCTACTTCCATAAATTGGGAGACAGTCGAAGTGAAGACCAGCTTATATTTAATGCAGTGGATTATCTTCCTAAAGAGGCATTCGTGTCCGCGCATGATTCTGAAGACGGACGCTATGTAGCCGTTAACGCCAGCATAGGTTCCGGCGGCAATAAACAGCATGTGTACTTGTTTGATACTCAAAACGAACAAATAAAAGAGATAGCCTCCGGCGTGGAAGCCCGCTCCCGGATACGACTTTTGGACGGTTATGCGTATCTCACCACGGATTACCAAGCTAATAATCGACGAGTGCTACGTATGCCTACAGAGGATGTCGATACACCGATAGATGAGTGGGAGGAGTTTATTCCTCAAGATCCGGAAAGGCAGTTGCATGGATGGGCGCCGACGAAACATGAGATACTAGCCCTTTATACGCATAATGCTGCCGACCAGGTAGACAGGCTGGACCGCCAAAGCGGCTCCTATATTGCCCCGCTTGATATTCCTGAGCTTGCAAGCGTGGGCGATTTAGATACAAACCGCCGTGACGAAGGTTTTTATTATTCCGTTAATACGTTTTTCTCCCCTGGCACCCAATATTACTTCAATCCTGAAACCAAAAATTCAGAGCTTTTTTACGAGGACCCACGGAGTCTGGATCCGGAAAAATATATCGCCCAGCAACGGTGGTATACCTCGAAAGACGGCGAAAGGGTACCGATGTTTTTTGTGGCACCCAAGCATTACGTTGAAACCGAGGAGAATCCGGTATTACTTACGGGGTACGGCGGATTTAATTCGAGTGAAGAACCGCACTTCATGGGTGCGTTCAAACCGTGGCTGGAACGCGGCGGTGCTGTTGCAGAGCCGAGCCTCCGCGGCGGCGGTGAGTTTGGAGAAAAATGGCACAAAGCAGGGATGCGTGAGAACAAACAGAATACTTTCAATGATTTTACCGCCGCAGCGGAATATCTGATCAATGAAAAGGTGACGCAACCGGGAAAGATCGCTATTTTAGGCGGCAGCAACGGCGGGTTGCTAATCGGGGCGAGCGTTACACAGCGCCCGGATCTTTTCAAGGCTGCGGTATGTGCGGTACCGTTGCTCGATATGTATCGTTACCACAAGTTCTTAATGGCGCACCGCTGGACGCATGAATACGGCAATCCTGATAATGAGCAGGAGTTTGCGTGGTTGAAAGAATACAGTCCATACCACCATACCGACAGCAATCAGAAATACCCGAGCATGCTACTTACTGCGGGAATTAACGACTCCCGCGTGCACCCGTTACATGCTTGGAAAATGGCGGCCAAACTCCAAAACGGACATCCTGGAAACGTAGCACTGCTACGGACAGAAATGACGGCCGGACACGGTCCCGGTAAAGGGTTTTATGATTCCACTTATGATTTTGCCGAAGAACTTGCTTTCATGATGCATCAAACCGGTATGCGCATTGATATTACTGTCTTAAGAAATCTAAAACGGAAAAATTCAAGAAAGAAAACCCTCAGAAGTTAGAAGTCTACCCATAATAATTAGTAATATAGGAGATGGAGTATGGAATATCCATCATTTGGATCGGAACCCAAAGAAACCAATGAAAGAGAGGTGTATATGCAGTATCCTGAAACCCCCGAGCGGGAAGTAATTGATGAATTACACGGGGAACGAGTCAGTGATTCGTACCGATGGCTCGAAGATGAGAGCAATACGGAAGTGAGAACATGGGTAGAAAAGCAAAATGAATTAACGGAAAATTACCTCGAATCCATTAATGCTGAACCGGTATACCAGGAAATATTACGCGATTACGATGTCTTTGATAAAAGCACACCGTATAAACGTGGTGATCGGTACTTCTGGTGGGAGCGGCAGCCAGGCCAACAACACCATGTACTGTTTTCAGTGGCAAACCCAGATACCGAAAAAGATAAAAAAGAGGTGTTTGATGTCAATGAAATGAGCGAAGATGGCACGACGGCAGATAGCTTTTTCAATATTTCACGCCGAGGGAGTTATGCAGTTTACGGTCTAATGGAGCAGGGTGACGAATATAATCGAGTCTTCATACGAGATATGGAGAACGGCAATGATGAAGAATTTTACTACGGCCGGATATTCCTACCTCATTGGCGCGATGACGAAAGTGGTTTTTACTATACCCGTAGCAACTATGAAGCACACGGCGGCGACTCGACAGATGAGACCCATTATCAGCAAATATACTTTCATAAATTGGGTGAAAACCGTGAGGATGACCACCTTATATTCGATGCTATAGATTATCTGCCAAAAGAAGCGTTCGTTACTGCGAACGATTCGGAGGATAACCGGTACGTGGCTGTTAACGCCAGTATAGGCTCCGGCGGTAATGAACAATACGTATACTTGTTCGATACACAAAACGAAGAAATAAAGGAAATAGCACCCGGTATAGAAGCTCATGTCCGGGTGCGGATTTTTGACGGATATGCGTATCTTTACACGAATTATGAAGCCAACAACTATCGCATACTGCGTATTCCCGTTGAAGAAGCAGGTGAACCATTAGAAAAGTGGGAAGAATATGTGCCAGAAGATCAGAGCAGGCAACTGAAAGGGTGGGCTCTGACGAAACGAGAAATACTAGCCATATACATGTATAACGCTACTGATAAAGTGGACAGACTGGACCGTCAAAGTGGCTCGTATATTGCCCCGCTTGATATCCCTGAGTTCGCAGGTGTGGGCGGTTTGCCTACGGACAGGGAGGAAGAAGACTTTTATTATTCGGTTAATACGTTCTTTTCTCCTCGGACCCAATATTATTTCAATCCTGAAACCAAAAACTCGGAGCTATTCTACGAGGACCCTATCAGTCTAGATAAAGAAAAGCATACCGTTGAGCAGCGATGGTATACTTCCAATGACGGAGAAAGCATCCCCATGTTCTTTGTTGCACCGAGGAATTACGTCGAAACCGAGAATAATCCTGTATTACTCACTGGATATGGCGGATTTAATTCGAGCCGGAAGCCACACTTTGTGGGTAATTTGAAGCCGTGGCTCGAACGGGGCGGCATCATCGCTGAGCCGAATTTGCGCGGAGGTGGCGAATTTGGCGAGGAATGGCATGAAGCGGGAATGCGCGAGAACAAGCAGAATACGTTCAATGACTTTATATCCGCAGCCGAATACCTAATTGAAGAAGGCGTAACCCGGAGTGGCAAAATTGCCATTCGTGGCGGAAGTAACGGTGGTTTACTGATTGGCGCAAGCATTACCCAGCGTCCGGATCTTTTCAAGGCCGCTATTTGCAATGTGCCGCTTCTTGATATGTACCGTTACCACAAGTTCTTAATGGCACATAGGTGGACGCATGAATACGGCAACCCGGACAACAAAAAGGAATTTGCCTGGCTGAAAGATTACAGTCCGTACCATCATGTGGATGACAACAAAAAATATCCGGATATCTTGCTTACTGCAGGGATTAATGATTCCCGTGTTCACCCCATGCATGCCTGGAAAATGGCTGCCAAGCTCCAGAACGGACACTCGGAAAATGTGGCTTTATTGCGCACGGAGATGGCAGCCGGTCACGGACCCGGCAAAGGGTTTTACAGCATCATCCATGATTTTGCTGAAGAACTTGCTTTCATGATGCATCAAGTAGGCATGAGTACAGATGCTACTGTTTGAAAAAAACTTATAACTTGGTAATAATGGGGATGCACCAAAGGGGTGTAGCTCAGCTGGCTAGAGCGGCGGTCTCCAAAACCGCAGGTCGGGGGTTCGAGTCCCTCCACCCCTGCCAAGTATTGACAGTCAATAGTACTTATGGTACTATTTTGTTAATTTGAGGGGTATATTACTTCTCAAAGTACGTTTATACGCTCTCTGTTGCATTTCCTGTTTGCGGTTGGCAATGAGCGCACATCTTTAGCGCGTTTATTGCCAGTCGTAAGCCTCGTATCGATCGATAGATCGGTGGAAAAGGAGCTGGAAATGCACGAAGGTAAACTGATCGTTACCGACGCTTTGGCGCTGGTTCGGCCAACAAAGTCCGGTCAGTACAAGTACGACACGGTCAAAGCCAACGCGATACTCGACCTCGGTGATATCGAATACGCCAACGTGTGGCACATCATTACGAAACTCGACCCGCGAAGTGCTGATCGTGTGCTGCGCCAGGTGTTCTCCACCTATGTCGACTACTACTGTATGTCGAAGCTTTGGGCTGACGCACGCGTGGCGTACATGATCGACGGCGAAACCCAGTTCTTCACAGAACACGGGTTCAAGGACGGCTATGCCGACCTCCTTTTCAGCGTCCACTGTAACGTGGAAGCTGACGAGGTGGACACTCTCATTGCCGATATCGCCGAAGGTGATTATTTGAGTGAGTCCGTCGTAGTGAGTCCCGATGTCGAGCATGGCTATGTTGTGCAAGATATTATTAGCTATTTCGGCGAGTTCAACGATGGTCTCAACGACTACGACGAGGACGAGGACCGCGTCACGACCGGCATGGTCTACAACCGGGCATTGCGCCACTTCGGCAACCCCGAGTTGGCTCGCGAAGCGGCCGAGATGTATCCGGGCGACTTTATGTAGTCTCCGACAGAGAGCTCCAGGAGGGGTGATGACAATAGTGGTTGATTGGGCTTTCGAGCTTCGATCATACAAAACCCTATATCACCCCTTCTGGCAGTTCCCAAGCTAATCCGTTTTAACGGGTTATTTTAGGAGCCGTTTTACAGGCACAGGTCACCATTAACTATTATTAGCTGGTAAAAAATTTAAAATTATACAATACAGTGCACTTAATTATGTAGCTTACTAGGTAAGTTCCGTGACTCGCTTTTAAGTGTGGGTTATGATTTACATAGTGAATATAATCAAAGCTTCCCAACCAGAAGATGCCGAAAGCCTGATAGTACTTTATCCGGAGAAACAGGGTGGAGACAGAGAAAAGAGCCTGAGAACGTTCCGCAGGCACTTTGAAGAGGTAAAAAATGGAAACCGCATTCTTTACGTATTGAAAAACGGCGACACTACTATCGGTACGGTCTCCCTTTTGTTTAGGCAAGACAATCCGGACGAAACCCGTTTGTTCGGGCCGGATACCGGGCACATCAATCATTTACGTATCCATCCTGATTATCAAGGCAGAAGACTATCGAGTATTTTAAATTCCAGACTAGAGGAAGATGCACGGAGCATGGGAATTAAAACATTAACCATAGGCGTGGAGCCTGCCAATCAAAAAGCCATCGAGGTATATTCCCATTGGGGGTATGAAAAGTTTTTGGAATACCAAGGTGATCCCGGCCACGGCAATCAAGAGAAAATTATCGGCATGAAGAAAGAATTGGATCAAGATAGCGGACAGATGGAGTACAAGCAGTGAGTAGAGTAGCAGCAGTCCGGGGTATTATTGAGAACAACGGTAAATTTTTACTGGTCAGAAATAAAGTTTCTACCTCTTTCTGGTGTTTACTTGGTGGCGGCATGGAACTTGGGGAAGATTTACTCACTGCTCTAAAACGTGAGCTAGTCGAAGAAACTAACGTCGAACCTGCGGTGGGTAATCTGCTATTCATTCAGCAGGTGAACGTAGAAGGCGCTTATGGCTTTCTCGAATTCCATTTTCATATTACTAACTCGGAAGACTATTTAAATCATAATACTATAACCAGTAGCCATGGTGTGGAAGAAATAGAAGAAATAGACTGGATAGATCCGACGCAAGTAACTATTAAACCACAATTTCTTACGGAAAGATTACCTGCAGTCGCACAACAAAATTTTAATATAAAAACTGAAATTTATCTTACAGAATTAACCTAAGTATACTAAATCCCATAATCGTTTCTATCTAGCCCGACTAAAGTTCTATAACTGTCCCTGAATCTTCTGCTATAAAAAGCGTAATTACTCAATACAGTAATTAACCACTACAAACTATATCGGTGTAATAAGGACCCTAACTATGTGCACGTTGGGTTAAGAGTTGTAAAGAGTCTTTCTCGTTTTTTGCTATAATTGCCTACATGGATGATGCTAATATAGCAGGTTTCTTTCTCGATGGCTGGTATGTTTTTGATAACTATGCACCATTCCAAGTTGAGTGGCGCGGAAACATATACCCGACTTCGGAGCACGCCTACCAGGCAGCTCATTTCATTGATAATTACCCGGAACTAGCCGAAAAGGTTAGGCTGGGCCGTTCACCCCGGGAAGCCTCGGACATGGCGAACGAAAACTCTGAGTTTGACGACCCCAATTGGAAAGAAAAGCGTGTAGATATCATGGAAGAAATCC
>CAZXAD010000031.1:6427-8210 GCA_964638825.1 uncultured Candidatus Saccharibacteria bacterium | reverse complement strand
CTCCGGTTAACGTTACGCTTGCGAACAAGGAAACCGTCATTCGCACCCATGCTTCCACCGTGAAAGACATGTTCAAGGAAGCGGATATCAAAATCAATGAGAATGACATAGTAAAACCCGGCCTCGATGCACCGATAAAAGAAAAAATGGATGTATCATTAACGCGGGTAGGGTTTAAAACTATCACCGAAGAAAAAAGTATAAATCCGCCGACGAAAACCGTACGCGATAATAATCGCCCGGTTGGATATGAGGAGGTGGAAGAAAAAGGCAAACCTGGCCTGGCACTGGTAACCTATAAAGTGAAATACAAAAACGGAGAAGTCGTAAACCGTAATCGTATCCGCAGAATAGTGGAAGAAGAACCAGAGCCGCGAGTGGTAGTGATTGGCAATAAATACGTTTATGACGGTGGTCCACTTACAGAAGAACAGCTCAATGCTCTAGGATTTTGTGAAAGCGGTATGGATCCTGCAAAAAATACAGGCAATGGATTTTACGGTGCTTTTCAGTTCGTGCCAAGCACTTGGAGAGCAGTACATAATGGACCATACGACATGCCTCATGAGGCACCATTGGCCGCACAAAAAGAGGCAGTGCAAACATTACTTTCTCAATCCAGCATCTTTACTCAATTTCCTGGTTGTGCAAAACAAATGCGAGCCGAGGGAATTATTTAGAGAATTGCTGATTACAAGAAAAACACCATGTTAGAATATCTCTAATGAAATATTTCCAAAATGGCAAACATTACGTGCTTATATTGCAAAAGAGTGAGCTTCTTATTGAGCAGTTAACGAACTTCTGCAAAGAACATGATATTAAGGCCGGATTTTTTCATGGTTTGGGCGGAGCATTGTCTGCAGAACTCGGGTATTACCATTTGGATAAACAAGAGTATGAATTCCAAACATTGGCACAAGTACTGGAAATAACCAGTCTACACGGCAATGTGGCACTCAAAGACGGTATACCGTTTATACACGCCCACGCGGTGCTTTCGGACGCAGCCCTGCGTGCATACAGCGGACACGTGAAAGAACTTACGGTCGGCGGTACGTGTGAGGTTCATCTCCAGGCTTTCGAGGATATCTGGCACCGAAATTATGACGACGAAGAAACCGGCCTTTCATTAATCACGTTCGATGAACAATAACGATCCGAAAAAACAATTAGGCCAGTACTGGTTGTATGACGAAACTGTGCTGCAGCGAATGATAGAAACCGCGGAAATTACGGAAAATGATACGGTATTGGAGGTCGGGCCGGGACTGGGCACATTAACGGAATATCTATGCGAAGCGGCACATACGGTAATAGCAGTGGAAACGGATAAAGAGCTTGCAAGCCAATTGCCGAACCAGGTCGCAGCAGGGAATTTATCGGTGATTGCTGATGACATACTAACATTTGATTTCACCCGCCTTCCGGCTGGATATAAGATGACGGCCAACATTCCGTATTATATTACCTCACGTTTACTCCGCCTTTTATATAGCGGCGATAATCCGCCTGAGGTGGCTGCTTTGTTAGTGCAAAAGGAAGTGGCGGAACGGGTTGCAGCCGGGCCAGGAGAAATGTCGATGCTCTCGGTCAGCGTTCAATATTTTGCCGAGCCGGTTATGCTGGATATCGTCCCAAAAGAATTGTTTACCCCCCAGCCGCAGGTAGATTCGGCAATTTTACAACTGAAACTCCGCCCGACCCCCTATTTCCCGGCCGACACGAAAAAATTTTTCCGATTGGTGAAAGCAGGGTTCAGTGAACGGCGGAAAAAACTTAC
>CAZXAD010000031.1:0-6327 GCA_964638825.1 uncultured Candidatus Saccharibacteria bacterium | reverse complement strand
GAATAAGCAGTCTAATAAGTGGACAATCAGAGAAGCGACAGTCGATGACGTAATAGGCATCGTATATGTCCAGGCCACTACCTGGATTGCCAAGTACCCGAACGAAGCATTAAGTATTACCGAAAAAGATATTCGTGATATTGATTGGCACGGGAAAGTTCCCAGCTGGCAGCATATAATAAAAAGTTCTGATTATCGTGTCTGGGTGGCTATAGAAGATAATTATATATACGGATTTATAGCGATAGCATTCAATAAAAGTGGCAATGAGCTGTATGCGCTGAACGTTTTACCGGAACACCAGAATCAGGGTATAGGTTCCGCGCTGTTAGAGACAGTATTGAATGAATTCGGGGAGAATTTACTTTTACAGATCGCAACCTACAATGAAGCCGCCAAGCGGCTATACGAACGGTATGATTTTAAGAAAACCGGTGCCCACGGAGTGCTTCAGTTGCCGGGCGGAAAAACGATCCCGACCATGCATATGCAGCGGTCAGCCCGCAACGAAACGAGCAGTAAAATGGGTACGCTTGCTACCCGCCAACAATTGGCAAAAAAGAGCGGTGTCCGCGAAAGCACTATTAAATGGTATACGGAGCAGGGGTTATTGCCATATACGCAACGAGATACGAAACGCCGCCGATACTACCATGTCGACGAAGCTTTACAGCGGTTGCAATACATACAACAATTACAAGGGCAAGGACTCAGTCTCGAAGCAATACGGGAAAAATTACAATAATTTTTAAAAAGCACGAGCGCAACGTATTATGGAAATAAGAATGCAAATAAAACTTGGTTTCCTGTTATCAGTTGTTTTTATCTGTGGACTGCTTGTTCATGTCGGCACGGTGCATGCTCAGAATACGGAAGAGTTTAAAATTATTAATAACAGCACGTTAAAGGCGAATAAGTCTGCTTCAAAACTGAATATATCGCATAACGTCAGCGTGACGAACCAAAGCGCAGAATCTTTGAAGTCACTCGATTTTGCTTTGCCCGTTAGCAAGGCGAATAATATCACCGTTACATATAGTGATGGCACTGAAATCCCCTTTAGCAAAGCAAGTAAACGTTCACGAGTAGCAAATAGAGAGTTCGAACATACCAGTGTGATACTCGATTTCCCCAAGAATGTAAACGGAACGGGTAACTCATGGGGTTTTACCATACGCTACACCACCCCCGAACGAATACATGCACGGGGAGGTAACGTAACCCTTATCGTTCCGTTGCTTGATGGCGGGGTAGCGAACGGGTGGTCTGCTACGGTGAGCGTGCCTAATTCTTTTGCGAATATTAATTACCACCCTCCTGCTTCTGGGGTTTCACACCAGAATAACCGCCAGGAATTCGTTTTCAAAAAGAAAGACATCAAACAAAACGTATTAGGGTTGTCTTTTTCTGATTCACAAATCTACACCCTCGATCTCAATTCCGAATTGCGGAATACCTCGCTTTTCCCGAAGATGGTTTCTTTGAATTTGCCGCTGGATCTGCACAACCAGTCAGCATTTATAGAAAATATTACCCCTCAGCCGGAGGAGATACGTGTCGATGCTGACGGTAATATTATTGCTAGATACCGGCTGTGGCCGTTCGACCGGAAGCGAGTATCAATTACCGCGGCAACGCGTGTTAAGCAGTTACGGTATGACCCATCTAAGGCAAAGTCTGCATCGAAAACTCCTGAACAATTACAAACCTACGTTGAAAGCGGAACGTATTGGCCTACCCAAGGAACAGTGGCTGAAAAAGCGCGGGAGATAACCAAAAAAGAAAAAAATGCGTGGGAAAACACGCGCCGGCTGCATAATTACGTTCGCGATAAAATCGCTTTCAAGCAAACAGACGGCAAACGCGTACCAGCAAATGAAGTATTAGAAGATAAAACAGGCAATAAATATAATACCGCGGACTTATTGATTTCCATGTTGCGCAGCCAGGACATACCGGCCCGATTAATCGAAGGGTTTATATATCCGAGCAGTGGGATTACAGAGGAAAAGCAGGTACATGCGTGGGTGGAGGCGTATATCAACGATGTAGGATGGGTGACGCTTGACCCGGCATGGTCAAAAATCTTCGGAAGTTTCGGGTATAGCAGTGCGGACAGGATAGCCATGAAAGCAGTCAGTAACGATTCGCAGTATCAGAATTTCTATCCGCTTAAATCCACGGTTTTCGACTCGGAGATACGGAAAGAATTACCGAAAAAAGAGACAGGCCAGGTTAACGCGAGCGCTACCCGTTATACAATATTGCCAGGTGTCGTATATGACGAGAGGAAAGTACGTAATACGAGCGGGTATGTCATTGATGACGCCAAGGTGAGCGGGGTATTCGAAGGTTCGCTAGCTCCTCACGCTGAACTTACGAACGGGCAGTGGAATTTAGCTGGATTTTCTCGTTTTTCGGTAGAGCAAAGCGTTGGGGAAAAAGAGCCCGCAGCAACCACGTCTGACTTTAAGTGGTGGCCGCTCGTGGTAACTGCATTGCTCATTATTGCCGGTGGCGTGATACAATTTTATCAGTATAGGTCTAAGAAATATGTAAGAAGTCGTTTAGGGGAGTGACTCTTCATCAACAATAGACCGAGTTAATTCCAGAAGGTTAGAAGGAGAGTATGGAAAAGTTTTATATCACTACCGCTATACCCTATGTGAATGCCGAATTGCATATCGGTAATGTGTTAGATCATGTGCAAGCTGACGTGTTGGCACGGTATTACCGACAACAAGGGACAATGACTTTGTTCTCAGTCGGAACGGATGAGCACGGGGCAAAAATAGCAGAAGCGGCGGAAAAGAATGAAATAGACCCGAAATCGTTCACCGATCAAGCCAGCGATAAGATCAGGCAGGTATACGATCAGCTCAACATTTCTTATGATCAATTTATCCGTACTACTGATCCGGGACATCAACAGGCAGCGCAGGAAATGTGGCGACGTCTTTGGAAAGATATTTACAAGGCACAGTACAAAGGGTGGTATTGCGTGGGATGCGAGGCATATGTATCCGAAACAGAAGCCAGTACTACTGAATATATTTGCCCTGACCACCAACGTAATTACGAAATGATCGAAGAAGAAAACTATTTTTTTGCCCTAAGTAAATACACAGAAGAAATAAGACGGTCCATTGCCAGCGACGAGTATAAGATCGTGCCGGAAAAGCGAAAGAATGAAATACTTTCGCTTCTTGATTCAGGGTTGCAAGATGTAAGCTTTTCTCGCCCTCGAGAAAAGCTGGGATGGGGTGTAGAAGTACCGGGCGATTCCGAGCATGTAATGTATGTATGGTCCGACGCGTTGACGAACTATCTTACCGCAACCGGATTCCCGAATGAAGGATTTAATCTGTGGTGGCCGGCTGATGCGCACGTTATCGGTAAAGGTATCCTGAGGTTTCATGCTGCCATTTGGCCGGGTATGTTGCTTTCAGCGGGCTTGCCGCTTCCAAAGACGCTTTTTGTTCATGATTACATTACATTTAATGGCGGGAAAATGAGCAAATCGCTCGGTAATTTTGCTAGTCCGGTAGAAATAATGAATACGTATGGCACCGACGCGCTCCGATATTATTTGCTGCGGGAAATCCCCAGTACCAGTGACGGAGATTTTACATGGGAAAGATTTGATTCCGTGTATAACAGTGAATTGGCAGATGATCTTGGCAATCTCGTGAGCCGGGTGAGTGCCATGATACACAAATACCACGGAGGCAAGATTGCTTCTACGGGCGATCCGGCGCATGATACGTCTCCGTATCATGAAGCATTGAAAGAATTCCGTTTCGATAAGGCGCTCGAGGTACTCTCCACGTTTATAAAAGACCTGAATCTTTATATAGAAGAAGAGAAACCGTGGGAAATAGCAAAAACGGATAATGAGCACCTGAGCGAAGTGTTATCCTATTTGGCTACCAACCTTGTGCACGTGGGCGAGTTGATTGCTCCCTTTATGCCGGAAGCAGGCGAAAAAATACAGTCGGTATTTTCAGGTGACACGTTGCGCCCGTTAGAAGGTTCGTTATTCCCCAAATATCATCATGCAACTGATTGACACGCATGCTCACCCCCACATGGAAGATTACGCGCTTTCCGCCGAACAGTTCGTGGCATACGCGGAAGAAGCGGCCGTACACCAAGTAATATGCGTAGGTACGGACTTAGTCGATAGCCAGCGGGCAATCGATTTTGCCCAAAAGCAAGGATACGTGGCAAGCGTGGGCCTGCATCCGCATGAAGCATCCAAATACAGGGATGAATTCCTGGAACTCCGGGCATTATTGCCAAACGAAATAGTCGTAGCGATCGGCGAATGCGGCCTTGACTATTATTATGAAAATTCATCAAAGGAAGACCAGATAGAAGCTCTCCATGCGCAAATCAACCTTGCGAAAAGAGTAAACCTCCCGCTTATTTTCCATGTCCGGGATGCGTTCGAAGACTTTTTCGAGGTTTTTGACCAACACCGGGGCCTCAGTGGAGTGGTCCACTCTTTTACCGCTGACGAGGCGACTATGCGTGCATGTGTGGAACGTGGATTATATGTGGGGTTGA
The DNA here is from genome assembly GCA_964638825.1 of uncultured Candidatus Saccharibacteria bacterium. Taxonomy (GTDB): domain Bacteria; phylum Patescibacteriota; class Saccharimonadia; order QS-5-54-17; family QS-5-54-17; genus CAZXAD01. The sequence continues at coordinate 1,758 of CAZXAD010000031.1, read as the reverse complement.
ACGGTATCATGACCTTTACCAAGGATCCCGAACATCATCGAGCAGCTACGGCAGTGCCGCTCGATAACCTGGTACTTGAAACAGATGCGCCCTTCTTGACTCCTCATCCGTATCGTGGTACTATAAACAATTCAGCCAACGTAGTGACGGTGGCAGAATTTTTAAGCGAATTACGCGGCGAATCGTTCACGGAGATAGCGCGCGTTACGACGCATAATGCCAGGAGATTGTTTAACTTATGAGTGCGGATATCGAATTCCAAATCCCGCAGGGGAACCAACCACAAGAATCCCCTTCCTTCTCTTATGAAGAAGAGGGGAGTGATGTTGCTTCGGAAGCAGCACAGGGAGAAAATTTCGAAGGAATAGAATTCAGGGCGGGAGAGATGGTAGTTACGAGCAGGAAAGTCCGAGAATTACGAAAGAGGTGGCTCCAAAAACAACAGGCAAACCCTGACGAGGAGCAACGCGATGCAGCTTAGTTTGCGCCGAATGTTCGGCTTTAATCAAACCCGGGAGGATCTGATACGAAAAGAGATTAAAGCTACTCATGACTTGTTTGGACAGCCCTCGTCCGATCGCTACTTTGATTTCTTTTACTACGGGGAGGTTGCCGACGATATTCACGAATGGATATTCCATGATTGGCATAAAAACGGTCGAGAATGGGAGGTTGCTACAACACGCTACCTCGTTTATCCCGATAGAGTATATCGAGCCCAGGAGGGTCAAGCTTATCGGTTAACACCTCAAGAGGAAGTTGTTCGGCTATGGCAGGCAACCAATCAATATTACACAAAAATAAAAAAAAGGGTATATAGTTAAAACAGGGTATGATATATCTTGATTACGCAGCTGCCACTCCGGTAGATGAACGGGTAGTAGCGGCAATGGAGCTGTATTGGAAGGAACGCTTTTATAACCCGTCTGCCTTGTATACTGCTGCCCGCAGTGTACGAGAGGACTTGGAAAATATCCGTGCCCGGTGCGGCCGTACAGTCGGTGTGAAACCCCAGGAAATATATTTTACGGCCGGAGCTACCGAAGCCAATAATCTGGCCATTTCAGGTATTATGAAGCGGTTCCCGGGGGCGGCCATGGTAACGAGTAATATCGAGCATGATTCAGTGCGGTTTCCGGCCCACTCTTATGCGAATGCTACGGAAGTCGCTGTCGGTTCGGACGGGCGTATCGACGTGGAAAATATTGCTGATCACATCAAGGAGAATACCGTACTCATAAGCGTGGAATACGTGAATAGCGAAATCGGCACGATTCAACCGATCCGCGAGATTGCCCGTCTGGTTTCCGAAATACGAAACCAGCGGAAGCAAAGCAATAACTCTTTGCCGCTATACCTGCATACCGATGCAAGTCAAGCAGCCGGACGTTTACGGGTAGATTTATCTTCACTTGGGGTAGACATGGCAACCATTAATGGAGCCAAAATTTACGGTCCGAAACAAAGCGGAATTTTGTATGTGGACCATAGCATAGAGTTAGAGCCCTTGCTGTATGGCGGTGGGCAGGAACGTGGCCTGCGAACGGGAACGGAAAACGTGGCGTTCGCGGCCGGCATTGCCACTGCATTGGAGCTTGCGGAGGAATTTCGTCCTGGCGAGTATACGCGGTTGCAATCATTGCAAAAACAATTGCTGGACAAGGTGAATGATATAGGAGGACATGTTAACGGGAGCATGAAGCACCGGGTACCAGATAATCTTAATGTGAGTTTCCCTGGAGTCGACGGAGAAACATT
>CAZXAD010000030.1:1812-8652 GCA_964638825.1 uncultured Candidatus Saccharibacteria bacterium | reverse complement strand
CTCAAAGGAATTGACGGGGACCCGCACAAGCGGTGGAGCGTGTGGTTTAATTCGAGGATACGCGAAGAACCTTACCCAGACTTGACATCCTGGTCGCAGTTTTTAGAGATAAAAACATCAGTCCGGCTGGACCAGTGACAGGTGATGCATGGCCGTCGTCAGCTCGTGTCGTGAGATGTCAGGTTAAGTCCTTTAACGAGCGCAACCCTCATGATTAGTTAGATATGTCTAATCAGACTGCCTCGGCAACGGGGAGGAAGGAGGGGATGACGTCAGGTCAGCATGTCCCTTACGTCTGGGGCGACACACACGCTACAATGGCCGGTACAATGGGACGCTAAGCCGCAAGGCGGAGCAAAACCTATCAAAGCCGGTCCCAGTTCGGATTGGAGGCTGAAATTCGCCTCCATGAAGTCGGAATCGCTAGTAACCGTAGGTCAGCACACTACGGTGAATACGTTCCCGGGTCTTGTACACACCGCCCGTCACATCACGAAAGCTGTCAATGTCCGAAGTCCTGCCCTCGGGTAGGCCGAAGACAGGGGCAGTGATTGGGGTGAAGTTTAACGGCTTCCTTCAGGAGCAATCCTGTCGAGAAAATCCAACTATATCGGTGAACCCCGATTGCTTGTTTGTAATTTGTTCGGTATACTATGAACAAATAACAAGTGTAGGGCAATACCGAGGGAAGTCGGGCTAGAAAGTAGAGCGGTGTCTCATACGAAAGTCGCTAATACCATGAAACAACTTGCATTTACCGCTTACGAGCGAGAAGTAATGGCCGGTTGTTTGATTGGTGATGGTTCGTTGCAGAAAGCAGGCAAACAATATCGATTACGCATCGAGCACGCTGCCTGTCATAAGCAGTACGTGGAATGGAAATATGCGCAGTTGCAAAGGTTTTGTATAAACCAACCGCAATATTGTCGTGCGCATGATTCTTACCGTTTTGGTACGGTAGGACATTCCGAAATTACTCGTATGAGATATGCTTGGTATGCGTTTGACAAGCAAATCGTAAAAAATTTTCGGTTAACACCGTTAATGGCAGCGATTTGGTTTATGGATGACGGTACCAAACATCGGAAAACAGTCAATTTTTCCGTGCACAACTTTTCTGCTGAAAGCATTAAAGTACTGTGCCAGCAACTGCAGAGTTACAACGTCGAAACGACCGTTAATTCTGACAGTAAAGGCAGCAGACTGTATGTGCGACAGAAAAGTTACTCTGCTTTTGAAACACTTATTAAACCATACATATTAGAATGTATGGCATATAAGTTGCCCTGACCCCGTAGAGGCCATACGTTGGCTCCGTCGAAAGGCGGATGAAGATATGGTCCGACACCCTTAGAAATAAGGGATAAAACAGTCGCGTAACAAGGTATCCGTATCGGAAGGTGCGGATGGATTACCTCCTTTCTAGGGAATATCGTTCCGCTTAATACCCGGAACTAACCCAAGGTCGGTCCACCTGTGCTTTGCACAAGGTGGCCTGGTTATGCTGCACGATCTAAGTTATCAAAATTGTCCGAGTAAAATTCTCCCCGGTCTTATTAGGCCGGGCTGGTATATTGAACATAATTTTGTAACGTTCGACATAATACCGATAACCATATATACTAAAATCATATTTAAATATGATTTAAATCATATATTTATATTAATTAACAGGGAGGAACATAAACAATGGGTGTACGAATGGCCGGAAAACAGCATATTCGAAGCTTACAAAAGACGAACACGGGAACGTACACGATCAGCTTGCCGATAGAGCTCGTGCGGAAATTAAGCTGGCAGGAGCGGCAAAAGGTAACGGTACGGCGCAGCGGCAATAAGCTCGTCATCGAAGACTGGGAGGGATAAATAGCTAGAATTCGCGCACTTGGAAGCTTGAGCGGGAAATTTCTGCAAACTTGTAGCTTGTAAGGTGATTGGGCTATCCGCTAAAATATAATTGTTCAGGGGATGTATACAGGTAAATGTTTTATAAAGAGCGGGAGTGTTGCTCTTTATACTTTTTACATGGTGTTTAGTAACATATTAATGTAATTTGGTTTATACTGTATACATAATACGTTATACAAAATACTCTCTATAGGGGCCTGTAGCTCAGTGGCCAGAGCGCTTCACTGATAATGAAGAGGTCGATGGTTCGAGTCCATCCAGGCCCACCATGTAAAATTGCTATCTATAAAACTTCACTTCGTTCGTTTTAACATATAGCAATCACGTGGCACAGCCACAGGAAATTACAGAGAGTAATTTTACGTGTCACGTGGTGAGCACAGCGAACTTTACGTGACCAACAAGTACATTAAAAGTAATAAGTCTTAATTTACTCAAATTAACAAATACTGCTCCACACTGCTTACGGTTATTGCTCCATTTGATATACTGGGGCTAATGAGACCGAAACAACACAGGATTTTTACGCTTACCATCGGGGCATTATTTGTAATAGCAGTAATGACCAACGTTTTTGTCCTTTCATCTGAAGCGGTTCACGTTACTGCCATCGCCCTCGGGCTTCTTGCGCTTATAAGTGTCGGAGTACATGTAGTTAAGAAAGCCAAAGGCCACTACCGGTAAATACCGGCGATTTTGCGGGTCGATTCCATTCAGTGCACTCGAGGCAGTCAGAGAAGTTTGAGGCATGGTTAACTCAGGCAAGTCTTTATACGTAGTTCACGATCGTGAGTTTTGTATATATAGATCGACGGGATTCTCATACGAATTCCAGAGGAGTCTTTATGCCGTATACGCAATACTCTATACTGAATACTGGATCAATACGGGGCATTAGCTCAGTTGGCTAGAGCGCCTGCCTTGCACGCAGGAGGTCGTCGGTTCGAATCCGACATGCTCCACCACGTAAAATTGTTTCTTATCTATACCCACCGATTGATTCATGGTTTACAATATAAACCATAATGAGCGAGACGAAAGAACCGGCATTAGAACCGGCATTTCCTGTTAGTCTTGAAGCGTTAACGGAGGTTGATCCGGAGCAAAACCTACAAGACTTCGATGGTATTGCACAGAGAAACCACGTTGCGTTGTTAGAAACCGGTATCGCTGCAAAAGCGGTAAAAAAGTCGTGGTACGATGACCCCGAAGAGTTGTTAGATACAGAAGTTTTATTTTGCGTCCACCGCAGGTGCAGCCCGTATATGACACGGCTATTCATATGTGCTGCCCCGAAAGTTTTCGAACAAAATGATAGATGGCTCAATGCCCATGTAGGGGATATAGTGCGGACTTCAAGTGGAGCGACCATAAAACATCCTGAAGGGCCGTACACGGAAGAAGAATTGGATATTATGCTCGGAATAGCGGAAGAAACAGAAGATACGATGAAAGCCAAAGAAATACCAGAAAATTATCCATATCTTGATATCTGATTAAGGTAAAGTAAAAACTCTCCTTATAGGTGTCTTAGGTGCTTTTACGCATCAAATACATTATTAATATATAATCTTGACTTAAAGTAAAACTTATGGTATTCTTTGCTCATATTCGATAATATATGAGGTGGAATAGCAAATGGCTATACCTGAAACGGATTCACGCGAACGTGTCGAATCTAATAACCAGTATACAGCAGTAACTGCTACCAGCGGGGAATCGTTGGGGCAGTCACCGCGTATTAACTACCAGTATTCTTCAGAGGAAAGCAGTAACTCTTTCTCATATGATATTGGAGTTAATCGGGAGAGTTTAGCGCATCATCTGACCAACGAAACGAATACTAATGCTGTCCCGCAGCAGTCTGTTTATGCTAAGTATGAGGAACAAACAGCCACTGGTGCGGAATCAAATAAAACCTCAGAAACTGGTAATAACGAAGCTACAAGCCGAGAGATATTTGAAAGTGTACAGGAATGGGTGCGTCGGACTTATGGCAAAGACGGTTTAATAAAAATGGGTCTACTCTCCCCGGAAGAAGGTGGAGAAGAAGCGAAAGCCGAAGCCAACGCCGACACTGAAACTGATGATCACTCCGAAGAAGAGCAGGCGACAGTAGCGTACGAGGCAACCGAAACTAAAGCCGAAAAAGACCCTTTCACTCAACGTGTCGGCCGTGTCGCCGGACGGTTAAGCATTAAGGCGACGAAAGTCACGAGTGCATTTAGCACTGCCCCTTTTAGAGAACCCGTTGAAACTACTACGGAATCTCCGGAAGAAGTTACTCATCGAACTTTGCCTGAAAGGGTACATAGTTCCCGCGTTGCAAAGACAGCGGCTGTGTTGGCTATAACTGGTACTCTGGGCGCTGGCACACAAGTTAATAAGATGCTGTCTGATTCCGAATTAGAGGGGTCAACCAGTGTGAATGTAGAAGCGGTTGAGTATATGTCGCAAATGGAAGAGGATGCAACTCTTTCGGCCAAGGCAGAGGAGGCGGCAACCGAAGAGAGTATGAATGAGCAGCAAGCTAATGGAAATGAATCAGCCGAATCCAGTTCTTCATTAGTTGATCTTTCGGAAAAATATGACCTCCCCGCAGGCCATTTACAGCGGACGGAAACTATTTATCAAGTAAAAGCTATGTCGGGAGAGAAAACTGATAACTCCTGGGTAATCAGTGAGAATATATTGCGGGATCACTGCGGGCGGGATCCGTTTAACAGTGAAGTAAATAAGCTTACTAAAATGCTCAACAAGGATACACTACAGGAGGGAGAGTTATTACATATCAAGGTTGAACACTTGGAAAATATTTGCGACGTAACACTTGGCGAATCCCCCCAAGAGCGACGGACCGCATTGATGGACTACTTAATCGAGGATTTTGAATTAACACCTGAGCAGGCATCAGGAGTAGTCGGCAACTTCATGGTTGAGTCCGGCGGGGCAGACTTACCGCCTAACGTTAACGAATACTTACCTAGCGGGGGAGGCACCGGTGCGCCCAGACAGATTACACCTGGCCAGAATACTGGTGGTTATGGTTGGGCTCAGTGGACGGGCGGGCGGAAAGAACGTTTTATAAACTGGGCTATAGAAAATGGCTACATGTCGAGTTGGGAGGATACGGCTAACGATGCGGCCAATATCGGTTTTTTGAGACACGAATTAAGCGGTCCTGAGTCAGCAGCTTTAGATTACTTAAAGCAAACCGATACACCGCAAGAAGCCGCCGATGTTTTTATGAACAAGTTTGAAAGACCGGGTGTACCTCACGCGTCCAAGCGGGAACTGGCTGCTAGCCAAGCATTTAATGAATATAAAAACCGCTCTACTCCAGAACCTGAATCTACGTTAGAACCCAAACCGGATACCGAGCCTGGTGTAGAGGATACAGAAGTAGCTGTAAATACTGAGACTGAAACTACTGAGAATCAGCAAAAAGAAACTAATAGCCAATCTGGAGAAAAACCTCAACAAGAATCTACAGAAGAGCACCCCGAAGTGTTAAATGATAAAGATGTAGCTTTGGAAATCAACAAAGATATTACTGATTCGTTGGGAAATGTATTAAGATTTGAGTCCACAACGAGCGGGAACGAAACAGAAGATGAAGAAAATACGAAGGGTGAGGAAGTTGCTGACAAAACTGACAAATCTGAAAACCACACTGCCGAGGAACCGAAGCCCGAAGACGCGCAAGAACAGAAAGAACAACAGTCAGAACAAGAAGCCGAACAGGCATCAACTTCACAGCCAGAGCCCAAATCCAAACCAGAATCCGAACCAAAGCAGGAACAAAAAGCGGAACAAAAGCCGGCTAACCGCCAGGAATATGCTCAACATATACTACGTTCGGGTAACGTAACAGGCGATCCTCGTTATATGGAACAGATAGAAGCTATAGCCAACGGGGATACCTCATGCAATATCAATCACTATGTACTTGGTGCGCTGGCGGAAATATCGAACCACCACGAGGTCTACATAACCTCGCTCAACCGAAACTGTACAGGGGTACTCACTAAGTCGGGCAAGGCGAGCTCCCATTACAAAGCCGGCGGCGGCCATGCATTCGATATAGGTAGAGTGGACGGAGTAAAGTCTACCGGTAATACCGATAAAGACAGAGAACTGCTCCAAATGATAGACGAATACTTACCGGCCGGTTCTGCGATAGGCCAGATCAACTGCAGGGAGGTACCACTACTCATTCCTGAAGATACCAGGAGAAACCTACGGTTTATTACAGATTCGTGTGATCATATACATATCGAAGTACCTACGGAAGTGCCGGTACAATAATGATTATCATTAGGCCGTCTATTCAAGCTTCGCAACAATAGGTTATTTGACAAACAATGAGCAATATGTATAATGTAAGTTTAAAGGTCTAAAGATCATATCATAAAAATAAAAACTAAATTAAAAATGTTGAAATAATCTTATGGCAAACCAAGAACAAGCGAACAAGCAATCCCAAGTAAGCCCATCGAATAATCAAAGCGGCCAAAGCGCGGCAGCGCAATCTGATCAGAGCCAGCCGGCCCAAGGTTCAGCCACGGCCACAGCGGAAAAACCGCAGGTGGACACGAGCGTGCTAAACCAGGAAGAAGACCAGCAATATAACTCCGCCGCGGTTAATTTAGCTAGTCCGGGGGCTAATATTCCCGAACAGGAATCAGATGAATCAACCGCGCAGAATGCTCCTTACCAGCCTGAAACTCCTCCGCCCGAGGATGCCAGCGATAACGAGCAACCCTCAAAGCTGCAGGCGACACCGCCTCCACCCCCGCCACCTTCAAGCGAAACAGAAGTTTCTCCTCAACAGCCGCAGAATAACGGCAAGCCATGGCTCATAATATTAGCCGTGGTATTAGTGCTCGCGCTGATAGGCGGAGGCGTGTGGTGGTATTTCGCTTCACAGGC
>CAZXAD010000030.1:0-1712 GCA_964638825.1 uncultured Candidatus Saccharibacteria bacterium | reverse complement strand
ACCGTGGATGAGAACGGTTCATGGGAGACGACCGTTTCCGATGAATTAGCCCCGGGAACATATACGATTCACCTCTCAGTAACCGTGAACGGGGAACAGTTTAACGATCAGCTCGTCAACGGGCTTACTATTGAAGAACCAGAGCCTGAGCCGCAGGAAGATGAATCAGAACCGGAAGAAACACCGACAACCGGACCGGAATCAGAAGAAGAGGAACTACCGAATACGGGCCCGAGCGATAGCAAGCCGCCTCGGCAATAAGCACATTCTAGGAGTCAAAACGCCTAGGAAATACGGGGGTAAAACCACCACTCTAGCCCCCTCGTATTTCCTTCCCGGGACTCTTTACATAGCAAAATAAAACGTGCTATATTAAAAGATGCTGTAAGAGACCATATGTTCGCCGGTTTTATTGTAAGATAACCGGGAAGCATATGAGCTCTTGCTTTTTGTTGAGGCAAGATGCCGGGACGTTAACAAATATTAGCAATAGCTGTTGTAATTGCTAATCAAATTGGTGTAAATATAAATCTCGATAATTGCTATTTTTAGTAATTGTCGAGTAAATGCAAAAGTCGAGCAAGGGCACACAAGGGATGCCTAGACGTACATTCACCGAAGAAGGACGTAGTAGGCTGCGATAAGCCTCGGGGAGCTGCCAAACAAGCTGTGATCCGGGGATGTCCGAATGGGGAAACCCAGACAGAGTCATGTCTGTCTACCGGTATCTGAATATATAGGATACTGCGAGGGAACTCAGGGAACTGAATCATCTTAGTACCTGATGGAAAAGAAAGCATATGCGATTTTCTTAGTAGCGGTGAGCGAATGGGAAATAGTCCAAACGATATAAATTTTCGCTTCTCACTCACGTTCGAAGCAGGAAAACGGAACAAGGAACATGGAAAAAAGGGAATGCAAACTCCCATTTTCCTTTTACCTTTTCCTATTTTCCTTAAGCGACGAACGTGAGTGAGGAGCGAATAAGCTGACAGGCGAATGTTTATATCGGGTTGTGAGATAAGAATATAAAACCCTTCCACCTTTTGTCTGTACATTAAGCAATAGACACGTCTTCGGATGTGATATTACTTGTGTACTTGCAAAAGGTGTGGGTGAAAGATGGCTGTCACCATCTTATAAGGTAAAAAATCAGCTTGTTAGTAGAAAGTTCTGGAACGAACTGCCGGAGAGGGTGATAGCCCCGTATACGAAAACAGGCTGACCTTATAATTTTTATCTCGAGTAGATCGGGGCACGTGTAACCCTGATTGAATCCGGGAGGACCACCTTCCAAGGCTAAATATGATGTACGATCGATAGTGAACAAGTACCGTGAGGGAAAGGTGAAAAGTACCCCGCAAGGGGAGTGAAATAGACCTGAAATTGTGTGCCTACGAGCAGTCGGAGCCCGCCTTTTGGCGGGTGACGGCGTGCTTTTTGTAGAACGATCCAGCGAGTTAATTTGCAGTGCCCGGTTAACCCAGCATCTGAAATGCAGGCAATGATTAATATCATTGCGATAGTTGATAGAAACAGAGAAACAGGTTGAATAGCGATTCGATCTGAATATCACTGCAGTCCGATTAGGACTGTTCTGAATTTCAGGTGCTGGGGGAGCCATAGTGAAAGCGAGGCTGAACAGGCCGATATGGTACTGCGGATTAGACCCGAAACCGAGTGACCTATCCATGGACAGGTTGAAGTACCGG
>CAZXAD010000029.1:0-8794 GCA_964638825.1 uncultured Candidatus Saccharibacteria bacterium | reverse complement strand
AGCATGTGGTACCTTGATGTGTTTCTGGTACCACTGGGCGGCGTATTCCGGCGACACTGGGTTAATATCCATTCCCGTATCGAGTTCAAACCCTCCGCGGGGAGAAATCCGCGGCACTATCTTGATGAAGAAGTGGTTGTAATAGCCGGGTATGCCCTCCATTAAATAGTAATTGAAGTCGATTTCGCTGCTTGCCAATGCGACCGTTGCTCCTTTGAGGTGATCTGCCAGAGAATGGATTTCTTCTTCCGAGAGGTCCGTGATCGAATGGGTTTGCCGGTGGGGAATAATCCACGCTTCCAGCGGAAAGCGGCTGGCATACGGGCACAGGGTAGTGGTATGCCGCGTGGGGGCGACGATGCGGGTATTTTCAGTCAGTTCACGGCGGATCACATCGCAGACGGCGGAAGTCCGGTGCATATATTGGTACTGGGTCAACGCGTCACGGTCCCGCAGTACGTCCGGCGGGATGATATCCGTGGCGATAATTTGCGAATGGGTGTGATCAAGCGTAGCACCGGCAGCTTCGCCGTGGTTTTTGAATACACTGATATACGGGTGCGTACTACCGAGTTCAGATACACGGTGTTGATAGGTGGAGAGTACCCGTTCTATTTCCGCGACTGACAAGGCATAAAACGGAGTGTCGGGCTGGGGTGTTTCAAGTACGATCTCCTGCTGTCCGCATGCATACTGATTATCAGCTTCAAAGGCCGGGTACGCGTTCGGGATTACTTTGACGCTCCACGCTTCGTCTCTCTGGGAGGGGTATTCATAAATAACCGGAGTGTCTTCTATTGGATGGCTGTCTTCGGATTTTTGGCTAACCGCGGCATGGTGGTTGCGTTGGCGTGGCCGCTTGTTGCGCTGAGGTGCGATAACGACGTATTGGTCCAGGTAGTAGTGCTTTCGTACCTGTGAAACGGTGTTGTTACCGGTATCCTCCATTTGCTCCGCCATAATAGTTATGGTTTATTGTAGCAAAAAAATGGGAGCAGTGAGAGCTGGCCACTGTTTGCAGGGGTGGGTTTATTGCAGTTTTGGTTTAAAAATGCTATAGTTTACTTTGATGGGGCTGATAAGCTTCGACGTAAGAACCTTAACAAGCTACTTTGCAAGCCGGGTTGATCTACACGTTAGATGGATCACTACAATACGTGCAAACGTTACAAAGATGAAGGAAGCTCTGGAAGAAAAGGTTGCTAATGTAGCCGATGCTTTCAGGCTGCCCGCTCTCGCTACTGTCACAGCTTAACTACTGTGGCCATCGGTACCGTGATGCCGAATAACGGCTAACACCTCGACAAGCTCGGGGTAAACCGGTGTCATATCATTCGGTGTAGGTATGTATAGCGCCGAAAATACATACTGAAATATCTCGGCTCGCGGCATGAGTAAGAGGAGGCCGGCTCCCGCAGAACTTGTGCTGTCAGATTTTTTCAAAGCCGGCTACGCTTGTAGAAGAGTAGTGAGTTACCTTGCGGACCGGGGTGCAATTCCCCGCAGCTCCACCACGTAAAATTGCTATCTATAAAACTTCACTCCGTTCGTTTTAGCATATAGCAATCATGTGGCACAGCCACAAGAATTACAGTTATAGATAGCAATTTTACGTGCCCCGTGGTGAGCGTTAGCGAATTTTACGGGGCTTTTTAATTACTTTGTGTCATACTGTCTTCATGCATTATGTGTATGTTTTGCAATCTGAAACAAATCAAAAATTTTACATTGGCTACAGCACAAATCCAGAAGCAAGAGCAGTGAAACATAATGAGGGAGGCAATATCTCTACCAAGCACGATAGACCGTGGAAGCTAATTTACTTCGAAGGATATCTGAACAAAAAAGATGCGCTAGGAAGAGAAAGATTTCTTAAAAGTGGTAGTGGTCGATCATATGTAAAGAAACAACTAAAGAATTATCTAGATTCAGAATTACAATAATAATGTTAAACTAACCAACAGAACTCAAAATATAATTCACTATCTTGTAACGCGTTGGCAAGTGTTCTGCATATCCACATATCCACGAATTCAGTAAAGACAACTTATGCTTGCAACACGCAGGAAGAAAATACAAAATATTAATATGAAATCTCCTGAAAAACAGCAGCAACAAGAGGTATTGCCGCACAGCGAATGCTGGAAATTTATAGAAAACGGCGAACACTCCCCGGCGGCCGGGTATACCGAATATTGCCGGCGGCGGGGAGTGTATGACGTGCCACCGGGATTGTGGTATTTAAGCACGACTATTACGACCGGTGGGTACACACGGTTTGACGGCGTGGACAAAGGTGAAGCCATCCAGCGTAATAACGCGGTTGCCAGGGACTTAGCCGAGCAAGGGTTAGTCGCGTACGGTGCACCGCGGAATGAAATACTTCTTCCGAGCGAGTTAGGCAAAGTACCGGGATGGTCGCAAGCGGATTACTTAAGTTTCTGGTTGTATGTCGTTCGGGCGGTCCACCCAGAGCAGGCAATTGAATTAGAACAAGAGTGGTTGAATTCGGGCAACCCTGAATATCTCTTTTTGGCAGAAGAGATGGAGTCAGGTCCAACGCACGGAGCACGGGAAGCTGCCTATATCGAATACGTGCAGTGGTATAAAGGGTTACAAACGACTGCTGAGGGTAAAAAATTATTGGAGCCGTACTGGCAACCGCCGGCTGTGGTGCCAATGCTGGATAATGACTATTCACTTGGTTGTCGGGCGGAATATTACTTCTCAAATTATGGTGTACTTGATATAGGGCCGGGGCAGGCCAGCCGTGCATTCAATGAAGATTTGGAGGTGCTCAAACAAACGGGCGCTATGGTGACAGGACGCACTCTGGAGTATGAGTCGGCTATGAGCGAAATGTCCGCTACCTTAGTCAGGGAATACCACGACAGCAAGGACTAAAACAGTTGCGGATAAACCGGTAAATCATGATTTACCGGTTTAATTTTGAGTACATTTTTGAGAGTAAGCAGGTTTTGAATATTCGCGCGGATTGTCCATTCCTTGGGAATGAACGTTATAATTAAAAGGTGGAGCAAAAAGGAATTAACGAAGGTGTGTATGCCATTCAGCCAGGATCTCATTAGCGATTTACATCGTATCGATGGAAAAGGGTACAAAGCGTACAAGGACATTCAGGAAAAGGAATACGAATTCCAGGATTTTACGTTACGCGTTGATCATGTACAGGGAGACCCGTTTGCCGCGCCCAGCCGTCTGCGGGTGTGGGTACCGCAGGATGCGGCCCAGTTCTCTGCTGATACATACCATTCGAAAAGCCGGGAAGTGGCGGTGCGTGATTACATAGCGCGAATATTTAACTATACCTTAAGGAATGTAAATCAACATCGCGGCAGCGGTAAGAGCGGCGATATGGCCATTGATGCGCCCGGGCAACAGGTATTGGAGCGTACGGCCGTGTTTATAGATGATAAGAACGTAGAGGTGCGATTCACGGCCGGACTGCCTGCCCAGGGCCGCCGGGTACTCGGCCAACAAGCCGCATCCATGCTTACGGAGTCACTACCCCGCGTAGTGTCTGAGGCACTGATGTACGGAGCATTGGACGAAAAAGCGTTATACCGGCACATACAAACCGTGGAAGATGCCGACAGCTTGCGTTCCCAGCTCTCAGACCGTAATCTCATAGCGTTCGTGCCGGACGGGGCGCTATTGCCACGGCGCAGCGGTATGGATGAGCGGCCTATGGGCGAAGGTGGCGTGCCATTTCAAGCGCCTGAGTCGTTACGGGTAAAACTGGAACGCCCGAATAGTGAACCCATTACCGGTATGGGGGTCCCGGCGGGGGTAACATTAATCGTGGGCGGTGGATATCATGGAAAATCCACCATGTTAAAAGCGCTTGAACAGGGAATCTATAATCATCGTCCTGACGATGGGCGTGAATTCGTGGTTACTGATCCGGCAGCGGTAAAAATCAGGGCCGAAGACGGCCGCAGCGTGGCCGGAGTCGACATTTCGCCGTTTATCGCGGATTTGCCCGGCGGCGCCTCAACCGCGGAATTTAGTACGGAAAACGCATCGGGGAGTACTTCCCAGGCGGCTAACATCATGGAGTATCTGGAGGTAGGAGCTCAAACGCTACTCATTGATGAAGATACCTCGGCTACCAATTTCATGATACGCGATCACCGGATGCAGGAATTGATCGCCAAGGACAAGGAGCCGATTACCCCCTTCGTTGATAAGATCAGACAGTTGTATACGGATCTCGACGTATCCACGGTTGTGGTCATGGGTGGCAGTGGCGATTATTTCGAGCATGCCGATACGGTGATCGCCATGGAAGATTTTAAGCCGCATGACGTTACCGGCCGTGCCAAAGAGATCGCCGATACGTACCGGGCTGAACGCACCGCCGAGGGTGGTGACGCGTTCGGAACGGTTGCCAGCCGTACGCCGCGTGCTGAGTCCATTAATCCAGCCAAAGGCAAGAAGTCCGTCAACGTTAAAACCCGGGGAAAGCGGCATATCCAATTCGGCTCCGAAGATATAGATCTAGCCGGTGTAGAGCAATTGGTAGATTCGAGCCAGACGCGGGCGATCGCGCAGGGATTAGTCTATATAAAAAAGATTTTGGAAAATGGAAGCACGCTTACTCACGCACTCGATCAGGTAGAGGCGGAAGTAGTAGAACATGGGTACGATGTGCTTATGCCCGGCAGGCCCGGCGATCTGGCCGAATTCCGCCGCTTTGAATTGGCAGCTGCGCTCAATCGTCTCCGCTCTTTGGAAATGGAGTAATGGAATATACCTTAGGTTAGTTATATAATATAATTTCATGTTGTGTAGTATGCAGCACGGCTAAAAGAACAAGGGTGGCCTAAAAGGAGAATATATGAGCAATGAACGATACCCGTCACCGGAAGAAGCGGAAATACAGCGGATACGGGAAGAGATTGATGAATGGGAAAGCGGAACGAGCAATTTCTACGTGTATCTTATTCCTGACGAACAACTTGAGGGAATACTCGCCATGTCTCGTCCACATGGTAGTGATGCTATGGCGCAAATGGCGGAGAAAAGAGTCGGTAAAGAAGGAAGTAAATATGAAGACATTATTGAAGCCATAACGGAATTCAGCGAAAGCGAAGAATGGTCTTCGCAATTCGAGCACATCACGCACGCGGAGCAATTTACTCAAGCCAAAGAGGCGGTAATTTACTACGAGCAATTACCGTTTCTCAGTCGGGAAAAAGGTGACTACGGGGTACAACTGGAAGAAGAAACTTTGAAGCCGTTATTAAAGGAGATGGTTCCCGTATTGCTAAAACACAATGTTAACCCGAGAGACCTGACTGCTTAAACGTTTTTTTGGATAAAGCTAGTACTGTGACTGTGCATGACGCACTGCGTATACGGTTAGCCGCAGAGCGTACTGCCACTAATTTGACATATATTAGTTAAGGTTATATAATGGGTAGCATACTTTCTATGCCAAAAGATCTGGAAAAACAACCAACCCTTCAACCCCAATCGGAAATTTCTCCTTCACCGGAAACTATACACGGATGGGAGAAGGAATGGTTAGGAGCTTCTACAGTAGGCCTGATCGAGTCATTCAAAGGCGATGGAACCTACCGAGAAGAACAGAAAAAGTCTTTTCTGCAAGGAGAAACCCGCAATCCTCACTTGGATTTACCGAATTTGAATACTTCTGACCTCCTGGAGCAGAACGATCGTTTATCGCGCACTATGGAGGAAATTGAGACGCGCACAACTCCGGGGAGCGTATTGTACGATGCCTACACTGACTTTATCACGCGCAAACAAGCCGAAACCATGTTTTTAATGACTGCTGATAAACTCAAGAGTGAACCGGACAACACATCACTCGGCCAGGAATTCGGAGAGCAAAGCGCAGCGATTTACGGCGTACCCGATCGGTCTATTTTCACTACATTAACAAACCGATTGCGCATGAAAGCGGAGCAAGTAGAAGATATAGATGAACATAGCGGAGAAATCACCCGGGAATTGCTCCAAATGCTACCCGAAACCGAGGAATCTCAAACCGAAGTTCTTACGCCTCCGCAGTCGCTCATCGACCATTACCAGGAGCGGGTGCATGAAAAATTCGCCCCTCTTTTAGCGGTTGTTCCCGAAGATCAGGAAGAGTTTAATCCCGATCAAATGGCTGGTGTGTTCGAAGATGTTCTGGATGTTTTGCGATCCCAAGAGTATGACCCCGATCATGAATGGCAAGTAGAAGTACAAGACACCACTGGCGGCATCAGTGTGAGGGCGGAAGAAAAGAAGATAATTATTCCCGGCAAGAGAAGCAATATGTCGCACCGGGAAATGCGCGAAAAAGTCGTGCATGAGGGAGGGGTGCATCTTTTACGGTCGCTGAATGGTGAACAAAGCGGTTTACTGGTACTATCTCAGGGACTCGCGGATTACTATGACGCCGAAGAAGGTATGGGCGTGGTAATGGAGCAACTTTTAAACGGACAACCGAAGGAACGCGGCGTGCAGCATTATTTGAATACCGGGTTGGCGCTCGGGCTCGATGGAACGCCGCGTGATTTCCGGGACACGTTCGAGATAGCGTGGCGGCGTGAAGCCGTGAATCGTCTTTCCGATCAAGAAAATCAACAATCGACTGACGATATTATTAAAAAATCCAAACAGCAAGCATATCGGCAATGCGAACGGATTTTTAGGGGTACACCAGCTGAGATGCCGGGGGTAGTGTTCACCAAAG
The DNA here is from genome assembly GCA_964638825.1 of uncultured Candidatus Saccharibacteria bacterium. Lineage (GTDB taxonomy): Bacteria > Patescibacteriota > Saccharimonadia > QS-5-54-17 > QS-5-54-17 > CAZXAD01. Next base: position 2,064 of record CAZXAD010000029.1, on the reverse strand, counting down.
ACTTGGCCTACTTCAACGGTAACTATCAAATGTGGCAGTATCTAGAACAAAACAGGGGTAACGAAGAGGCCTTCGACGAGCTGTTTGCCGGCAAGTTCGACCCGGCTAATGAAACCCATGTGCGTATTATCGAAAGTCTGAAAGTAACGGAATACTCTTGAAAAACTCGCAGACAATTTTCGTCGTGAAGTAAAGTATGGAAGTCACTTTCCCATACTCTTTTAAATTTTACAGGAATGCCATATACATAAATTTACAACAAATTAAATAAATAAAACAAAACTCCAGTCACGCCGGTGTAATTTTTGACATTAAATAGTTTTGATACTATAATAATATCACTTCTACCTACTGGTAGTTGCGCCCGCCTGAACTGCACTTTGAAAGTTTCTTCTGGAAAGGAATCGGTATGAAATACCGGCTGCACGTCATGCTCACAATCGACGGCGAGATTGCCAGTGAGCTACTCAACATATTCGTTGGCAAAAAAGGGGTGACAATCGAGGCGCTCCATCTCGATTCTGATATCGAGAGTCAATCCGAGCCGTCACGTGCTGCGGACTCGGTGATGACATTCGGCGAACTGCCGTTGAATGTGTCAACAACAACGCCAGTGGACAGATTTCTGTCTACACGAGTGGCAGAGAGTTTGAACAACCACCTGACTTCAAGTCCCCCGGTGACGCTGGGAGACCTTATCCACTATACCGACGAGAGTTTGCTCGGCATAATGACCACCGCTGATGTTCTGGAAATCGAGCGAGCATTAGAGAGGTACGGCTATTCCTTACCCTCAGAGGAGACCGGATTAGAAGAGTAAGATTAGGCAGGTAATCTCGTACGTGGCAGAGTTGCGATGGTAACAATCAAATTGATGGTAAGTCTCCATCTTTTTCTCCATCACTTACTCTGCCACGTTTTCATTTAAACTTATTTTGATATGCTGGACACCTAAAACGATAATGGTGAAGGAGTATCCGACAGATTCTGTCTGCAAATTTGCTGATTATTAATTAATTTAAATACAGCACACTGTAGCGGCTTTGCCCGATGTGGGCATAAGCGCTATAGTAGGAACAACATGAGTACGGGTTCTCTCAGGAAACAACAACCGAAGACAAAAACCAGCAGTCCATTGCTGCCGCCACCTTCGCTTAATACGGAAGACATGGAGCGGGCGCTCGGGTATGTAGAAGCTACGTGGAAGGAGCTGGAACGTACTCACACTGAAGACGAGGATACGTTGGTCGGGCTGCCGTATCCGTATTTTGTTCCGGGGAGTTGTCCGCAAAAAGGATTTATTCACAATGAATTGTACTATTGGGATACCTATTTCATCACTCTTGGATTAATGGGGACAAAACGGCATAAACAAGCCTATGAACTAGCCGATAACTTACTGTATTTATTACAACGTTTCGGGCTTGTCCCATCTGGCAACCGGATATATTTGACTGCCCGCTCCCAGCCACCGTTTCTTTCTTCATTGCTGCTCGAACTGTATGACAGCGGCGGGAGCAAAGAATGGTTGGCTCCCCGCATGGAATTAGTCAAAAAAGAGTATGAGCTTGTATGGCGGGGGACGCTCCAGCCGCACTGGCGTCAGGTATTTGAAGGACTGAGCCGGAATTATGAAACCAACCTGATCGATGCGCTGGCCGAAGCTGAAAGCGGGTGGGATTATACGACACGGTTTTATGGAAGGTCGCTCCAGTACATCCCCATTGATTTGAACGCGCTTTTGTATAAGTACGAAACTGATTTCGCCCGCAGCGCGCTCATAATGGGTAAACCCCAAGAAGCGGAGCAGTGGCAAACCCGCGCACAGGAGCGCTGTGAACAGGTGGATGAGCATCTATGGAATGAGAAAGCCGGTTTTTACTTCGACTATAATTATAAAACCGGCAAACAATCCCGGGTGTGGTCCATGGCGGGGTATTATCCGTTGTGGGCGGGAATGGCCAGCAAAGAACAAGCGGAAGCCTTGGCGGGAAACCTGGATAAATTCGAAGCGGCCGGCGGGTTAACCACCACATTGCAGAATCCCCACGTACAGGAACACCA
>CAZXAD010000028.1:0-8921 GCA_964638825.1 uncultured Candidatus Saccharibacteria bacterium | reverse complement strand
CCCTCGCCCTCGCGGATGAGCCCGAGCAGGATGTGTTCAGTACCGATGTTTTGATGATTGAGCATCCGGGCTTCTTCATCGGCAAGTACCACAACCCGGCGGGATCGGTCGGTAAACCGTTCGAACATGCTGATACCCCCTTTGGGGTCGATTGTATGCGTTCTCCCTCACAAAGTGAGGCCGCAAACTCCGGGATAAGAATCTCCGGCCTCACTTTGCTGGGCCTGCCTGTCAATGTACATCCGGGTTTAACGCCGTAGTTATGTACCACGACCACCGGAAATCCGGCCTCGCGTCGGTGATGTAAGTATAACAGAACACCGAATGGTGTATATAGTCAAATTTTGATCTACTTTCGCTCTTTTGAGCTCGTCAGGATAAGCGCACACTTATCGAGTAGTACTCCTCAGCTACTTGCCTAGTTTTAAACTTGGTATCATAATATACCAATAACCAAGGAGGTCGTTATGGAAGGCGTACCCGCTCAAGAAAGACAGGAATTATCAATAGGATCGCCGCTAGACAACTGGCGTGAAGAAGCACAACGTCAGGAAGCAGCAGCGGAGGAGCTCCGGGAAAGACATAGAGATGTTCTTGAACCGATATTGGGCTTAACCGAACACGCCCCTCGTGTGTTTGATACTTCGGAACAGGCAGATGAGTATCGGGCAAGTTTGCGAAACGCTACGGCTACTGTAATAGTTGCATTGATGGACGAAGAAAACGAAGTAGGCACTGACGAACTGTATGCTTTTTTGGAGTTTACAGCTGGCGTGTCACATGATGTTACACGGGATGCTATATCAACTTTCCTTTGCAATGATGAGCTTCGACTAAGCACGGATTATAGCACAGGCAAACGAAACTTTGTGAACAACGCGAAAGAACACAACGTAGTAAATAAATCGTAGAATCTAATTTATATTTTGAAAATTTATAGAGGACTAGAGCTGAAGCTATACCTCAAATAGTACCCGGGCTCCGGTCAAGAAGGAGTGGAATCTCAAAAATTGGCCACCTTTTTCACTGAAGTAGCCAGCACTCCTTCAGAAACAGTGAGTAAAGCACTTATTTATCTGATTAACAGAGGAGGATTACGCGCAGATGAAAACTGAAAGATTACCCGAAGTATTCCTAAATAACAAGAAGGAGATGCGACAGACAGACTCGGGGAGAAACACAGGAAGGATACACACAAAAAACGTGCGATAAACTTTGAGCCTGTGTGCCCACCCGCCTATCGCACCAAGCTTTTAATATGTTAGCAATGTACCATTTTATTGCGTATTCATAAGAAAGTTGTATGCAAAAATCCGCCCAGGTAAGGCGGATTTTGGTTCCCGCTCCGACACAGGAGCAGTTTCTCCCGCCGATGACAGGTGGGTGTCCGCAAGAACGAAACCGCGAACGTATCGCCAGTTCCGCCTGATATAGGACTCCCGATAGAAACAAATGTTAAGAAAAACAATGCCCCACGTGCCGTTAATTGCGGGAACATTTCTATTATAACATGTAGTAGCGGTTATGTAAGTATATTTACCCCTGTTAGCCACTCCGAAAGAATAGCGATCGCATTACCAAGTAACGGGCTGATTAACGGAAAGCCGACAAAAATAAAAATCCCTACTCCCAGCAATCCGGTGCTTTCTATGGTCTGCATTACCCGGCGTACCGGCTCCGGCGCCAACACATAAAGTACCCGTGAACCATCAAGCGGAGGAAACGGAATCATGTTGAATACGAAAAATGCCAGGTTTACGACTATAAATAATTGCAAAACACCTGCCAGAGAACCTACGAGCGGGTTCAACCCGAGTATCTGGAATATCGCCCCTGCTATGGCCGCTAGGACTAAGTTTGTTAATGGACCGGCAAGGGCTACCATAGCCAACCCCGTTTCCCCGTTTCTGAAATTGCTCGGGTTAAACGGTACCGGCTTGGCCGCACCGAATGGCGGAGCGCCCAGAACAGCCAGTATCAACGGTAGTGCTACCGTTAAAAACGGGTCCACATGCGATAAAGGGTTCAACGTTAAACGCCCGCTGTGTTTGGCCGTGTTATCGCCTAATTGATATGCGATATAGCCATGCATAAATTCATGCAATGTCACCGACACCGCCAACGTGGCCAGTATAACGACAATCCCGAATACACCGATTTCCATGGTGTTTCAGTATAACGCATACAATGCGCTGGATGCGAGCATAGTATTACAGATATTGACTCCTCCCCTCCTACACGATAAGATTAAGTTTTGAAGTTTATTCTCTCTTGGACGAATATAGAATAAGGAGTTACCCATGGCACGCAAGTGTGAAATCACCGGAAAAGGTAAGCAGTTCGGGCACAACGTGAGCTTCTCGCAGCACAGAACCAAACGTGCGTGGGAGCCGAACTTGCAAAAACAGACTTTCCTGCTCGACGGGAAAAAAGTAACTATGAAAATTACCCCGCAAGGAATCCGCACCCTTAAAAAGCAGGGGCGCTACCAGCATTTACAACCGAAATCAGAACAAAAATAGTTGGTTCGAATCAAGAATTAAGAATTATGAATTAAGTCCGCCCAGCACCAGGCTGTCAGCCGACAGATCTGATGCAAGAAAGTAACATAGCTATGTTCGTGCCGGCGAACATTAAAAATGCTGTTTACACCTACCTACACTTAGGATTTTCACAGCCTGAAACCAAAATGTATATCTGCCTATAACAGTAGCTGACTACTTGTTCACCTTCAGCGATACTACTTGTACTTCTTCGCTTGTATCGCGCGAAGTAACTTTTACGCTCTCTTGGGTTTGGGTTTCAGAAGCGCCCATTTCCTGTAGAAACTCATCCACCGAGGCTTGGGGTGTCGGATACTGAGTCGTTCCGTCATCATAATGAACCGGCACCACGTAATCCGGGGTGAATTGGCGAACGAGCGAAGCAGCTCCGTCTTTATCGAGCGTCAATCCGTGGCCGCCCACTGGCACCACTAGTATATCTATCCCGTCTAATTGCTCTACCTGGCTTTCGGACAACTCAGGGTGTATGTTCCCCGTTACCAAAGCACGAATATCATTATGGCTGATGACATATGAGGTTCCATTGAGTTTGTTTTCATCTTCTTCCGTATGCAATCGAGCGGGCACTCCTTCGATTGCTACTGACTTAATCTCATACTCCCCCGGGGAAGAGATGGTAATATTGGATGTCGCCGCTACTTTTTGGTCGGATTGTTGAGTGTAGAGCACCACGTCGGCCTTTGTTTTGGGGTTGGGGCCGTACTCGCCAGTAACCGGATCCACTAGTATTTTTAATTGCTTAGTCGTGATAAACACGCATCCGCCACCGTAATGGGTAATTTCCATGTTTTACTCCTTTTCCTTGGCTGTCTTCGCCGTTTTGGCCTTTGTTTTCTTCTTTTGCGTGGAAGCCGTTCCGGGCTTTTTGTCTTCAGTCTTTTTCGTTTCAGTATTTTCCTGTGAAGACTTCTCTGAAGATTTCTCGGCACTAATCTTGTCCACCACTACCGTAAGCTTGGAATCCATTACCGAAGTAAGGAACCGGTCGTTCAAATTCTTGCGGTACTCATACTGATCCCTTGAAAGAACGGTATATCGTAACTCTTCACCTTCTTCCTCTTCCAGTTCCGCGATCAGATTTTCCAGTTTACTACGATTTACATTTCCCACGATAAATACATCCACGGGTGCCGTTTCGTCCCGGGTAAATACCCCGCTCAATGCCGCGTAATCCACACTGCCGATGGCTTTGAAACGGGAAGCGGAGTCGGTAGACGAAGAAATAGTTGGCTCTTTTTCGGCACTGACATTGGTAAAAATAGTGCGCAATGATTCGTAGTACGGGTGCTTCTGGTTCACTTCGTAATATACCTTATTCCCGCTATTATCCGAACGGATGATTCCGATGCTCAAAAGGTTGGAGAGTTCACGACGGACAGAATTGATTTGTTCATCGACTTTCCGGGTTACCTCGCGCACGTAAAAGCTGCGGTTCGGGTTGGTATAAAACACATGTAATAGTTTGACTCGGGTTTTTGATCCAAATAAATGTTCGATCACTTGCGGCTCCGTATATTGGTTTACCTTATTGTAACAAAGATTAGTGCGATTGCGTACCAACCGAACAATTATTTATGCGGAAGTTACAACACCACCCCTCGAAATAAGATTGAAATGCGGGGAAATCAAACGGCAACTATAACGATTTACTGAGAATCGAGTCGCTGCAGATACGTTTGTAATTGTTGCAAGGCAACCCTTCGAACCGAAGTACGTTTTTGCTCCTCTTCGGACATTTCGCCCCATGTCCGTTCATACCCCTCGGGTATAAAGATGGCATTCACTCCAAACGCATTACTTCCCTTCGGGTTGTCTGCTATTTCCCCGGTTGTGGAGCTACAGAAAAACTTTGTTCCATCTCCGTTACATAGTGCAAAGCACACATCGATGGTTGCTTCTCTGTCTGAGTAATTATCGAGAAGTCTGCATAAGCCCTCGCTTTCAAGATCCTGCAGAAACCATTTAATAAAAGGCCCCGGCAGCCGCCCAAGCGCGTGGAATGCTACGGAAACATCCTCAACCAAGACCGGTTCCTTAAGCCGCGTATATGCTTTCACTGCTTTGTCTTCGGCTATACGGCGCACATCGCAGTCGCCCTGTATCTCTTCGATCTCGAGATAACAGTTCGTAACAGGGTAATCCAGATGCCAACTCAATTGTTCAGCTTTGTCCGGATGACTGGTTATAAATGTCAGCTCATTTGGCATACACGTATTGTATGTTCGCTGCATAATCTTGTCCAAAGTTATTCACATAACTTTGCAGGGTCAGACCCTGCAAAGTTTGCTAGAAATAACGAAGAAAAGGAGCTTTCTTATTTCCATTTCTATTTCTCCTTTTCCCTTTTTCTATTTTCCTTCTCCCTGTCAATGTTATTGCGGACGGGTTTTAGCCACTTCCACAGCCCGTTCGGCCAATGAGTCATCGAGCGGTTCAAGCGTGGCCGCATTACCCCGCCGCTTGAGCGCCCGTCGCAGCAATTCATCGGCAAATACGGGGTTTTTCGGTAGCAATGGCCCATGCAAATACGTTCCGAATACATTTTTCGTCAGCGCTCCTTCGAATCGATCCTCGCCATTATTGCCATACCCGCACATTACCCGGCCGAGCGCGCTTTGTCCCGCTTCCAAATACGTTTTGCCGCCATGATTCTCGAACCCGACCAACTCACCCCACTCCGTCTGTAGCGCGATATTGCCGATTAAACGATTGTCTGAGCCGTGGGTTTCCGCCTTGAATACTCCGATACCGGGCAACTCGCTTCCGGTAGCCGTAGTAAATTTCTCACCAAAGAGCTGGTAGGTGCCGCAGACAGCCAAAAATACGGTGTCATCCTGGATCGCGGCGTTGATATTTTCCTGCCGGGTTTGTAGATCGTCAGCCGCGGCTATCTGGCCTTTATCCTGGCCGCCGCCGCCAAACACAATGTCGGCGTGAGTAAAGTCATATTCCTCTTCCACGTGGACCGGATGGTATTCCACCGTATGTCCACGCCACTCCAAACGCTTGCGCAATGTGATGATATTCCCCCAATCGCCATAAATATTAAGTTCATCCGGATAAAGGTGAGCAATGGTTAGTTTCATGACTGACACCTTTCTCCAGAGGAAAAAAGGAAAAAGGAAAAAGGAAAAAGGGATACAATTTCTGTTTTGGTTACCATACCCATTATTCTCCTGCCTCCGGCAATTCCGCATAGCGGGCGAGCATTTTCCGTATTTGAAGCATGGCGGTATAAGTGGGTACGATGTGCCCTTCGCCGCCCTCGGGAATACGTTCAAGCAGTGCATCGATTGCTTTTAGGAAATCACGCTGGGTATCCGAAGTGATTTCCGCGTAATGCAGGCGTAATGCCATATCGTATCCACGGATACCGCTGGTGATGATGGGCCGCTTAGTATCCGCCAGCTGCTCGATATCGACATCCCACAGCCACGACACATCTCTTCCATCAGCATGGTTATCATTAATAGCAATAAGCGTAGGGGTGTCATCCTTCCCGGCAAGGTGCGTGGTAATAATGTGGTTGAATCCGGCCGGGTTTTTTACCAGCAGCAATACGAGCTGTTTGTCACCGATCGTTATACGTTCGCTCCGGCCGAACGCCGGCGTTACTTTCCCGAGTGCGTCAGTAACCGTTGTTTCCGCGATACCGAGCGTAGTAGCGAGCGCCGTGGCTGCCGCCGCGTTATAGGCGTTGAAAAGACCGGATAATTGCAAGGAAATATCCCATGTCTTTTCTTCCACCTGCAACGATACCTTTTGGCCGGCATTGGTCGGCTCGGCAGACATCACCTCGACCGTATTTTTCTGGTTGGTTGCCTGCTGCGCGGGCTGTTTCTTGCGGTACAACGCATCATCGTGGGGCACCTGCTCACGAATATGCGGTTCGGCCCCGAAGAACACGGTACGGCCGGCCTGGCCGTCCAAGCCGGCGACCCGCGGATCGTCAGTGTTTAGTACCGCAGTGTTGGTGTGAGGCAAAGCATCGGCGATGAGTTGCGTCGTCCTATCCAACTCTCCGTACCTGTCCAGTTGATCCCGCAGAAGATTCAATACCACAATCGCTTCCGGGCGAGCTACTTCTGCGACATCCGCTATGAACCCTTCATCGATTTCAAACAACCCGACGTCAGCTTCCAGCTCCCCCCGCCAATCCATTTTTTCCAAAAGAGCCGAGATAATGCCGCGGGGCATATTACTGCCAGCCGCGTTATTAATCACTGACTTGCCGTCTGCCTCCAGGATGTAACGGATCATTTTGGTGGTCGTCGTTTTGCCGTTGGTGCCCGCCACCAGCACGGTCATGTCAAAACTATCCATGCAGTTGGCCAGGAACCTCGGCACAACCTTCTCTACCACTAATCCGGGCAATGCCGATCCGCCGCCGCGCATCCTAGCCGCGAAAAGTACGATTTTACCAATCCATGTAATAACTAGCTGATACACACCATTCAGTATAAAGGATTGCGGCAGTCATCACTATGCTATAATTGCTCAATAAAGAAAAATATTTTATTACTTAGTAATAAAGATGCTAAGGAGTTGGCTGGATATGGCTAATGCAGACTTTTTCGAAACCGCCGTAAACGGCGAAACATACTACGTTCCCACGGAAATAGCTGTCCAAAATAAAAATGGCACCGAAGACGTTTATGAGCTACGGGAAAACGGCGCCTTGGTTCATCCAGAAGCAATCATTGAGGACACAGAAACAACACTCATCGGATCACGTACATGGATTGGACGTAACGCCTATCTCGGAGCAAAGATGATCATAGGCCATGAATCCGATATCCGGGGAGAAATAGGCCCTTCAACAATGGTGGGCTCTCACGTCAAAGTCGACCAGGAAGCAACGATAGGCGGCTGGACTACTCTTGGACATTTTTCCAGAATTCATTCCAATGCCGAAATAAATAAGAGCGCGAACATACGGCTCGGAGCCGTAATCGGCCGGTATGCCACTATCGGTGCCGGCGTTGATGTCGGTGTTAATGCAAAAGTCGGCAGTTCAGCGAGAATCGGACATAACACTAAAATCGGTGATGATAGAAATATTACGGATCATGCCAAAATCGAAGCTCTGGCTAAGATTGAAGATTCCCTCACTGGAATGGACGGGTTCCGTATAGTTAAATAAATCCCTTCTTTCATATGGAGGAATACGCCAACGAATTCCCGGGCATCAAGCGGTCACTCGAAAAGGAAGGCAAGCTCACTGATGAACAAATCGCAGAAATTATGGAAAAATTCGAACGGAAAACGGGACGATCCGGAGAAACCAGTTCCGCCGTATAGATTTTAATATAAAAATCCCCGGGTTAATTTCTCCGCTTCTTCCGCGTTTTCCACCCATTGGATATGCGGATTGCGCTTGAACCACGTGCGTTGCTTTTTAGCCAGCGCTAGTGTGGATCTGCTGATTTTGCGTTTGGTTTTGGCTAGCGATTGTTCGCCTTGGAAATAGCTGTAAAACTCGCGGTAGCCGATGCCTTTCATAGCTTCCGCGTCCCACCCGTATTTCTCCGCTAATTCCCGCACTTCATGCTTCAATCCAGCCCGAAACATGGTTTCCGTACGTTTTTCAATGTTTTCACGCAGCTTGGTGCGCGAAATGCTAACACCTAGCACAAGTGTATTTTGCCGTAATGGAGATTGCTCCGGCTTTACGCCGCCGGTTTCGAGCAAACGGATCAAACGGCGTTTGTTGCGTGTATCGATACCGGTCATGTCCAACCCTTTTTGTTGAATCATATCCAACAGTTCAGGAATAGTTTTCTGCTGTAATGCTTCCCGTTGGCCGCTATCACCCGGCGGCGCGAAGCTGTAATCGAACAGTACGCCATCGATGTAGAGCCCCGTTCCGCCAACCATGATTGGCAGCTTCCCTCTACCTGCTATTTCTTCGATTTTTTCCACTGCCATCCGTTTGTAGACGGCCGCGGTAAAATCCTCATCCGGCTTCACGATATCGATCAAATGGTGCGGGATTTCTTTCCGTTCTTCCTCGGACGGCTTGGCAGTACCGATATCCATCTCCTTATAAATCTGCCATGAGTCGGCATTGATAATCTCCCCGCCAAACTGTCTAGCTAATTCCATGGCGATACTAGACTTGCCGCTGGCAGTCTCCCCGACGACCGTCACCAAAGGAGATGAGGAATGTGGAGTATAGGTAGAATTGGGCATACTTATTTTCGAAAACCTTTAATCAATAGAGTTTCTGTACAGTCATTAGCTGACTCCAGTCTACTGACTACAGAATACACTATTGAGCCCGAGGCTCAATTCGGCCACCAGATTAAATTATCGATATCTACCGTATAATCTTCGCTTACCTCTATACCTTCGGCT
>CAZXAD010000027.1:0-9201 GCA_964638825.1 uncultured Candidatus Saccharibacteria bacterium | reverse complement strand
TGAAACTGTCCGTAACTACTTGGAATGGATTAGAAACATAGCTCTCTCCCTTTGGTTGGTCCGGTGTTCCTGTTGCAGTTTCTGCTCCTTGGGAAGGAGGGTTCGTTTGTTGTGAGTGCGGCTCAACCGGCTGCGGTGGTTGGTTATTATGCGAAGAGGAAGGTTCCATATTTTCCTTTCTTTTTTTGTTGTTTTAATTACATCCGAGTATACACATCCGGTCTAATTCAAGCAAAATTGTGTACTACTTACTTTGATTTTGCCCGTGACTCCCCGCACCAAGTCCGTCTTCTGAGGGTCTGGTGCGGGGGCTCACTACGGGGCTTGCTTGTTACTAGCGTTTCTATAATACTTATGGTATGAGCAAAGAAAAAATAATCGTCATACTCGGAATCGGCGTAGTGCTGATCGTGATATTCATGCTGATATCGTGGATAAGGAGTGATAATATACAACCGGTATTTAGAAATACCTTAATCGCCCAAAATACAGTAGTAGAATTAAGCAACATGGCTATTTCGGATGCTTCCTCCCCGGATACCCGCACCGTAGCAGCCAGTATTGTCAGTACAACCAGCAGCGACCGCAATCAATTAGCAGATTTTTATGAGACCCGGTACGAAAGTTCGGTAAGCACCGCGGATGAAACTGCCATAGAAGAGTTGGAAGAAACCAGGGAAAGCTTCGACCATGAGTATCGCCAACTCGTGCTTGAATACCTGGAACACAGCGACCAGCGCATGGCCACCCTGCAACAGGAATTTACAAATGAAGAGTTTCATGCTATAATTAACCAAGCTCGCACAAATCATCAAACCCATATAGAAAAACTAAAATAACGCACACAAAATTAATGTAAAACGTTTTTCTTAAAAGCAATGTTGTGAAGCAACACTGTGCTGACTGATCGGATGAATTCTCCCTGCTCAGTCAGCCCACATAAACATATAGTAAAAATTCATGTTTTATTTATTCCACAATACATCCGCCATCGAACACCAGGACTCTGAACACCCGGACACGGATACAGCGCATGATCAGCCACGTTATATTCCCCACTCCCTGTCAGTGATTATATGCTCAATACTTATTATTTTCGGCTACACAGCGGTGTATATGCAAGGCGGCCATGAAATTACTTCCTTGCTACGATCTCACAGGAGTTCTGATACCGCCCCCTCCCAAGCACCGCAGGTTTCCCCCGATCGCACCCCGCAGCAATCAGTAGGAAGTGGCGCACGAGCAGATGATTCCGGGCCGGAGGAGGAAGAAGCCGCCGAACTCCCCCCGAACGCGCTCGGGCATAACAAAGATAAACACCTGCAACGTTTCCTTGATACCCAATTTGTTAGCGAATATGGCAGTACTGTGCGCATTTACGCTGCCGATTTGCGATCCGATACGTACGCCGCCCACAAACCTGAAAACTCCATCCCGAGCGGCAGCATTTATAAACTGTTTGTCGCCGGTGAAGTTTTCCGGAGGTCAGAACGAGGAACGTTAAACATACAGCGACCGTCCGGAGTTAAAGGGTGGACTATCGCCCAATGTACCCAGCAAATGGTACAAAATTCCAGCAATGAGTGCGGCGAAGCTCTGCGCGCCAAGCTGGGCCCTCAAAAAATTACCAAAGCATTGCATAAACAAGGATACGTCGGCACGGATATTGCCAAAAATCCGGCGGCCGAAACGTCTGCCCGGGATGTCGCTCTACTACTACAGCGTATTTACGATGGCGGCTATTTCACTAAACCACACACAGAGAAACTCGACTATTACCTCAAGCACCAGTTATACCGGTTCCGCATCCCCGAAGGACTCCCGCGCGAACCGGCAACCCAGGGAAAACTGGGAACCCGTAATAAAACCGGCGATGTATACGGTTATACCAACGACGCCGCTATCGTACTGGGAGAAAATACTGACCACATTCTGGTAATTATGAGCGGTGAGTGGCAAAGTCCCACCGCCTCCTCATATGTGCACCGTTATATATCCGGAGAATTGTATAACTATTTTAACGACACGGACTATGATCTCCCTTACAGGAAACCGGAGTAATATTACCCGTATGCATATCAACCGTTCTCACATATAATTGGCGCTATGAAACAACTTGATCTAAATAGCGGCAATGTCCGGGCGATAATTACGTTTGTCCTCACGTTCGCTGCCTTGAAACTATTGTTCTGGCTGCTCAGCCAGACATTCCAGATTAATTTCTACGCGGAGACGGTGCTGATTCTCATTGGCGCCGGTTGGTTAGCCTACTGGGTATGGAGAAAGACTGAAGTCGGCTATTATTAACTTGTCCGTTTTTATATAGAGAAACTCCACTGTCCTGAGGCTGAGAATAGCATGCCGAGTCGGATCGAGCCCGCTCGTTTCCACATCAACCACTATCATAACTACTCTCCTGTTTTGGGAGCTACTTTATCAGCGAACCGGGGATTTTCCTGGAAAAATTTCTGGATTAGCCGGTGAAGAATGCTGGTTTTTCTCCGCTTAATATAGAAATATCCCGCCGTAGCGGTGATCAGGGCGCCGATACCGTCAATGATCAAATCTTGCATGGTATCTACCGCGCTCGGCTGCATATTCAGTCCGAACGCCTGATCCATGCCGAATTCAAACACTTCCCATAATGCACCGATGGCCAAAGCGAAACTAAAGGCGAACATAGCAATGATAAACGGATTGGTGTCCAGTTTGTTTTGACGGTACAAAACATACAAAATGGCGAACCCTATCAATCCGAATATCAGCGCGGAACTGAAATGCAACAAGGAGTCCCACCACCAAAAACGGTCATAAAACCCGACCAAAGTCCCTAGGTATAACGCCGCGTAAATAAATACGGTGATAAACACTTCGATTTCCAGTGGAATCTCAATATTATAGCGCCGCTCCGTGAATAGGGCGCCGAACGTCAGCAATAATACTGCTATGCTGACAAAAAACAACATCCATTGCACGGTTACCAACGCTATCGCGGCAGATACAAGGAGCGCAACGCGGATTAGCCACTCGATAATTAAGAGTACCGTATCAGTCGCATCCAGCTGTCGTTTTGCGCTCACCTTCATGACGGACATTATAGCATTACCGTGGACACTCCTTTTGCCTATTAGTGATTCAAGGTATTTTTACAATCTTGGCATTGTGTTGAAATCATATTTAAATATGATTTCAACACAAATAGTTTAGAACGTAGAGAGATACTTTTATGTTATTTATTTCCCGAATTATTAATTTTGATTTTCATCCCTCAACCTTTAACACTTCGCGCTTTGCCCTGGTTTTAATAACGCAGAATAGCCGCCGCAACCGCATTTCCTGGCATATCATCTTTGTTTGTCTCATGAATATTGCCGCCATGGCGGTAGGTTTCAGTCGCAGCCACATCCAATACATCCACCGCTCCTGCTGCCCGTTTGGGCAGTTCTTCCACAGAATAATCAAGCGATACGTTTCCCCATACCGTGGTATCCACATCCAGCAATAATTCTGCTACCTTTCCTTCTCCGGCAGCTTTCACGATAGTGGCAAGATCATTGCTCACTCGCTCCGGTTCATTAGCTTGTAAATGGTAGTACGCATCGAGAACCGACCGTGGATTATCGCTGAGATAGCGCTCAACCAACGGAAGGGCGGATGCGCGCAATGTTTGTTCGTCCGTATCGTCATGATTGCCGCGCACGTACTCGTCCAATAGATTAACCTTTTTGGCGGTTGATTGGTATATTCCCATTAATTTATCATCTCCTGCGAACACAAGCGGAAATTTGGTTGCTTTCAATTCTCTGTCTACTGCATTGGCTATCTCTCGCACGTACCTGTTCAGGTCAACGTCTTTGTGATCTTTGGCTCCTCCATGCCCATGGAAAACCGCTCCATGCCTGTCTGCTCCAGCACGCGTTACAACATGATGGCGCACTTGCTCATTATCTTCCCAGCCGAGTGCATCGGTAATATTTTTTGGTAATTTCGTAGTAGCAACGGGTTCTACTGTTTCCCGGGTGCAACGGAGCAAGCGGACTGAATTGGGGCTAAAAGCCAATATGTAAAAGGTTTTATTGGCCGAAGGAAAAAATAATAACGGTTTTAAATGGTACTTATGAGCGGTAACGGTAATGTCTGAAACAGACTCCGACAGTTTATACCACGTAGCAGAATGGAGAGAAAGAAATACCGCTAATCCTTCCCCTTGCTGGCGCCAAAACGGTTCATCCCTGAGTAACTCATGTGCTGGTTTCATTTGCGCAACTCGTTCCTTTTCTCTCACGCCTAACTGTTTTAAATCATCTTCAGCCGTATCTACACAATTTTTAAAACGGGTTTTATCTTTTTTTAGTTCCACTACTCCTGCCCGATGAGTTGGTATATAAATTGAAACAAGATGTTCATCCAGTGACGGTTCAATAAGTTGATTCAATTCATTAGATTCGATCATATATCCTCCAGCTTTATCGTATTGTTAAAACTTTGGCGAACGGCGGATTAAGTAATCGGTTTTTGAATCTGCCTGCGCAGAGTCCGGATATCGACATAGCAACTTCCGTGTAGTCTTTGCTATTCGCGGCATAATCCCCTCTTTTTAGTATAACAATGCACACATAAAGCATAAAAAATACGGTCTTGTATGTAACTCGCGTCACACTATATAATCGCCTTAACTTGCAGCTGGAGTTGCGGGGTGTTATGTTTTTGTACCTTGACGGATCTATATCCATGAAAGGGATGATTGTGGACTACTGGAAAACGCACACGCTTGTTTCCAATTTCCGAAGTTTCCTCTTCCAAAAAGGAGCGGGAGGTTTTGGAGAATTTAAGGATCCGAGTCCTTCTGATATTAGCGCTAGTAGAAAAACTCTAGTGCTCAAAATCGAGGAAGTTCCCAACGGGGATCGCACCCCCTACGTTGTCGGTTCGCTGCTCACCCCTTGGGGTAAGTGGCTAATCGCCTGGACGCCATCTACCGATAAGTCGGACCCATGGAAGGAATTGGTTTCAGAGTACGAAAACGAACTCGGGTTTACGTATTTCTGGGGTGGGTCCTTCTGGCCACGATGGAGACTCTACGGAATCACACTTCCAGACGTACATGAATCTCCTATCCCTTTGTAATCATTTTCGTCGGGGTATAGCCCGAACCGCATCTGCTTCAGTTTACTGGGGCAATAATTGCGGTTCGGGCTTTCTCTCTTTAGTCCTGCTTATTATCATGTGGCTTAAAATCAAGCGCTATAGAATTTATGCAATACCGCTTTCCGGTCGGCTCAGGCCCATCATCGAACACGTGCCCGAGGTGCGAACCGCAGTAATTGCACAATACTTCGGTTCGCTTCACTCCAAGGGAATGGTCTTCTTTCAGCTCTACATTGTTCTCTATCACATCATAGAAACTTGGCCAGCCGGTACCGGAATCATATTTATTATCGCTCTTAAACAATGTGTTGCCGCAAGCCGCGCACACATACGTTCCTTTGGTATTATTGGCAAGTAATTCACCGGAGAATGGCGGCTCCGTAGCCCCCTCCCGCATTACGCGGTATTGTTCAGTACCCAATTGCTCCCGCCAATATGAATATGGTTTGTCCTTCATAAGAGAGCATTCAACACGTCGTGTGGATTAACGCGCCGACGGGATCACCCGTTTCCGCTAGCTCATTATACCGATCAACTGCTTTCTGTGTAGGCAATATTTCTAGTTCTACCCCATGCGCACTGACAGTATTGATGGTTTCCTCTGTGACTTCCAAATGTTCTTGTTGCCCATTCCCTATCACTATGTGGTGGGCACCGTTATCCAATAATTCCTGGACATCAGCGGGTTGCACTCCAGGCGTATGATCAGTTTCGGTCTCATTCCAATTCCAGTCCCGTCCGCCACCGGGCCATAGTTTCGCGTCGCGAAAAATTCCGGCTTCAGTCGCTATTTCGCCCCATAACAGTCCAGTTATTTTCGGTGATGCATCGAGACTGCTCCCGAAATTAACAACCGTATCTTCCATATAATTATAATAGCATAAGAAAGGTATACACTGCTTAGAATACTACTTCACAAGACGTTTATCTTAAGCCGCCGTCCTGTTTTAGCCTGTAGCGCCGTAATGCCTCTGCCGCTATCCTAGCCTCCTCCTCTCGCTTTTCTTGTTCAATGTCTTTTTCTGCTTTTTTAGCGGCAAGGAAGCCTGCATCGTCGAAACCTGGTGCATTGTCTTGTTCTTGCTCTGCACCAGCTTCAAGCCCTGCTATTTCGGTAGGTAAACCGTGTTCATCCGATATTCTTTCATCTATCGCCATAATGATTAATTATATAACATAACAGCAATTAGTTGTCAATTAATATCGGTGTCGTTTACTTTGATCTACGCCGTCGCCGTTCACCAAATATAATCATTAAAATCGTAATAAACATGAAATCGCACCTATCGTTTATTCAAACTCAAAACCGGCTGATTCCCACAACGCTTTGCCGCCTTTGTAGTCCATTACATTGGTGAACCCGGCTTCTAAGAGTAAGCGAGCAGCCCGGGTGCTGGCTCCACAAGTATAGCTTGCGCAATATACTACTACCGGATCACCTATGCTAGCACCTTGTTGGTTTGCTTCTTCAGTCATCTGCTCAGCAGTCATCTCATGTGGCGTGGGTATGTTTACCGCACCGGGAATATGTTTTTCTTGATAGGCATCTTCACCCAACACCTCTACCAGAGTAAACGGTTCGTTATTTTCCTTCATTTCAAGCAGTTTTTCAAGTGTAATCATCTGTAGTTTTGCCATCATACCCTCCTGAGTAATCTACTACACAGAATACCAACGGAAATCCTTTTTGCAAAATATGGGCTAAGGGTCTTTGCTCTTGTTTTAAAAATTTAACCTACTGGATGGGAATACATTCGAATGCCGCGGCATACATGGATGAATAGCGCTCTCCTGCTTTCTGCGCGATACCCCGGAGAAACCGATCTACATCAGGCGAGTTATCTAAATTCTTTAAATATTCCGTGTGTTGGTTTAAAGACTCGATTCCTTTATCAATCGTTTCGTCCACATTCACCGCATGCGTCGGATTCGGGCTGTTGTTTATTAATACTGAGCGTACTCCACTCCACGGTTCATATCCCTCTGTAATCAATTCCGGGAACACCCAACGATTTCCGCTATCCCGCACTGCATCGATGAGTGCCGTTCCCGCTACCCGGTGATCAGCCATATTGAGTTTATTTCCAGGAAAAAATTCCCGGTGGTTAAGAGTGATGCATATTTCCGGCTTCACCTCCCGTATTACCCGCGCAATATCCTGGCGCAGTGATAATGAATACTCCAGCACACCATCCCCATAATCTAAAAACCGGACATCTTCAACACCTACAACCTTGGCACTGGCAATCTGTTCTTGGGTCCTTATTTCAGCGGATTTTTCGGGGTCAATACTATCGATGCCGGCTTCCCCGCGCGTTAGCAATACATACGTAATACGTTTTCCCTGCTGAACCCATCGGGCAACCGCACTGGCGGCACCGTACTCAATATCATCCGGATGTGCCACGACCACCAGCCCCGTGTCCCAACTTTCATCTATAGTTTGTAATTGTTTCATTGTTTCCTATCATAACGTCGAATAAAAGAAAAAGTAAAAGCGTTGCGGGAATAGCGGCCGGAGAATCAGACAACCGCCTGATTGGTAATCTCCGGCCGCTTGTCCGCAATGCAACATCATCGGTCTGCTCCGGTGAACTCGGCACAAATTCGCATGAATCAATTCTCGAACCGAGCACCTTCTTTCCGAAGGTCGTTAAGGTCTAACAAATCTTTTTGCCACTGACGGCTGCGATCCTCGTCATCAAGTGTTTCATGAAACTCCAATATGTCGTCATAACTAATGCAGGGTTCATTTGTATTTGCAGAATTTAATTCAACTTGGACAAATTTAATGCCTTTCTCTTCCAATTCGTTTACCATCTCTGTGCTCAGATCGCACGTTATTGGTCCGCAATTAGAGCACTCATAGCAACAAATGCTGGTTCCTTCTTGTGTACTTGTGCAGAATCCAACCTCCACAACTGGAGCATACCAAATTACCGTACATTGATTGCATTGGATTTTAATGTGCATTTTTTGTCCTTCCAGCAACGCTTTTCAACGGCTGTCTAACTAAGACAGACAGCTTCCTAGGCAATCCCACTTAATACCTTTTATGTACACCCGTGCATGATTTTTGTCAATTTCGTAATTACTAACTTATAGTAGTTATTTCAGGCTGCACCAACCGCATATAGTTGTACACTGACATAGTAATCGTCTTATCGTGAACACCCGGATTGAACGACATGGATTCTTGCCGAGTAAAGGGCTCATCTAGTATTGTGCGTAGATTTATCAAATTACCGAATGGATAGCATGCGCCGACCTGGCATCCCATTTGCCCCTCTACCTCTTCTGGCGTGGCAAACCGTGGATTTCGCGAAACACCTAAATATTTTGTTAACTTCTTGGTGTCCAGGCGGCTGCTCCCTTGCAGTACAGCAAGCACAAACTCGTTACTTTCTTTCAATAAAAGTGATTTCGCTCCTGATTCCTGGCTGCCATTCCGCACTCGTGCCGCTTCTTCACTGGTATGTACCGTATCATGCTCCAATAATTCGTATTTTACGTTTTCCTGGTCAAGTAAATCTTTTATGGATTCGTATGGATTGAGCATAATCTAATTTCTTTATTATTCGGCAATGGAGAGCATTCTACTTCGCCATATCTACGAAACCTCTTGGTATCCATAGCTTTAGCGAAGGATATGGCGAAATAGAATGGCGGAGGGAGAGGGATTCGAACCCTCGGTACCCTTGCGGGTACACACGCTTTCCAAGCGTGCGCCTTCAGCCGCTCGGCCACCCCTCCGTGAACATCATGATAGCAGTTTTTTAAAGGCCTCTCCTCCTTTATAGCTTTTAAGTTGGCGTTCTCGCACAAGCGCTGAAGACTTATTGGGAAATTGCTCATTATAAATCAATTTCCACGGTACTCCGTACTTTGTAGAGCGATTTATACCTTTATTGTGGTATGAAACACGTTTTTCTAGGTTAGAGGTCGAACCTATATAATGCTTACCGCTTTTGTCGCTTTTTATAATATAAACATAATACATGTTTAGCCTTCAGCCCCGCCGATGGCGGGGCCACCCCTCCACGTATGTTAGTT
>CAZXAD010000026.1:0-9330 GCA_964638825.1 uncultured Candidatus Saccharibacteria bacterium | reverse complement strand
GAATAATGCGAAGGCCGAATTACTTTCGGATCTTAAACAGTATGCCTACCAAACCGGAGAAATTGCGTTGGCAAGCGGGGCAACGTCTAATTGGTATGTCGACACGAGCCAAGTGCTTCTCCGGGGTGATAAATTTGAAACATACAAAACAGCACTGAGGAAAGTCACGAACGAATTGCCTGAATTTACGGTTGTGGGTGGATTGACTATGGGGGCAGATCCGCTTGCTTTTCTCATTGCTTCTGCTTGTGTCACGCGCGCCTTCAGTATCCGTAAGTCTGTAAAGAATCATGGAGTGGAAGCGGACCGTATAGTCGGACCTTTATATACGAACGATCAAATCCTAGTCGTCGACGATGTGACAACGAGCGGTGGTTCCTTACAGCAAACACTCGAGGTTCTCGACGAGTATCGAATAACGGGAGCTTTATGTCTCGTGGATCGCAGTGAAGGTATAGTAACCGAGACATTTGCAGGGAAAAGGATTCCATACCGGGCGGTTTTTAGCGCTCGAGATTTTTCCTAATTTTCAAGCGTCTGTTTAATTTTTTCCGCTACTTGTTTTGGTGTCATATCGGATTTTGCTATATATTTGCTCACACCGAGCTCCTTTATTTCTTCAGGTGCCTCAGATTCGCCCATGTTGGTTAAGATAATTACATTTATGTCTTTACCCCAATCTTCCTGGCGTATTCTTTTTAGTACTTCTGCGCCGCTCATGACGGGCATCATCAGGTCAAGCAGTATGATGTCCGGACGGAACTCTTCAACGAGTTTTAAACCTTGCTCTCCGTCTTCGGCAAACGCGACTTCATACCCCTCGGACTCAAATTTCATGCGATACATCTGAACGATTGCGACATCGTCTTCAATGATGGCGATTTTTGCTTTATTCATAGCCATAACTAGAATGTATAGTATGCATCTTCAGAATTCAAACTCCCTTATTTTTTATTGCGACGCTCCCCGCACTTTACAAGCAAACAAAAAAGTGAAATAAATATACTATTATGGCCAAGCTCCAGCTAGAGGATGTGAGTAGAATATACAACCAAGGAAAGCCCAATGAAGTACGGGCTTTGGAAGATGTTTCATTGACAATTAATGAGGGCGAATATGTAGCTATTCACGGACCTTCAGGATCGGGGAAATCAACGCTGCTCAAAATTATGGGGTTGGTCGATACACCCAGCTACGGAACATATGATTTGGAGCAGAATCAAGTATGTGATCTTTCCAAGAAAGAGAGAAACCGTATTTTAGCAGAAAAAATAGGGCTGGTATTCCAAAAGTTTAATCTTATTAAAAGTTTGACGGCATTGGAAAATGTTGACTTAGGGATTAAAACAGCGGAGCCGAAAACAAAGAAGGCCGAAACACAGAATCGCGCCAACGAGGCATTAGGAAGAATAGGGATAAGCGGAACCCAAAAAACCGAAGCGTACCCTAGCGAGTTATCAGGAGGAGAGCAACAACGCGTGGCCATTGCGAGAGCATTTGCGAAAAACCCGGGCATAGTGTTAGCTGATGAACCGACCGGCAGCTTGGATACAGAAAAAGGAGCAGAAGTTTTAGATGTTTTTGACGATCTTCATAGGGAAGGGGAAACATTGATCGTAGTGACTCATGACCCGCAGATAACAGAGAGAGCATCCAGGACGATAGAATTGCGCGACGGGTCAATCGTCCAACCATTGCAACAAGGAGGGAGCAATGACTGATTTGCCAGAAAAAGGGTCACAAATCCCAATAGAGCCAGAACAGAAGATTGCTGAAAGTACGAACGAACCACAGAAGCCGCATGAAAAAACGTTTTCGCGCCGGACGAAAGCTGCAACCGCAGGCGTGTTGGCTGGACTGGCTTTATCGCTGTCTGCTTCAGTATCTTCCGGAGAGTCAGAGGATTCAAAGCCTGAGCAAACCGGGCAAGAAGATACAGCAGCTGAGGTAGTGGGCGAAAACTTTCCTGATGAGTTGCTCAGCCGAGTCGATCTGAATGAGATGGGACGCAATACTGTTGATGTCATGACCCAATATTCCCCCTACATGCTTCTTGCCGGGGGAGCATTTGTGGGCGGTCTTGCTTTATCACGCAATAGACTGGATCAAAGCAAGTTGCGGCTCGCTAACAGAGGATTGGATTATAACAATAAAAACAGGCTGCAATCAGCTTTTGCGGGCACACTCATTCCTGCGATCGGCGCTATAGCACTCACTACCAGTTTTTCTATAGAAGAGGAAATACGTACTGGCCCGAACAGAGTAATAAGCGCGATAGAAGCAGATATTTCCGACCAGGACGACAACAGGGATTTATACTGGGTTTTACAAGACGATACCGATTATTTCATGAATACCAGTAGCATATCGTTTGATGATAAGAAGGAACAAAAGAACTTTTTCGCCCAGGCAGAAAATAATAACGAACTGGATATACTCCCCTTCCATCTTGATCTCACCGAAATCGATATGCCGCAAAACCACCGGCACAACCATCAGCCGGCATTAGTCATAGGAGCCCCGAGCGAAGATAAAACCACGCCCTCGCCTATTTATCCGGAAACCGAAACGTCTGACTGTATGAAAGCCGAAAACAGTTGTGTATTAGAAAGTGATGAGTTAATAATCGATACCAATGAAGGAATAAATATTGGCGACACTATTACGGTTCGGGGAGAAGAGTATAATGTAGCCGGACTTGCAAAAGATTCACGGAGTCTATTAAACCGTCTAGCTGTTTTTACCAGCCAGGAAGGCGTTGAACGCTTCAGGAAGAGTGACGACAATTCTTACTACGGACTGGCAGTCGAGGCTGAATCCCTAGAGGACATCGAGGAGTTGTTACAAGAGTTCGGCATGGATGACTCTCAAGAAATATTATCCACTGAAGAATTGCTCGATAACAATTCTGAATTCTGGGAAGGCAACGGCACGACCTTAATGATGCTACTTATTATGAATATAAGCGCTTTCGGCGGTATCTCCATGTATGAACGTAAGCGGGCGGAACAGGAGTATAACAGAAGCGACATCGCTACTCTCAGATCCTTAGGAATGAGCGTGAAGGATATAGCACAGATTGATTTTGCAAGAGCAACAATCACTACGGCCAAGGCATCGATTCCCGTAATGCCGGTTTCGTATGTTGTTTCTGAGATGTCCAATGTCGGAATAGCAGGTTTTAATTCTGAAATCGATTCGGCTATGGTCGCGGGTGCGGCCGGTACTATTTTAACGGCTAAGACGGCCGGCGTGGCTTTGTTAACGAAAAGATTACGGAAAATTTCACCAGCGGAAAATCTTGACAACTAAATAAAGAAAGAAAGAGCTAAGACCGAGCTGATGCTAAGAGAAGGATAGTACAGTTGAGAGTATTCTGTAACCATACAGTGATGGAGGTTGGATTTTGGGTTTTACCTACCATCATTACTGTGTCAAACTATCATGGAGGAATCGACAAAGCTGTTGCGACTGAACGACTGTATGATGCTTTTACCGGTGTGAAATAATATACAGGCAAGGATAGCTGATACCTATTCAATAACAATTGTAGAGTAAATACATAACTACTATGAGCATAGAATTTGAACCAATAGAACCTAGATCGGAAATCCAGTCTTTATATGAACAGAATGAGGCCTTGTGCAGCAATTCTTTAGAAATACCTGAAACATTGAACCCAGAGTTGCTTGATGAAAATAATATTTGGTATCCGGAGTATGGAAGATACAGTCAAGAAATTACTTATCAAAGATTAGAAGAAGTTAAAAATCATCTTCAGAAAACAGGTTTATGGAGCCAGCAAACCGAAGAAGATTTTATCGCGTCTATCCAATTTGTGGATGATGCTTTTGAAAAATATCACAATCCCGAGACTCTAGAGCATAAAAGAAGTTTTGCTTTTGTTGTCCCGAATCGTATGGAACGTGGCCGGGAGGAATATAGTGCTGAAGTCACAACCAAGTTACCTATTATGAAGCAATTCGGTTCACATACAAGGCAAATGATATTTACTGATATTCCCCCATTTGTATTAGATCGATATGGGGACGGAACGAGCGAGAGAAACGGATTTATGGTTTATGCGCCAATTATGACTGATATGATGAAGGACCATCCGAGACCTAGGGAAAAATTTCAAGAAGCCATGGAACATACAGTGGAGTTCGCTAAAAATAACCTGGGAGTGGATACGATAGGGCTCGGAGCTATACTCCCGAAACTTACTAATTACGGAGAAAGCATAAAAAAGAATTACCCGGAACTCACTGTTACCACCGGCCATGCTGCCACCGTATGGCTTATCGGTGAAACTTTAAAAAAAGCCATCGATGAAAGATATATAGAATACCCGAAAAAGGCAGGGATCGTGGGTGCTGGCGCTATAGGTCGTTCGACCATGCATTATTTAATCGAAGGTTTAGGATACAAGCCAGAAGACATATATATTACTGACCATTTGTTTAATAAAAGCAAAAAGGCGGCAAGTGAAATCCAAAACGTGAATGTTGCGAATACCAATGCCGAGTTAATGGATAATGTGGATATAATTATTTCAGCAGTAACACGACCAATTGATTTAGAAGATGAGCACTCCAATGGTGATATAGAAGGAAAATTAATAATAGACGATAGCCAACCTGGTAGTTTTGATAAAGAACAAGTATTATCCAGAAACGGAATGTTGGCGTGGGTGATAGGAAAAGACAACTCTCCGGATCATGTCTTAACCGGAAAAGATTTTGACTATGCAGGACTCGGGCCAGCTGAATTTGATCAAGTCTGGGGTTGCCAAGCTGAAACCTTAATATCGTATCTTTACCCGGAATTAGCACTGTACGGCCGAGAAGTTGAACTTGCAGATGTGATAGTAATAGGAAAAAAATTAAGAGAAGCGGGTATTAATGCTGCTCCGTTGCAAAGCCACGGCCAAGAATATCAAAAGTAATAATTTAAGCACCAACAAATACAATAATTGGTTAATTGTTTAAAATATTTTATGATTTATGTATATGCATAACCTTTTTATAGCCGTATGTTGATATTGTCATTATTAATTTTTACGGCAGTTATAATTACAGCACTAGCGTTTATCGTAGGTTTCTCAGGGCTTAGTAAACGATTGAATCTATATTTATTCTTATTTCTGTTCTTTGTGGGCTTGTGGACCCTGGGAACTGTATTGCTATTTTATTCACAGCAATTATCCATAATTAGTTTAGGGGTGATGCTTTTTTACGTATCACCCATGTTGACCACCTATTTTATATTATTATTTGCGGAAAGTTCACCTGATAACAAAAAAGTACCGTTATCGAAACTAATAGTGTATACCATACCGGCAGTATTATTGGGAGGCTATGTAATATACGATCCGGATTTTCTAGTAAACAAAATACATATAATGGATACGGGTAGAAACATTATCATTCCCAATCCTATACCGTATCTAATTTATGCTAGCTATTTTGCCACGTACTTTGTAGGCGTTTATTGGATTTTTATTAACAAGGTATTTCATGCAGAAGGGATCGAGCGTAATCAACTTTTGTACAGCACCGTTGGTATTATCATTAGTAGCGTACTTGCGATGACTACTAACCTCGTCTTTCCTTTGATGGGTATATACGCCTTTTGGTGGCTCGGCCCTCTCTTTGCATTGTTTTATGCAACTTTGGCCACGATAGCTATTGTTCGACACAGGTATTTGGATATAAGAATATTAGCAGCTCGTTCTGTTGCCTACATGTTGCTGTTAACAACGCTGGGTCTTTTGTATGGTCTCGGCATATTTACGCTTTCAAATACCTTCCTTGAGTCTTCTTCGCTGGGAGTGGCAGCGCGATCAATGTATACAATCCTGGCCGTGTTTCTTGCTTTCACGTTTCAACCGCTTAAACGGTTTTTTGACAAGATTACTAACAAAATTTTCTACAGAGACGTTTATGACACGCAAACGGTATTAAAGCAAATAGGTGAAGTTTTAGCTTCGGAAATTGATCTTAATACAATATTGAGCCAAACACTTGATACCTTGCAAGACAGCTTGAAATTTACGCATGGTCGCTTTCTTGTAATGGCAGAGAGCGAGTTGTATAAACAAGCGGAAACAGAGCAAGCGCCTACGCACCATCCTGAAATTAGCGATTTAACTGAGCTGGAAAATGATATCGTAATAACAGATGAGATTAAAGGCGACAGAAAACAATTGCTACACGAACATGATATTGCGGTAGTGTTAAAATTAAAAACTCAGTATTCAGTAGAGGGGTACTTACTACTGGGTATGAAGCAATCCGGCGCTATATATACCAACCAAGATATTCAATTATTAAATACGGTTTCCAGTGAGTTAGCTGTAGGCATTCAGAATGCCAAAGCATACGAAGAAATCCAGCAGTTTAACATTACGCTGCAAAAAAGAATCGAAGCCGCTACCAAAGAATTGCGTGAAAATAATGAAAAATTGAAAGAGCTTGATCAAGCCAAAGATGAGTTTATTTCCATGGCTTCCCACCAACTCCGCACGCCGCTGACGACGATCAAGGGCTATCTGTCCATGATGCTTGAAGGAGATGTGGGTAAATTATCCAAGAAACAGCAAGAATTCGTGAACCTTGCGTTCGTACGATCCCAACGTATGGTGTATTTGATATCGGATATGCTCAACGTGTCTCGTATAAGCACTGGAAAACTTACCTTTGACAAAAAGGAATTTGATCTAGCGGAAGTAGTGAAGGGCGAAGTAGAGCAGTTGCAGCGGCAGGCGGAGGAGCATGAAGTAGGACTCACGCTCCATTCGCCGGAGGAAAAAAGCATACCGATTACGCTTGATGAAGGAAAAATTCGCCAAGTAGTAATGAACTTTATCGACAATGCTATCTATTACGCACCAAAAGGAAAAGTCGATGTATATCTTGATAAAAAGGATGACTTTGTGGAATTCCGTGTGGTGGATGATGGTATCGGTGTTTCAAAGGATGTCCAAGAACAGCTTTTCACGAAATTCTTCCGGGCCGAAAACGCCCGCCACGTTCGTCCGGACGGAACAGGATTGGGATTATATATGGCCAAACAAGTTATTGAAGCCCAAAACGGAGAAATTATTTTCCAAAGTGAAGAAGGAAAAGGTTCTACATTCGGCTTCCGGTTCAGCTTAAAGGAATAGAAAATTGGCCAGCAATCCAAGGCCGATTGCTATACCGAGAGCTATGATAGCTACAACACCTTTAATCTTTAATTTCTTGCGCTTGTCTTTCTTTTCTTCATCTTCGGCGCTGTAATGGTGCACCACTGCAGGCCTGTTTTGCCGCGATCCGGAACTTTTTTTGCGTGTTTTTTTACGGTCTTTTGCCATTAAGCTTAATTATAACAATTTTTTGCACTGAATAATATAAGGTGTGCATTGAGGTATATGCCGATATATGTATGTGGTTTGCCAAGCATATGCCGCCTTTGCTATAGTACGTATATACCAAACAAAATACGAACATTTATGAGTACATCTTTCATCCCCACCAACGAAGCAAGCAGTCAAACCGGAAATAGCAACAGCTATGTGCCGCCGCTGGATTTGCAGCGGGAGCTTATACCCCGGCCAGCGAGTACATTCCTTCTCATCAGCGATGCGAAGCAAGGGAAAATCAATCCAGGCGATATTTTGATAGTGGATCGCAGCATAACACCGACGAAGGAACGAATGGTTATCGCCGAACAGGAGGGCGACTTACGTTTGGCGCGGTATCCGGTAGCGGAAGTGTGGGGAGTGGTAACACATGTTATTCACAAAACATGATCGCACTTGTCGATTGCAATAATTTTTTCGTTTCGGTAGAACGGGTATTCGATCCGTCATTGCGACACAAACCCGTTGCAGTCCTCTCAAGCAATGATGGCTGCATTATTGCCCGGTCCAATGACATCAAACCCTTAATACCAATGGGGGTTCCCGTATTTAAGGTACGCAGCATACTCCAACAACACGGGGTAGTACTGAAGTCTTCCAATTTTGCTCTTTATAGTGACATGTCACGAAGAGTGATGGCAGTCTTAAAACGATTCTCTCCGAGCGTGGATGTGTATTCTATTGACGAAGCGTTTTTGGAATTCCCTCGTTCAATGGATCCGCGAGAATTACGTATGGCGGTAATGCGGGATGTTGGTATTCCGGTGAGTATCGGAGTGGCTGCAACTCGTACTTTGGCAAAAGCGGCCGCTACTCTTGCCAAGCATCGTGAGGGAGTACTGGATTTTACCGGAATGGGCGAAGCAGAAATAAACGCGCATTTATCCGTACTGGCAATTCAGGATGTGTGGGGTATTGGCAGGCGGCTCGGCGACCAATTTCGTTTTTACCGTATACGAACCGCCTACGATTTGAAGAAAATATCAGCTTCATTATTGGATAGCTGTAACACCACCGTGCAGAAAATGGTAGGAGAATTACGCGGACAGCCAACTCCCCATGAACCGGTCACGCACAGTAAAAGCATGGTAAGCACTCGTTCATTCGGGAAAGTAGTGAGTAACAAATCAGAGATAGCGGAGTCTTTAAGCTCACATGCGGCACATATCGGAATAAAGTTACGGCGGGAAGGCCTTAAAACCGGTTTGCTTGGTGTATTTATCAGTACGGGTAAAAAGGGTGCGATATTTTCCTCACGCTACCAATTGCCGGTTGCCACCGATGATACGCGAACACTCATCAGTATTGTCCACCGGTTATTGCCGCACGTGTATACCTCACGGCTCCATTACAAAAAATCCGGCGTTATGGCATACCAGCTTACCCCTGTGCAACAGTTAGCACTAGAAAGTGAGGAGCTCGAATTAAAACATGCCGAGGATATCAATACTGTCGTCGATACCGTTAACAAAAAATGGGGCACACATTCACTTCATTTTGCCGCCGAAGGGGTGTATCAGTACTGGGCTTCTAAGCACGAGCTCCGCTCTCCGAGGTACACTACTGAATGGAGTGAGTTGCGGCACGTAAAATAGGAAGCTGACGACAGTTTGCCAAAGGATATATTTGTATGTATGGTATCTATTGTTCTCATGTAGTTGCATATATACTACGGAAAGTGTTAGTACATTATTTATGTCTGACGGCCTTGTCGTCTAGTTTGGCTTAGGACGCCAGATTTTCGATCTGGTAACGCGGGTTCGAATCCCGCCAGGGTCACCAGCTGTTTTTATAACCACTATCTGCTACACTAAAATCTACACGCGGTAGTGCTTTCAAGCGGTTTCAGCAGATACTGAAACCAAAAAAGAGTGTAGCTGACGGCCCCGTCGTCTAGCCCGGTCCAGGACGCCAGGTTTTCATCC
>CAZXAD010000025.1:0-9553 GCA_964638825.1 uncultured Candidatus Saccharibacteria bacterium | reverse complement strand
ATTGGCGATATAATGGGGAAGTTCGGAAGGCGTGTCGTCGAACAGGAATTGCCACAGATACGTTCCGATTACCAGCCGGAGGCAATTATTGCCCAGGCGGAAAATGTCACCCATGGCAAAGGAATCAGCCGCCAGCATTATGACGAGCTGAAGAGTTTGGGGATCCACGGTTTTATGAGCGGCAACCATATTTTCGCACGGGAAGAAATCGCTCCATTACTTAACGATGTGAATGAACCGATAACCCAGCCGGCAAACTATCCTGCAGGTACCTCGGGGATACAATATAAGTTCTTACCGACTAGCTCAGGAGATATACTACTCATTACGCTCATGGGGCAGATCGTCGGAAAGGACGCTGATGTACCGGCAGATAATCCTCTCCATGTTATAGACAAGATTTTGAAAGAAGTACAGGAGAATAAGCAAACCAGAAGCAATTCTCATATTGGAACTGTTGTAAATTTCCACGGGGATTATTCAAGCGAAAAAGTGGTTATCGGGCAGTATTTGAATGGGAGAGCAACCGCGGTAATAGGAGATCACTGGCATATTCCTACTGCTGATGCGAGAGTATTGTCTGGCAGTACGGCGCATATAACCGATGTTGGAATGGTGGGTGCCCGGAATGCTTCACTAGGGATTAAAACCGACGTTATCGTAGATCGCTGGCGGGGAGAAAACCAAGGGAGGAATGAGCTTGCAGAAAGCGGGGAATACCAATTTTGCGGAGTGATTATTGATTTTGACGAAACAACAGGTTGTTCACGAGATATACAGCAAATTTTGCGATACGGAACACTTACGTAATTGCAAATTTACACATTTTGGCTTATAATAGCCCTTATAGGAGGGAATTATGACAAAGCGTGAATTAGTTGATGTTTTAGCAAAACGTATGGATACTAGCAAGCGGGAAGCAGAGGATTGGCTGGATACGTTTACCGATGTTGTTGTGGAGAGAGTGAGCGAAGGAGAAAAAGTCTCGATTACCGGGTTTGGCGTATTCGACTTAGGCAAACGTGCCGCACGCCGGGGAGTTGACCCTCGCACTCAGGAAGAGATCCAAATACCACAGATGCCGATGCCCCGGTTCCGGGTCGGGAAACGATTCAAAGAATCAGTACGCAAATAGATAGCTTTCCTCTCATCTAAAGACTGAGGCAAGGCGCGCCTTTTATTGTTTTTAAACTCGGTATATACACAACACTTTATACGTTATACTAAATACTGTTAAAGCGGGGATTGGCGCAGCCAGGTAGCGCGCCTGCTTTGGGAGCAGGAAGTCGCCGGTTCAAATCCGGCATCCCCGACCACTCGACTCACTTCGTTCGCTCGTGGTAAACCACGACGATAAGAAAGGAGAGAGTGACCTCGAGAGAGCGAATGAAAGGAATTGAGAGACCCACACCCTCGACTGTCGTTGTACAGCACGCCTACAAAAATGAGATAATCGGGAATATGGCAAATATTAGCGTAACACGAGAACAAGCTACGGATGACACTTGGGTATTCGGGATAGACATAGAAGATGATAATGGCCGTTCATACCATAGGGTTACCGTAGATAAAACATATTGGAATCAATTAACCGGACGCAACACGAATCCGGAAGCATTGGTGCATCGATCTTTTGAATTTTTGCTGGAACGGGAACCGAGAGAATCAATTTTGTCAGAGTTTAATCTTCATGTAATCAATCAATATTTTTCTGACTACGAAGAGGCTATGCAGCAGGAATGGAAAACGTA
This sequence comes from uncultured Candidatus Saccharibacteria bacterium, assembly GCA_964638825.1. Lineage (GTDB taxonomy): Bacteria > Patescibacteriota > Saccharimonadia > QS-5-54-17 > QS-5-54-17 > CAZXAD01. The sequence goes on along the minus strand of CAZXAD010000025.1, from coordinate 7,802 downwards.
GATAGTTACGGTGTACGCCTCGAATTCATTCGTGGCGACATCACGCGCCAGGACGATATAGAAGCGATCGTGAACGCGGCCAACGCCGCACTGGCGCCGGGAGGCGGAGTGGCCGGCGCTATCCACCGAGCCGCTGGTCCGGGTTTGTATGAAGAAGCCGAGAATTTAGCTCCGGTCTCTCCTGGCCAAGCAGTAATAACGGGTGCACATGATTTGCCAAACGAATACGTTATACATTGCCTAGGCCCGCGGTATGGGATTGATAAGCCTGAAGCAGAACTCCTTGCTTCTTGTTATGAGAATGTGCTAGAAGTGGCCGAAGAAAAACACATACGTTCCATCGCATTTCCGGCAATTTCCACCGGAGCATTCGGTTACCCGATAGAAGAAGCGGCCAAAATCGCCGTAACTGCCGTGAAACAGAAAATACCAATTTTGAAATTCCTGCACGTAATACGTTTTACCCTGTTTAGCGAATCGGATAAGGAAGTTTTTGCACGGTATGCGCGCGATTGATTCGCCTGTAGTAATTACATTACATAGCGGATTGCGAAGAATCCTAATACAAGGACAACAAGGAATACGATTGATAGGACATCGATATATTTTTCAATCTTATCCTTGTATCGTGCACCGAGTTTGTGCGCCAAGAATGCCACTATAGTAAACCGTAATCCACGACTAAGAAGAGATGCTGCAACAAGCGAACCGAGATTTACTTGAAATAATCCTCCGGCGAGCGTAAACACCTTAAACGGTATGGGCGTAAAACCGGCCGCGAATATCGCCCAAAAAGCGTTATTATCGTAACTTTGCCTAACTGTTTCGAATTCGGCGTGGAGGTGGTACGCATCAATGATCGCGCGTCCAATACTTTCAAAGAACACCAAACCGATCAAATATCCGAGAATAGCCCCTAAAACGGAAGCAACGGTAGTAATGAGGGCAAACCGGAACCATTTTTTCGCGTTGGAGATAACCATGGCGATAAGAAGGGGGTCCGGCGGGATCGGGAAAAAGGAACTTTCACTGAATGAAAATCCGAACAACGCTCTTTCCGCCCATGGCGAATCACCCCATTTCATCATCCACGCGTACAGGCTGCGAATGGTCTTCCGCGGCCAATAAAGAATACTCCACAGCAAAGAGGTTCGCTCGTTTTGTGTATCCTCACGGGTAATTTTTGTCATTCCTGCATTATACCAGCTACACTAACTACTGCATGGAATTATTCATACCTGTCATAGAAGGCACCACCAGAACCGGCCGACACTCGATATATGTTGCTCGTTACATTGAACGGACGCTCCAAGGGATGGAAAACGTCTCGACGCAATTAGTAGATCCGAGAGATTACGATTTATCGGATGTAGAGAGCGGCGACCAAAAAAACAAGGAGGTCGCCGCATATAGCGACATAGTGCAGCGTGCCAGCGGGTTTTTCATTGTCACTCCCGAGTACAACCATGGATATCCTGGTACTCTTAAAAACTTACTCGATAAAGAGTTCGAATCGTATAAGTACAAGCCGGTTGCGATGGCGGGGGTATCGTCCGGGTCCTTCGGAGGTACTCGAGCAGTGCAAATGCTGGTACCGGTGGTACGTGAACTTGGTCTGATTCCGTTCGCTAAAGACGTATTAGTGCCACGTGTACAGGAAGCATTCGACGAGGAGGGCAATGTGGTGCGAGAGGCATTAATAAATAGTGTCGATAAGGCATGCGGCGAGCTAATATGGCTGGCCCGAACGCTGCAAACTGCGCGCCAAGAAAAAGAAAATAATTAATTACATCCTTAATTAATCACCATGCAACAAAAGTTCGGAGAAAAACAGACAACGTCTTTCCAGAATACCGTCTGGGAGTACTATGCATCTCATAAACGTGAATTCCCATGGCGGGAAAACACGTATCCGTACCGCATACTGATTTCAGAAATTATGTTACAACAGACACAGACCTCTCGCGTAGTAGGGAAATTCGAGGAATTCCTTGGGCGCTTTCCGGATATATATACGTTGGCACACGCTTCACAGGCAGAGGTGCTGCAAACATGGCAAGGACTTGGGTATAACCGCAGAGCCCGTTTTCTCCACCAAACAGCGCAGATTATATGTGAACAGTACGAAGGAACCGTGCCGCACCGGCAACATGAATTAGTGTCGCTTCCCGGCATCGGTGCGAATACGGCGGGCAGCATTACGGTGTTCGCCTACAATACACCGGCGATTTTTATAGAAACCAATATCCGCAGTGTATTTCTGCACTGGTTTTTTCCGGGGCAAGATAACGTTTCGGATAAAAATATCCTCTCTCTTATCGAGCAAACGTTGCACCAGGAAAATCCGAGGGAATGGTACTGGGCGTTAATGGATTACGGAGTGTTTTTAAAACAGCAATCTGATAATCCGTCCCGAAGGAGCCGCCACCATAAACAGCAAACACCGTTTACAACCTCGAAGCGAAAAGTCCGCGGAGAGGTAATCCGGTTATTAACGAACACCCCTCTTACGTATAAGCAGCTTGGAGAAACAATTGATGATTCCCGTCTTGATGATGTATTAAACGCCTTAGAAGTTGAACAATTAATAACTCGCGCTTCTGATACGTACCGCTTGGCTGAGTAGAGCGGCTATGCGGTTTTCGAATCGTCCTGATATGTATGGATGACGCGTTGAGGGAAGGGGATTACAATACCCTCTTTATCAAATTCGGCTTTCAAACGTTTCCGTAGTTCACCGCTCGCGCTCCACTGCATTAACGGTTTGGTTTCACCTACAATTTTAAGGTCAATACTGGAATCGCCGAAGTTATCGATCCGCCAGAATTGGGGAGGAGTGATAATGATACTTTTCCAGTCTTCGTCGTTTGCCAGTTCTTTTCCGACCCTATTAATAACTTCCATAACATGATTTATATCGGTGTCATAGGATACTCCGAGATCCAGATTGATTCGGGCATAATCCTTGGAGAGGTTTTTGGTGCGTTGGACGCTCCCATGCGGAATATGGTGTACTGTACCATCGAGATCACGGAGACTGGCTAAACGTAAAGTAATATCCTCTACTACACCCCAATCACCATCGAGATCTATCACATCACCTATCTGGTAATGGTTTTCAATGACTACGTATATTCCCGCGAATACGTCTCGCAGGATATTTTGAGCGCCGAACCCAATGATTATACCGAGTACACCACCAGCGGCGAGCACCGGTTCCAGATTGATTTCAAGCTCAATCAGTATAAGTATAACCGCAACAAGCCATACGAGTAACCCGAATATACTGCGGGAAATATCCAGCAATGTTTCTTCGCGTTGCCTGTGTTCTGCTTCGGTCTGGAACCGGCTGGTTTTGACGCTGCGGCGAATTACTCCTTCCAGCGGAATCATGCCGAAACGTTTTACCAATCCGGCAATAATTACTATTAAAACGAGCGACAAGGCGTGTTCATTGACCCATTCCACGGTTGAGTCGAGAATACGAAGTTTTTGCAAAATCTCCATTGATTACTATCATATCAGAAAATATCTTATACAAGAACCGGAAGCGGTAGGCGTATTTCCTTCAAATAAGACCTTTTTTGGACATAAAATCCAGCCAATTCTTCCATACTACTCGTATGCATTATAAAGATGCTACTATACGGTATATGAAACCATGGTATTTTTTCGCCTTCGGTATAGTATTATTCGGTGTCGCAATTCTCGGACTGCGGCATAATGATATGACTTCTTTCGATATGAAAACGCGCATACTTAAAAAGGATGCTGCTGGCGAAGACGTGCAACAAGACATTGAAGAATTAAAACAGTTCACCTTTACCCATATGAACGCCAGCAGAAGCCTTATGTTAAAGGGAGCATATGAACGAGCCCGTACCCAAGCTCAGGCGGAGGCTGACAGCTCGATTGACGGAAGTGTATATGAGAACGCACAGGCTGCCTGTGACCGTGAAGGGCAGCAAACTACTGAAAATGCCCAATGCGTCCAAGAATATGTTCAGCAACGGCTTGATGAAAGCGGAAACCAGGCAAATATGCCTGATGAACGTGAGTTCACATACACATTTCATTCGCCAGTATGGACCACTGATATTCCAGGTATCGCTATTGCCGGAGCCATTATTAGCGCACTAGTCGGTGTGTTTTTGTATATAAAACATACTCTCCAGCATTTAATTACAAAAAACAGCTCTTAAAAAAGAGCTGTTTTTATGCGTTCTGCGGAAGAGTGTTACCTATTCCAGAGGAGTGTTTTCGCTTGAGCCGTCAGTTTGGTTTTCTTGTTGGCCGGAACCTTCAGGGGATGTTTCACCGGCTGAAGGCGCGTCTACGTTGTCGTTTGTTTCATCACCGTTTTGTTGGTGTTGTTCAATAGCTTGCGATACCTGGCCGTCTGCTTTCAGGTTTTCCCAGAACACGACCTTATCAGCTGAGATGAACATTTGATCCTCGGGACCGTGTAATTCATTGCCGAGTTTCGCCAAACTTACTTGCGGCTGCTGTTGGTTTTGTTGGGCATTTTGTTCTGCTTCACCTTGTTGTTCGGGCTGGATTTGTCGGTTTACTTGCAGGTAGTATACATCTTCAAGTACGAGCAGCTCATCGCTTACTCGGGTAATGCTTCCAAAATATACTTGGTCATTGCTTAAAAATACTGCTTGGTGTTGATCCGGCTTTACTAAGTCGCCTATATTTTCGGTTCTTACGAACATACCGGCTACGAAAGATCCCAACACTACTACGGAGGCGAGTACAACCAATATAACGACAATTTTACTTTCCAGTGTCGGTTGGTACCATCGGCGGTTTACTGGTTGATTTGCGCTTTGGCCCGGACGCTGCTGAGCAGCATTGTCATATTGCGGCTGCTGGTTTGGAGCTTGACCCATATCCATAATTATTTATTCCTTCATTCCTTAAAATTTTTTATTAATATTCATTGATGTTTGTATTGTATGAGAAACCCTTGCTGCGTGCAATACCCTTATGGTTATTGGATTTTTTAGTTGACAGTTGTGAAAAGTTAGGTATAAGCTATTAGCTAGTAAGTAAGTAAGGAGAGAATATGGCTTACACGCACACTAATAGCAGAGGAGTAACATACTATCTACACTCAAAGGAAGTAACACTTCGAGGTGGACGACAACAGCGAATTTATTACTTCGCTAAGCAAGAAAAGCCTGGTGAATCAATAGATGAGCTACCGGAGGGATTTGTAGTAACTGAAAATGTTCGCAATGGCTTCCCTACACTAAAGCGCGGCTAAACAAAAAGACGTTTGCTTTTATCAAAAAGACCCTGTTTCGCAGGGTCTTTTTTGTTTTGGTCGTTATATCATGTCTTTGACATTGGCCTCTCATTTTTTTCGCTCTATAATGGAGTTGAGAGGGGGTATTATGAATAATGCGATACAACAGGATGTATTGCAGAGATTACAGCAACACACGGAATTCGACTTACTTGAAACGATACAGGACAATGAACGCTACTCGGTTTATCTGATACGCCAGGAAGACCAAAAACGGATTTTGAAAGTCGCCAGAGACCCGGAGTTAGCACCGAACTTGATAAAAGAAGTGGACAATACCCAGTATCTTTCGACAGCAACGAAATACCGTGAAGATACCATATTGCAGCTCCGCGACGTACACAGTTGCGGATGGGGGTGGTATATTGGCGGGCACTTTGACGAGGCGCTGTTATTTAGTAGGGGCGAGAATAACAACGAAGAAGAAAAAGCGAAAAAATCGGCAAGAAAACTGGCGCACTTGTTTGCGGAGATGGAGTCGTATACCCCTGTAGGACTCAAAGGAAAGCCCTTGTATGTGGATGAAAATAATTTGCCCACCGAACGCTTTGAAAAACGCATGCGCGAAGTGGAAAAATTAACCGGCATAGCCCGTGAAGGAGGGTTCTTATCCGAAGACGCTTCCCGACGTATCAGTGACTTTATTTACGAACATTTGCATACCGTGACATCCAGTATAGAGTTATGGGATTTGGAACCATGGGAGGTATTCGAGCTCGAAGATGGAAAACTCGGCCTCATAGACCTTGAATATACGGATTTGGCAGGGAGGCGTTACTTCGATATCGTATGGAATTACCATCGATTGTGGGCTGAATTGAAACTTCCCGAAGCTGCCAAAACATTTCTGGGAGAATTCATCCGCGGGAAAGAAATAGATGATCAGGAGTTTACTACGCCGTTTCTCGTATTGTTTGGCATGAAATTAACGGGATATTTACGGGACGCGGCATTGTGGTATAAGGACACGAAAGAAAAAGGATATCCGGTGATTTACTCTCCCCGAGAAATGGACGATCTCTTACACCGGTACCTGAGTTTTGATATTTCAGTTTTGACCGATTAAAATACCAATGAAATGGAACAAACACCAGAAACCATACAAAGTACACTCACCCCGGATTTATTCGTTATGCGGCACGGACTCACCTATGCCAATTCCCGTGCTATGGCGGGCGAGAAGGTACATCAAGGAGATGATGAAGAGCTTTCCGAGTTCGGAGAGCGGCAAGTCGCTGCCTCGGCACATAATCTCGCCAGTTTGATTAAAGAGCAAGAAATAACCGCGGACCGTAACTGGATAATGCATCACAGTCCATTCCCGCGGGCCGTACAAACCAAAAATATCGTCCTTAATGTGTTACAAGAAGAGTTAGCGGGAACAGAATTTGCTCCGGAGATTGTCGAAGAAGAAAGCCGGTCTGAGTTAGCTGAACGACGGGTAAACCCGGCTATCGTGGGTCGTTCTTATGATGAGGATTTTATCGATCCGACCCATGAAACGTGGTACCAGGTTTATCACCGGTTGGTTCCATATGTGGAGCAATTGAAAGAGGATTATGCCAATCATCAACTTTTTATCGTTGGGCACGGAGGTACCAATGGAATTCTGCGATTGCTATTGGAAAACGGTCCCGTTCGTTCGCTTGAAATATTGCGAAACGACTCAATCTACGGCGTGGACCCGTTTAGTCCGGAGAGCAGCGACTGGTATACGCACAAAATACCGAATGCTGCTATCGATTTATACCAACACGGCGATGAAGCGTGGCAACCGCTCGTACAAGTCCGGCCCTCGATCGAGCAGGAACAAGAAAGCCGTTCGCGTATCTAAATATATCTTTATTGATTGTACCTAGGATAAGGAGTGTATCTTTTCTATCAGTTCGTCTTTCTTCAGTCCGCCGACTGAAAAGACTTCCCCGTTAACGATAATTCCGGGCGAAGACATTATGCCGTGTTCAGCAGCCAATTCCTGTCCTTTATCCGAAAGCATATCAAAATATTCGATTTCCACCTCCGGAAATTCGGGTTTGATTTCTTTTTCCAGAATTTTTTGCGCCGCCGCGCATTGGCTGCACCCTGTTACTGATAATTCCTGTATCTTTATTTTGCTCATGGTTGCATTATACTATTTACATTAATCGTGGTGCGAATGATTTTCTTCTATACCTGATGGATGGGTATGTTCTGGTTCTAGCTCATGTCCGTGTTCTACCTCGATGACGCCGATGGAAGATAATAAGCCAAGTACTATCAAAACTATGGAAACGACTATGCCCGGCTTTGAGATGCGCTTTTTCTTAATCCAGCTCCAAAACATAGTCAGCAGGATAATGCCGATCCAGGTCCACCACCCGACCCATACGGGAGCTTCGAATACACCCTCTGCTACCGGGTGATCGGGTGCTTCCGCGAGCGCTGGTGCAATGTTCATCATGTGTTGGTTCCAGCCCGCATGAAAAACGGAGTCTTCCCACCAATGCAT
>CAZXAD010000024.1:4134-10018 GCA_964638825.1 uncultured Candidatus Saccharibacteria bacterium | reverse complement strand
ACTTCACGATCAACCACCTGGAACCGGCGCTAAAGACCGGAGTCAACATCAGCATGAACCAGGTGGAATACCATCCCAGTTTGAACCAGGAAGGATTGCGCCAGTTCTGCACGGGCCACGGCATCGCGCTAACAGCGTATTCACCGCTCGCCCAAGGAGAAGACCTGGATATACCAAATATCCAAGAACTAGCGGGCATATATGACGTAAGTCCCGCTCAAGTCATCATTAATTGGCTGCTAAGCAAAGACATTGTAGCTATTCCGCGTTCCAAAAACCCATATTCAATCCGTGATAATCTGCATGCTCTCGATTGGCAATTGGAACACGAAGACATTCTGTTAATAAACGAACTCAGCAGCAACAACCGCCTCATCAACCCACCCTTCGTCGAGTTCTAACGTTTAAAATTAAAAATTCCATGCTACCCCGGTAGTAGAATACATTCACTACGGGGCGAGTAGCATGGAATTTTTACGTGGTGCCGCGGAGCGAGAATCAACAGTGCCGCTATAGGTAAATGCGAGCAAAGAAATGTAATTCCATCTTCTTTTCACTTACATTTCGGGGTGGGATGCAAGGTCAAATAATTAACTAATAAAACTAATCATTGTACTTTATTCACTATGAACGAGTCTGAATTTATCTCCGATTATCAATATGAGATACCAGAAGTGCCGAAAGAATGCCAAGATTGCGGTGTTCAATGCGGACTCAGTACAGAAATTATAGGGTTAACCTACATGAAAGACCAAGCCATCCAAGAAGGTCTAGATCTATTAGGAGAAGAAAGTGACGAGTTTCATGCATTGGCTGATGAACATTTATCTCCAGAGTTGGCTGAGCGTATGAAACAAGATACCAGAAATTCGGTCAATGAAACTTTGGAGTGTATAGATGAGAATATTGAACGCCTAAAAATCGAAAAAGAAGCGAAAGCACTTGCGTGTAGCGGCTTATTGAAAATGCGAGCCAGTAAAACTGGTACTACATATACAGTCGGAGTCTGCACTTCTTCGCTGGTATACAACGGTAATCAATTTGCCCACATTCCGGCGCATGTAGAAACCCATCCAGAACAATAAAAAACATATACGCATTGCTCAATCTTGATATTTTACGGTGCCTACATATTTGCTGCAAATGCATAACTTCCATCTAACAGAAAAATATTGCATAATATTAACTATGAGTGAGACGAAGAAAGCAGAGTTTAACGAAACGTGGCAGGATGAAACGGAGCGGTTGCGCGATATCCGTTTGGAAGGGTTCGGTCCACGCCGAGTTGAAAAGGATATCGATGCAAATATAGAAGATCTTTGTAAAGAGTTGAATGAAATACAAAGCAAAAAAGTAATCTACATGAGAGAACCGAAACCAGATGAAAGAGAAGAACATCTTAATGCGTTTGGGGTTACACCGATGGATCCGATCGGAATACATTACGTCGCCATGCGGGAAGCAGGATTGCCGATACGTTTTCTAGGAACAGGTGCTTCAGCAGAATCAGAAGGTATTTACAGATCGCGGTCGGCTCTTACGACTGGCAAAAGTAGAGAAATTTACTTACCATCAGTGCCACAAAGCATGGTCGATGAGATATTACATATTGAAAATATAGCTACACGCGCAACTTCTAAGGGCGCACTCATAGAAAACACTATTGTTAGCCGAAGCGAATCGATGTTACTCCCGCAAGATTTGGATCCATGGCGAGTAGCAGACGAGGCGGGAACACGGCTCGGTATTTCGCACGATTTACACATGGAGATGATAGAAAGCGGTGATTTGGCGAAATACTTTCTGACTCAGCATAGTTTAAATAGCCATAGTAAGAGCGCTATGAAGTGGGCGGCCGAGAATGAAAAATTCATCTTAGAAGGCAAGATATTGGAAAACATTCATGGCGCCACACCTTATCAAGCTCTTGAATTAGCGTATACCTATTTCCGTCTTCGCCGGCAAGAAAAAATCGAACCTGTTTCAATGAATGAATTGCTTGAAACGCAAAAAGATATTTATGAAGAGGTTATGACTGGTAATTTTACCACGTAAAAGAGATTGCTTTTGTTCAATAAAGCAGTCAAGGATCTCAAGTCCACCCCTGTTATCTGTTACCTGCTTCGCTTTAATGTTATATTACATCGGCAAACCTTGGGGAAAGATTTATACACAAACGAATCACTATTCGTTCACATCGGGCATGACCGCCCTCACTAAACGCTCAGAATTTGAATAAAGTCCGTTCAGTTTGACGACATAGAAAACTGTAGCTGTTTGCTTATAGCTGGATTAGTATTGACTTGAGACGATACTTAAATAGAATTCACGAATTGACACGATATTATTGCAGTTAAAAATCTGTGCGGATTTATATTTAGTGGCAACGTTTTTAGGATGAAAATGGACAAAAAGAGCGATCCGTGATGGAATTGAATGTAATACGTAATATAGAAACTATTTAAATGAAAATTCAAAATCGGCCTGAAGGAATTCCGCCTACAAAAACATTTACCTACCATTTATTAACGTTAGCGGCAGTTTTATTACTGGCGGGTGCAGGTAGCATGCTCGTTGATTACCTTCTTAGAATGGGAGTGTTATTGCTCGGACAATTCTTCTTCCGAGACTCCTTCACCATCCTAATATTTCTTCCTATAGCAAACATTTATGCAGCCATTTTATTTACGAGCGGCTTTGTGTATTGGTGGCTCAAAAAGAGGGGATACCGGCACTGTCTTTTGGCTACGATTCTCGGGTTTGTAACAGTATTGGGCGCATACCAACTTTTACAAGTGCTTTCGTACATACATGATATGGAGGTTTTACTTGAAGGCGCTATATTCGCCCTGCTTTGGATGGTAGTTTTTATGGCGTACATACTCGTATTACAGTATTGGAATACCTCCCAAAAAATACTTTTCTCTGCCGTGTGTTCGGTAGCTGTAATAATTACCCTCAGCAGTTTCGGAGTATCCGCGCACTTTAATTCGGTACTGCGAACGGATGAACTGCGTAGTAAATTCGAGGCGCTAAATTTTACGCCGCGTAGGCCTGCCCAGTTACCCCCAGGATATACAGTCGATAATAAAATGACGACAGTTGCTTCCGATGGCAGCTACGCCGTACTCAGAATCAAGAATACGTCAAACCATACCGATTACGAGGTAGCAATATACCAAATAAAATTAACACCTGATATGCGGACGGTGCACAATCCGCCGGAAATTTGTGACGGCTCACGGATTGTCGATTTTGCTAGATACGGGAATGACAAGCGTGACTATTTAACTGAATATCCAGAATACGATTCCGCATGCACAGTACACACGACTACGGACGAGGGGTATAAGGTTTACGGGCATAATCTCGAAAAGAGCAGGGTGGATTATTTATATACTACCGTAAATGACGTGGCAGTCATATTCGAGCTCGTGAAAAAACCAGTTGCGGGAACTTACATAAATGAAACCGAACCGAGACTAGGGGTTGAAGAAATCGCCGCAATGATCGATTCCCTGGAACCGTTAGATGCAAAGACATTGTACCCATAGACCGTGTTGCCGTCTTTGGCAACAAAATTATGCATCATAGGTTGCGATGAACATACATACAGATATAATCAAGCATAACCATGATTTTAATTAAAAAGGAGCCGTGAATATGCGCAATTTTATCAATGACGAGAAAGGCCTCGTAGGTATAGTGGTCGTCATCGTGGCCATAATAGTTCTGGGCGTCTTAGGTTTTGCGGGGTACCAAGCATATCAAGCCGATTCACAAGACACGGCGGAAACAGACACTGCAGTCAACAACGAAGAGACGGCATCTGTAGCCGGGAAAACTGATTGCGGAGATGATCAAAAATGCTTGAATGAAAAGCTTGCCGCCTGCGAGCCGGCGACGTACCAAATGTCGGACGAAAACATAGGGATTGCGTATGAAATTTTCGGACCCGATGATAATGGATGCGAGATGGAGCTAGTATACACGGAGAATCCGAACCCCGAATGGGTAGATAAAGAACTTAGGTGCAGCTTTGATAACGAACTCGGTTTAGAAGATTCGGTCCGGGAAAAGCTCGAAGAGGTGACTGCCGGAAATGCAGCAACCTGCAGCGGGCCACTTGTCTCTGTATTGCAAAATTCTTGAAATAAATTGTTAAAAACCGCTGTAACAAGCATAGAAACCGGTATGCTTGGTATAATGAAAAAAGGGAATATAAATATATTTTTCGCTACATATTCATAAACAGGGAGGGAATCTTTGAAACGACGTTGGAAAATACTGGCACTGGTATTGGTACTGCTATTGGCTGCTGCCGGGGCGTTCTTTTATCTTTCCGGTCGCACCCCGAAAGAAATACCGCCTACGTTTCATTCCCAGTTAACGGGCGAAGAAGTAGGGTTTGAACAGTCGCGCCGGCCAGTCCTCGGCATCATGGTAGAGAATACTCCTGCTGCCAGGCCGCAAACCGGACTGGATTCGGCGGGTATCGTGTTCGAAACCGTGACGGAGGGCGGAATTACGCGCATGCTCGCGCTTTACCAGGCAGACACGCCGGACACCATCGGGCCTATCAGGAGTTTACGGCCGTATTTTGTTGATTGGGTTACAGGGTTCGATGTTTCCATCGCCCATGTGGGCGGGAGCGGCGAAGCGTTGGAAATGGTGGATCAGCGCGGCCTCAAAAGCCTTAATCAGTTTGAATACGATCAGCCGTACTACCGGGATGAAAACCGCCCCGCCCCGCATAATATGTACGCGCGCACTGACGGATTAAGAGATTTGCAAGAAGAATTAGGACACGGAAAAAGCCGATTCAAGAAGATTCCGCGAAGCGACGGGAGCCAGAGCCAAAACCCGCAGGCCACGAATATTGCTATCAACTATTCCACGCCGGAATATGCAGTAGAATACCGCCACCAGGAAGAGAGCAATACATATACCCGCCATCTTGCAGGTAGCCCGCACATCGATGCTGCTACCGATGAGCCGATTTCGACCAAAAATATCGTCGTCATAAAGATGCCGAGGGATACCATCGAGGCCCTCGGGAGTGGTTCCGCGACCGTATTTAGAAACGGCGAAGCGCACAAAGGCGAATGGCGGAAACCCGACCATCAGGAAAGAATCGAGATTATCGACAACGAAGGCGAACAAGTACCGCTGAATCGCGGGGATACGTGGTTCGCCGTTCTTCCGGGCGACAAATCGGTAAATTATTGATACACGGTAAGTTGTGCATTATTACCTTTGTCTGCGGCAACCTGACCGTCCGTGATATGTCTCACTGAAGCTTCTCCGTATGTTTATTACCATATAAATGAGTGGTAATGACCGAAAGGAGAAAATTATGGAGAAACAAGCACTCCTATGGATACTGGCTGGATTTGCTATCTTGGTTTCTATAATCGCCTTGTTAATCAGTTGGATGGCGTTCAATATGGCCCAGAATGATTTGGCTAACGCATTGGATCAAAGAATACAGAGTTCATTACCGGAAAATAACGATCATGACCCCGACACGAACACCCCCGCCTTTCAAACTATTGAATACGCGTCCGATATTGGCAGTACGCAGTAATTAACCCGCAGATCGATTCCGAAGTAATTTCCAAGAGAAAAACTCCTGCCAAACAACAACAGACCCTCCTTTTCCCCGTGAGTTGGTATTCTCATATTTTACCCGGATGTATTGGTCTATGTCTGTTATATGTATCACACCCGTTTGTCAAAAGGATTCTCGCAGTATTATAGTTTGAGGCATGATTTCACGTTCTTTATTTGTTACGCATATGGCGCATGCTGGTGAGCCGCATGGCGGGAACATCGACTACATCCGCCACATAATCGAAGCTGATCCATGGATTTTTTTGCCGTT
>CAZXAD010000024.1:0-4034 GCA_964638825.1 uncultured Candidatus Saccharibacteria bacterium | reverse complement strand
GTATTCGTGAAATTGACCGGCGAGGCGGTGCCCATATTAACCTTGAATTTTTACCGGGTATTTTTCGCGGCTATTTTCTTGGCAGTAGTAATGCCGTTCATCGATAAACACTTTTGGAAATTTCCAAAACGCAATATCAAAGACGTACTCATAGTCGGGGTATTGATTGCCGCGCAAATCAGCTTCTTTAATATCGCCATGACGCTCGCGCCGATCGCTAACGTGGTAATTTTTTGGAGTATCGCGCCATTTTTCGTGTTCATTTTTTCCTGGCTCTTTTTAGGAGAAAAGGCGAAAAAACAACACATATTCATTTTTATTATCGCATTCATCGGACTCGTAATCGCCAAACCGCTGGAAGGCGGGAACATGCTGGGGAATTTAATCGCCTTAAGCGACGGGGCTATCTACGCCGCGCTCGTAACCTATATGCGCCATGAAGGCACGACGGAATCCACTAATGACGTGTTCTGGTTCATGATGGCGGCGGTCGTATTTTTGGTACCGGCCTTGTTCATTTTCGGGCCGGGCGCCATCACAGCGACAAGCGCGCATACATTGTTCGGCTTAGGGGTTCCGGTACTGCTGTGGGTGGTAGCGCTCGGAGTAATTTCTACCGGAATAGCCTACCTATTCATTAGTATCGTATTAAAAACCATCGATGCCAACGTGTATTCACTGGTAGACATCGTGGTATCGCCGATCGTAGCGGCATTTTTCGGATTTTTAATATTCAGCGAAGTGCCTTCGATCGATATCGTCTACGGCGGCGCGCTCCTGCTTATATCCGGATTTTGGCTAACCAGGAATATGTCCCATACCAAAAAAGAGCACTACCGCGCCGTTCACTGCGTAAAGCAACCCTTATACAAAAGAGTACTCAACGCGTGCCATAAATAAGCAGCCGTATTATGAGCCGGCGGATTCTTGGGGAGGTTCTTCGACCTGTTCCGTAGCGATGAATGTGTCGGCTCGGGAAGTTTCGTCCGGATGTTCGAGCGAACGTATGATTTCGAATATTTCGTTGGTTTCTATTTCTGATTTGACTACATACCCGTCAGCCATATCCTGCCATGCTTCTTCTACCCGGTCGTCATGGCCGAGATTAGTCAGAATAACGATCTTAGCGTCCTGGCAATTATATTCAGGTTTTTTGCGCAGTTCTGATAATACTTCCAGTCCGCTCATGCCCGGCATCATGATATCCAGGAACACCAGATCCGGTTTGAATTCGGCGGCTTTCTTCAAGCCGCTTTCACCGTTCACCGCGACTTCGACTTGATAATTGCTCGATGAGAGCGTTATCGAATAAATCTCTTGTATTTGGGGATTATCCTCTATGAGAAGAATTTTTTGTAACCCAGCCATGTTCTCTCCTTATATTACTCTGATCTTTGGAATTGCTCTTTACAGCCTCATGCCGTTCTTCGGTATAAAGGGGAAGCGTGAAACTAAAGGTAGAACCCTTGCCTTCAGTTGACTCAGCCCATATTTTACCATTATGCGATTCGACAATCGACTTGGAAATGTATAGTCCCAGACCGGAACCGCCGCTTCCGGTTGCCAAACCGCCGTGGACTCGGAAAAATTTGGTGAACAGTTTTTTACGTGCTTCTTCGGGAATACCGATTCCCGTATCCGCAATGCTTACCGTCGCGTCGTCATCTCCCGTTTCCACCGAGACCGTCACCATGCCGTCTTCCGGCGTATAATGAAGCGCATTCGTGATGAGGTTATCTATTACTTCACGCAAGGCGGTTTTATCCCCAACGACTTCTATCCCGGAATCCGGGCCTGTATATTTCAATGTTAATTTGGATTTTTCCGCGCTGAACTGTTGGTTACGCACACTGGAAGCAACCAGTTTCGAAAGATCCATTTTTTCCTTGGACATTTGCAATGCGTTCCGTTCTATCTTGGAAACATTGAGAAGGTTATTGATCAAACCGGATAATTGCACGGTGCTTTCATATCCTTGCAGCAAGTATTGGCGGAATTTATCAGAAAGGTCAGAATTTTTGTCGTTTAAAATCAACTCCATGTAGCCGCGGATCGCCGTCAATGGAGTCCTGAGTTCGTGGGCGGCCATCGACACGAAATCGATCTTCATGGCTTCCAGTTCCCGGCTGGATGTTTGATCGATTATCGTAACCAGATACTCTATAGCTTTGTCATCGCTGTTTTCATGGGAAGATTGCGGCACCTGCGCTACGAGCACATCCACAAAACGTTCTTTGTTGTCCGCATCCACGAATTTCAAGTCTTTGAATTCGGCTACGTTGTTTTTGAATTCGATAGTATTTACATCAATGGTGATTTCAGTTATTTCCTGTTTAAATGTAGTCAAATGCTTGAATTCTCTTCCGTTAATTTGATGGGTGTTGAATAACTCCAGAGCAGGGCTATTTGCGAGTATGACCTTTCCTTCTTTGTCGAGCGCGAATACTCCTTCGTTAATACTGTTCAATACCACGTCGAGCTGGTGGCGTTCAGTATTAATATGTTCAACGAGGGCTTTGATCCGCTGACTCATGCTGTTGAGGCTTTGGGCGAGCGTACCTAATTCATCTTTGCGTTTCACATCAATCCGCGTATCAAGTTTGCCGTTACCGATTTCATTAGCTCCCGTTACTAACTTACGAATAGGGGCGGTGATGCGGCGACTGAACAAATAGCTTATTAGTACAGCCAATAACGCAAGCACGATATTTAATGTCCACACTGTTCTGGCTACCTCGTCTGCGGATTGGCTTACGTTTTCAATCGGTTCTTCGGTAATAACCCACCAAGACGTGCGGGGCACGGTGGCATGGGTCGCTAATACCTGTTGATCATTAATGCCTGTCGTCTCGATGCTTCCGTGGGCATGGCCGTCCGAGTCGTGCGTTAAGTGGCCGGAAATCGTTTGATCGGAAAGTTTGGTGCGCGTGTCAGTAATTTGCTGCTCGGGATGGCCTATTAAATGCCTTTGTTCATCGACTATATACGAAAAGGAAGATGAGTTTTCTTCCTCTTGAAATACAGTATTCCATAATTGGCTCAGATTAGTAGTAATAATCAGTGCTCCGTTAATATCTTCCGAAGAACGGATAACTCCACGTTCGGACGTACTTAAGTTCGAAAAATCCTGCGCCTTGCTAAACGTAAGCACCGGAACCGCTATCTGTATATAGGGTTCATTATTAATGTACTTTACCGGGCTTATGTATTCCTTTCCTCCTAAAAACGTAGCGACCCGATGTGCTTTTTGCGTATCGAAACCATTTTCTCGTCTAAGCTCCGCGGCATCATCCGATTTTAAAGACAGCCGTGACTGGCCGGATTTATTTAACAGCGTAACTTCTTCAATATCCTGGTCTTGTTTAATATAGTTGGTGAGTTGTCTCCGAGACTCTTCGAGATTGCCTTTGAGTATGGGCGTACTTTGAGAGTGGAGAATCAAAGCTTTAATTTTCTGGGACATAAAACCATTAACGCGATCGGCGGCGGATTCTGTCACGAGCGCCTGACGGTGTTCAGCATTATCGCGGAGAACATTCTGCTGGTTGCTAAGCCAGTAAAGGTTTAAAGCAATGACAGGAGTAACCGAAATCAGAATAAATAATATTAACGCCTGATGGCTGATTTTTACTCTCGGCATAAAGCTCCAATGTATATATTTACATGCACTAAGTAACCAGCGTTGACACTTACTTTTCTCTTGCTTATGCTTATCAGTATATGGATAATAATCAAATCAATCAATCAAACGATAGTGCTAAGAATCAAAATAATACTAACCAGGCTTCGCAAAAACCAACAGATGATCAACAAGACAATAACAAGAAAACCAAGAAAGGTATTTTAACGCTCGGGGTAGTAATCGCTTTATTGGCCGGGTTCGGAGGCGGCGTTCTCGCGGCAGAAACCACCGGTTTAATACTGTTCGAGAATGAACAATCAGAACCGACAGAAACAACCAGCCAAGAAGAACAGAACAGTACTGTATTGGAAGTACCTGAAAACGCACAAGTAATAAACGAGTGTGCTGAAGG
>CAZXAD010000023.1:0-10377 GCA_964638825.1 uncultured Candidatus Saccharibacteria bacterium | reverse complement strand
GCCACCTTAGCTCAGTTGGTAGAGCGACGCTCTTGTAAAGCGTAGGTCGTCGGTTCGAATCCGACAGGTGGCTCCATGTACGTCTTCAACGTACGAGCTAAATGTTCAGAGTTTGAAAGTTATAAAGTTAGGATTTGCAAACACATACGCCCTGATGTTGTTAAGTTTTATCTGTTACTATTAACTTGGTACTTTAAAAACTTTTCACTTTTAACTTTTAACTTTCAACTAATTTGCCAGGGTAGCGAAGTGGTCAACCGCAGCTGACTGTAAATCAGCCGGCTTCATGCCTTCGGGGGTTCGAATCCCTCCCCTGGCACCACTACGTTCAATGATTATTTCAGACCATTCATATCAACTCAGACTGAAACAGCTTCATATGCTAAATAGGCGGGTGGTACACCCATCATAGACAGAAATATTTACTTTGAAATTGTTTCTTTTTTAGAACGATTTTAAGACGTATTAACCTGACCGGGATGAAACTGCTGCGGTTCGGTCTGGCGTATTTGATGAATCTGTTGCCAGATTTCCTCCGCCTTTTTGTATTGTTTCGCCGCCTCATAGCCTTCCGCTAAATAGGTAAGATTGCGTTCGCTCGGGTCCATATCGACTACACGCCGCAATACATCGATGACTTTTTTATCTTCTTCGAGATACTGCAGGATTCTCGCGAATACTAATAGCCGTTTGGGGGTTGGTTCTAAGTCGACTACTTTTTCTAGCGCTGACGCTGCTTCCTGGAAATTTCCCGTTTGGAAATGCACTAATCCTAAATTGTACAAACTGGCAACTGACGGAGCGAGACTTGAGGCGATATCAAAACACGCGATCGCGTCTTCGAACCGTTTGGTGCGGACGTATATCATTCCTAATTGGTTGTATGCCGCCGTGTTTTTATGGTCATACTTTAGGATCTGCAACAACGCCCGTTCCGCGGCATCCCAGTTCCCTCGTTTGGAAGCAGTATCAAAATATTCCCATAAGCGGGTGATGCGCTGGGTTTGCTTCGGTCCGGTCACATCCTGCATGCGGTCGCGTCGATACATATGTATCGCCACCATGGTGATTATAAAGGCGAGTATTAAAAGGGTTAAATCTGCCATGGCGTCTTCCGCATCACGACCATATCAAGAATAAACTTCTTGTTGCCGTTGGCACCTAATAATCGGTGGGCATGCTCAAGCGTAATTACTACGGTCGTCCAATCGCCCCCTTCTTGCCGTAACCGCGTCCGGGCGAACTGGGTTATCTTCTCAAGCACATCCGGCATCTGGGAGTGCAATTGCGCGGCAGCCAGTAATCGCTGATAGAGAGAACCCGTGCATAGCCGTTCAAATATTGCATACTGCTCGTTTTGGGCGTCTATTAATGATGCGTCCTGGAGATACTCATACAAGACAGCGGGGCGAGCCCCTATTGTTTCCAGTAATGTGGTTTGCTGTTCCCTTGGGACACTGGCCGTATTATCGATCCATTCGCGTACTTGCGCGGTTTCGGGGGCGGGTATATGCACGAAAAATGCCCGCGACTGGATAGTCTCGAGCAATTGTTCCGGCTCGTGCGTTACCATAACGACCGTGACATGGGCAGGAAGTTCTTCCAGTGTTTTCAATAACGCGTTCTGGGCGTACACGGTAAGCAGATGGGCTTCGTCGATGATGAAATATTCTTGGGTGCCGCCGGACCGCAAATGGAACTGCTTGGTTGCTTCAGTTATCTTATCGAGCGTAATACTCCCTTTTTCCGGTATGACAATACTTACTGCGCGAGAGGAAAGTGAATGCGTAACCGCGGTTTTTTTGCCGATACCCGATGTTCCGTAAAGCACATAGAACCCCGGCCGATGTAATCTCCGTAGTGCTTCAGGGGTATTCGGATGTAATACAAGATTCTCCATGTTAGACGCCATTATACCAAATACGGTACAAATCTTCCGGCAGTTCGGAGGTAAACGTGCGAGAGGTTTTGTCTCCCGGGTGCATAATAGTAAGACATGAAGCATGGAGGAAATGGCGGTTCAAACCTGGATACGGCGAGCCATACACCCTGTCCCCCAAAATGTGGTGCCCGATATACTGCATGTGCACTCGTATCTGATGAGTGCGTCCTGTTAACGGGTGTAGATTAAGCAAACTCGTATTTGCTCTGGATTCCGTAACCGTATATTCAGTAACAGCCGGTTTCCCGTTGGACCGGACCGTACGTTTCAGAGGGTTCTTCGGATGTCTTCCTATGGGTAGATCAAGTCTGGCCCGGCGCGGTTCCGGCACTCCTTTTACTGCGGCGGTGTAGTATTTCTCCACTGAGCGAGATTTAAATTGCTGTTGGAGAAAGGTTTTCGTCCGTGTATCCTTGGCAAGTATCAATACACCGGAAGTATTCTTATCAAGACGGTGCACAATGCCCGGCCGCCCGCTGCCAGGATCATGTATACGGCCGCGGAACTGATCCAGGATCGTGTCTTCCTCATTATTCATATTGCCGGGGTGAACCGCCACACCGGCCGGTTTATCGATTACCAGTAGATATCTATCTTCATGCAGGATAAGGGATAATTGCTTCATTGGCGGTATTCGTTACGTAAGGACATGGACGGATGTACTCTCCAGCCCTCCGCGTATTCCCGGAAGAGCTGTTTCTCTTGTTTAACGTTTGGTAAACTGTGGAGCTTTGCGGGCGCGCTTAAGTCCGTACTTCTTACGTTCTTTTACGCGCGGATCACGCTTAATATAGCCCGCCCGTTTTAATGTCGGGCGCAACTGCGGATCCATGGCGACCATTGCGTTGGCTATCGCTAATAACGCCGCATCGGCCTGGCTGCTCAATCCTCCGCCTCTGCTCCGCAGGGTAATCCGGTACTGGCCGTTTTTATCAAGCAGTGTGAGCGGTGCTTTGACGCGCCCTTGGTGTTCCTCGTGCCGGAAATACTCATCCAACGTTTTATCGTTCACGAAAATGCCCTTATCGCCGTTGGTGTAGATACGTGCCGTAACTACTGATTCCTTCCTCCGGCCGACTCCATAATAATACTGTTCTTCCTTAGCCACGATGCGCTCCTTTCAATCCTGTGCAACTCGCTGAACGAGATACATCGCAAACCAATCTCAAGTATAAGTTTTGTTCTGTTATACATCTCCTCATATTTTCAACTCCGTTGGCTGTTGCGCTGTATGCGAATGTTGATCGTCCTTGTAAACCTTCAAACGCTTTAACCGTTGGTTTTTTAATTTATTATCCGGCAACATTCCCGCGACTGCATGAGAAATAACCCGTTCGGGGTGCCGGGTGAACTCTTGTTCGAACGTCCTGGTTTGTAATCCGCCCGGATATCCGGAGTGCCTATAATACTGCTTGTCTTTGTACTTATTCCCGGTAACCTTGATATGGTTGGCATTTATTATGATCATCCCGTCCCCTGCATCAACATGGGGGGTATAGGTCGGTTTATGCTTTCCGGCGAGTTTTTCTGCCACTACAGTAGCCAGCCTCCCCAGTGGAACTCCTGAGGCATCTATAAGATACCATTCTCTTGTAACGTCAGCAGGTTTTTGGTTGAACGTTCTCACTTTTCCTCCTTGGATGTTTGCTTCTCTGCCTCTGACTGTGCCGCCGCATCGCTATTATCTGTTCCTGCAGCCTTCTCTGGGGTTTCTTCTACGAAACTTATCCGCAGTAATTTTGTATTATCCCCGCGGCGCACACCGGCCGAGGAAAGCCGTGTATATCCGCCGGGGCGGTTCATATAGCGGGGAGCGATCGTATCGAACAGTTTATCCACCGCAGCATCGGTATTCAACCGGCTTTTGAGCAACCGTCGGCGCGCGTCTGTATTTTGCTTGGCCTTCGTCACCAGTTTTTCCGCATATGGCCGCAAAGTACGTGCTTTTGTTTCCGTCGTCACAATAGACTCGTGCACAATAAGCGACTCGGCAAGCGACTTAAGCAAAGCGCGCCGTTGGTCACGTTCCTTGGATAGTTTGGTGATTTTCGTGCTCGTGGCCATTATTTGAGTTCCAGCTCCTTGAGTTTCGACATTACTTCTTCGTGTGCCTTATCACCGAATCCTTTGAGATTCTTGAGTTCCGTTTCGCTTAATCGGGCCAGGTCTTTCACGGTGGTTATGTCATTCTTTTGCAGAGCGTTGGCGGTACGCGAGGAAAGATCCAGATCATCCAGGCTAACAGCTAATTCGTCAGATTCTTCTTCCGCAGACTCCACGTTTTCGATCGCTTCGCTGCCAGCTAACACATTGAACTGATTTACCAGTATGGCGGCTGCTTGTTGCATAGCTTGGCGCGGAGTAATCGTACCATCGGTAACAATATCTACCGTTAATTGATCAAGATCGGTTATTTGCCCGACACGAGTATTTTCCACTTTATAGCGTACTCGTTCAATAGGAGAGAACAATGCATCGATCGCAATCATTCCTACTGGCAGTTGTTCATTTCTTTCATCAACAGCGACGTATCCGCGACCTTTCTCTACCTGTAAGGTCATGGAGAGTTCTGTCTTGTCGTCATCGAGCGTGGCGATAACCTGTTCCGGATTGGCTACTTCGACATCGGCGGTAGTGCTGATATCTTCCCCGGTAACTTGGCCTTTGCCTTTCTTTTTGAGCGTGATTGTTTGCGGTTCATCGCTGTATACCCGGAAACGCAACTGTTTTAAATTCAGGGTAATCTGGACTACATCTTCTTTGACTCCATCGAGGCTGGTAAATTCATGGCTTGCGCCTTCTACGCTAAACGCCGTAACAGCGCCGCCCCCTAAAGAAGACAGCAATACCCGGCGCAATGAATTGCCCAACGTGACACCATACCCGCGGTGCAACGGTTCAACGACAAACGTTCCGCTGGTGGAGCTCTCGTCGCTTGTAGTTATATCTGGTAAATGAATCGCGTACATATATCTTCTCCTCTATTATCTTGAGTAAAATTCAATTATTAATTGTTCACTTATTCCTGGTTCGGCTTCTTCGCGACGAGGCAGCCCTGTCACTTTCGCCTTCAAATTGGACTTATCAAATGATAGCCAACTCAGATCAACATCCTGATCAATATCAAGGGACTGGAAATAGGCATTTTTGGCGCTTTTGGGGCGGACAGTGATTTCATCCCCCTCTTTCACTCGTATAGAGGGGACGTCCACCCTTCGCCCGTTGAGCATGATATGGCCATGGGTAACGAGTTGCCGGGCAGCTTGGCGGCTCGGTGCCAGATGCAGACGGTATACTACATTATCGAGACGTCGTTCGAGGAATTGCAACAGCGTTTCCCCTGTTACTCCCCTCTTCTTCTCTGCCTCTTCCACTAATCGCCGGAACTGTTTTTCAAGAACCCCGTAAATACGCTTTACTTTTTGTTTTTCCCGGAGTTGTTGGCCGTATTGAGTGAGCTTTCCTCTGCGAGCCCCCGCCCGTTCTCCTGGCAGCGCTTTTCGTCGCACCATTACTTTATGGGCTTTAGGGTGCAGTGCTACTCCTTCGCGACGGCTCCGTTTGACGATGGGTTCTTTATCACGTGCCATTAGATCCTCCGTGGTTTTGGCGGCCGGCATCCGTTATGCGGTATGCCAGTTACATCTTTGATGCTTGTTACTTCAATGCCAGTATTCATCAAGGCTCTGACGGCGGCTTCACGTCCTTGACCGATACCTTTTACAAAAACTGACACCTCTTTGAGTTTATAATCCTTGACCTTTTCGGCCGCATTTTGGCTTGCCACCTGGGCGGCATACGCCGTCCCTTTACGTGATCCTTTAAATCCACTGGATCCCGCACTCGCCCACGCCAACGTTTTCCCGCTGCTATCAGTAAAGGTAACAATGGTGTTGTTGAAGCTAGCCTGGACGTGCACCTGGCCATTGGTGACCGTACGCTTCTGCTTTTTCTTCCTGGTTGAGTTGGTTGTTTGCTGTGCCATATGATTTCTTACCTGTTAATTATGCTTACTTGCGGGTGCTGCCTACCGCGCTACGTCGACCTCTTCTTGTCCGGGCATTCTTTTGCGTCCGTTGGCCGCGCGTGGGAAGACCCGCTTTATGACGTTGTCCCCGGTAATTATTAATTTCACGCAGCCGGTTAATGCTCGAACGCACCCGCTGTGTCAGATCTCCCTCGACTACATAGTTGCTTTCGATGATATCGCGGATCTTGCTTAATTCGGTTTCAGTAAGATCTTTTACGCGTGTCTCCACATCCACATCCGCCTCTTTTAATACGTTTTTAGCGCTCGTATCGCCGATGCCCTTAATATAGGTAAGCGCCACTACGATCCTTTTATTATCCGGTATATTTACTCTCGCTACACGTGCCATTATCCCTGCCTCTGCTTATGTTTCGGATTAGAGCAAATAACCCGGACAACTCCATTGCGACGAATGAGTTTGCACCGGACACATCTTTTTTTGACACTCGTTTGCACCTTCATAGCTCTAACCCTTATCCTGCTTATTTATGGCGATACGTAATACGTCCTTTCGATAAGTCATAGGGGGTCATTTCCACCGTGACCTTATCGCCAGGAACTATTTTGATATAATGCATACGCATTTTACCAGCAATTACCCCCAATATCTCGTGCCCATTTTCGAGACGGACCCGAAACATAGCATTGGGGAGTGTTTCGAGCACTGTACCCTCAAACTCTATAACTTCCTTATTGCTGGCCATATATATAAACTACAATCCGTTATTATACGCGTATTACTACACCTTGTAAACCCTTGTGCGGTATTCTTTCACGACCATTGAATACCTACGTGCAACGCCTTCCTTATTCATAAGAAGCGCTTATTAACTGAGAATCAAGTTGCCGCATAGTTTGGATGGCAACACTCACCACAATGAGCAACCCGGTACCCCCGAATGTTAGTACTGAACTGCCGGTAAATTGCTCACCGATGAATGGCAGTACCGCGATAACCCCTAAACTGATAGACCCAAACAATGTAATACGATTTACGATTTTTCGCAAATATTCCTCTGTTTGCTTGCCCGGCCGTATACCTGGTATGAATCCGCCTTGTTTCTGTAAGTTCTCGGCGATATCGGTCGGATTAAACACAATGCCGGTATAAAAGTACGTGAACGCGATAACCAGCCCGAAATACACGATAGCGTATATTATGCTGGACGGATCGAACCACACCGTCAGGTTCGTGGCAAGTTCGGCCAGCCACGGCGTATCAGCCTTTTGCAGTATTTGCCCCAGAAACGTCGGAACCGACATAAACGCAATGGCAAATATGATCGGGATAACACCAGCGGTCAACACCCGGATCGGCAATTCGGATTCCACGCCTCCATATCCACTCGATTGCATCCGCTTGGCATATGACACCCTGACCGTACGTTGTGCTTCGTTGAGTTTGACAATGAAATAAGTTACTACCAGGGCAGCGAGAGCGAAAATCGTTATCTTTACCATTTGTTCGCTGCTGCTTTGCACCAATGAAATCGCCTGGCCGAAGATTCCGGGGAGCTGGGCGATAATACTGGAAGCGATAAGGATTGAAATCCCGTTACCGACTCCTTTTTCGGTGGCAAGCTCCCCGAGCCACATCAATAACATGCTCCCGCCGGTAATACTGGCGATCATAACCGCCCATTCCGCAAGTGAAGGGTTGCCTATTATATCCGTCTGTCCGACGTCGATAGCGAGTTGCCGTATAAAGAAAATGGTCCCGATTGATTGCCCAATGGCGAGCGGGAGCGTCAAATATCGGGTATACTGGGTTATTTTGCGCTGACCCTCTTCTCCTTCCTTCTTCAGCTCAGCAAACTTAGGAACTGCTTGTTGCAGCAATTGCATAATGATTGATGCGTTAATAAACGGCGCCAGCCCCAGTAGGGCGATCGAGAAGTTGGCAATGGCACCACCGGAAAACAGATCTACCAAACCGAAAAGCTGATTAGAGGATAATAAGTTCTCGAGGAAATTGCTGAGCGTCGTAGCATCGGCGATCGGAATCGGAATATGAGCAAGCACCCTGAACAGCAATATAATACCGAACACCCCAAGTAAGCGTTTTCTAATATCACGATTGATAAATAACTGCTTGAGTCGCCCGTGTTGCATCTACTCCTGCCACCCTAACGTTACCGTGCCGCCGGCACTCGTAATTGCTGATTGGGCGTTTCTACTGGCATTGTCCACATATACATTCAGCCGTTGTTGTATATCACCCCGGTATAACAGTTTTACGGGCTGGGCGACATCATTAATGATCCCGTGTTCGCGCAAGGCGGATTTGTCTACCCGGGTGCCGGCTGAGAATCGATTTAACTGGTCGGTGTGTACGACGGTCGCCTTATTAGCGGGTGCTTTTTTGAACCCCCGGGTTTTGGGCAGGCGTTTCATGAGCGGGTTCTGTCCTCCTTCAAATCCGGGGCGCACTCTCCCGCCACTGCGGGAATTCTGTCCGTTGTCGCCCCGCCCGGCATACGTACCGTACCCGCTCGCATCACCCCGGCCGACCCGTTTACGATTTTTTTTACTGGAAACGTTTAATTCATGAATTTTCATGAGGTAACTTCCTCGCGCTTTGGTATGATTTTTTGTAATGCTTCGATGGTAGCATAACTGATATTTATCTTATTCGGTGAGCCAAGCGATTTGGTAAGGATATTGGTTATCCCGGCTACTTCTACAACATCACGTACGGCTCCTCCTGCAATGACACCGGTTCCCGAACCGGCGGGTTTCAGTAATACATGTCCACCGGAATGTTTGGCCTTTACTTCATGGGGAATGGTGCCGTTTTCAATCGGTATTTCGATCATGTGTTTTTTGGCCTGGGTTGTTGCCTTTGACACGGCTGTTGTTACATCGACGCCCTTGGCGATTCCTATTCCTACATTTCCTTTTTGATCGCCAACCACCACAAGCGCCCGGAAACGGAACCTGCGGCCACCTTTCACGACTCGCGCTACGCGATCAATATCGACGACTCGTTCTTGTAATTCGGTCCCCTGGTTTTGCTCGGTATCCATTAAAACTCCAATCCTTCTTCTCTTGCAACTTCTGCTAACGCGGCTATCCGGCCATGAAATTTTTTACTTCTGCGATCAAATACGACTGTCTTTACATTGGCCTGCTTGGCTTTTTGGGCGATATCTTTTCCGACCCGGCTGGCCTTTTCTTTCATAGTACCTCCGCCATTATTCGCATAGGAAGTACTGAAAGCCAACGTATTCCCGACTGTGTCATCAATGACTTGGGCATATATATGATTATTGGAAATGGTGACGCTCAAGCGTGGACGCTCGGGAGTGCCACGGATTTGCCGTTTTGTTCGTTCTAATCTACGTTCTTTCGTCATTTTCCTGCTCCTGCGGTCTTTCCTGCTTTCCGGCGAACCCGTTCATCGGTATAGGCAATGCCTTTTCCTTTATACGGCTCGGGTGGACGCAAACCTCTGATATCAGCTGCTACCTGGCCTACCAGTTGCTTATCCACGCCGCTGATAGTGAGCACATTACCGTCTACTGCCGCAGACACTCCTTCCGGCAATGTAACTTCTTGGGGATGAGAATAGCCGATATTCAATACCACGGTATTTCCGCTTACCTGGGCCCTGAACCCGACCCCGTTGATTTCCAGTGACCTCGTAAATCCTTCCGTTACCCCATGGAGCGCATTCGCGAGCAATGTGCGCATTAACCCGTGCCGCTCTTTGGAGGTAGCATCTTCCGAAGTACGGGATATGATCAACTGGTTGTGGTCATCCTTTTCTACCGCCGTCCCGGGAAGAATCTGTACTTCCTTCTCTCCCTTGGAGCCACGGAACGTAACCGTGTCCCTGTCTACTGATACATCGGCACCAGTAGGGATTGGAATGGGTACTACCCCTATACGACTCATCGGCTGCCTCCAGTGATGGTGCGCATAGTACCTGCTTCGCACACATTGCATGTTAAATCTAGTATTTTGTGTGTTGTATATTGCATCACCATACTTCACCCATTAATTCGCCGCCTACACCTTGTTGACGTGCTTCCGCGCCACTCATGATACCACTCGAAGTTGAGAGTATTGCAATCCCCCTGCCTCGAAGCACGGTCGGTATTTTGTGAGCAGGAACGTATACCCGACGGCCCGGTGTTGATACCCGGTGTATTTCAGAAATGGGATTCATGCTCCCCGTTTCATTGAGGCTAATCTGTATAACCGGTTTTTTATCATCGGTAACCTCGTATCCGGCAATATAGCCATGTGCGCGTAAAACCTCAGCAATTCCAGTTTTCGGTTTAGAGTATGGCACGTCGACCACTGTCTTATTAACAGCTGCCGCGTTCCTGATCCGTGTAAGCATATCTCCGATAGGGTCAAACATTATCGGCTCGCCTTCGT
This sequence comes from uncultured Candidatus Saccharibacteria bacterium, assembly GCA_964638825.1. GTDB lineage: Bacteria > Patescibacteriota > Saccharimonadia > QS-5-54-17 > QS-5-54-17 > CAZXAD01. The sequence continues at coordinate 19 of CAZXAD010000023.1, read as the reverse complement.
TATTCCGGGTATTTTCCCT
>CAZXAD010000022.1:0-10756 GCA_964638825.1 uncultured Candidatus Saccharibacteria bacterium | reverse complement strand
GGAGTCGCGTTATATATCACCAGTCTGCCGCCAGATACCGATCCTGATGACGTAATCCGGAAAAACCCGGAAGAGTGGCAGCGGATTATTGAGAACAAAGCGTATGTTATGGATTGGCTCCTGCAGTTGCTTTCCGCGACGTATGATATTAACAGCGCCCAGGGCAAAAAAGAACTTACTGATCGGGCAGCCTCAGTGTTGCGGCGGCTGAAAGATCCGGTGGAGCAGGAACATTACGTGCAAAAATTAGCTGATATGGTGGGGTCTGCTCCTGCTACCATAACCAAAAAATTACAGGAGCAACCAGCAACTTCCACTACAGGGCGGAAATCTCCAAAAAAGTCATCAAAACGGGAAGAAGTGCCTGCCCATGATGAAGCCGAAACCGTGGCGACCGCGCTGTTAAGTCTGGCCGCTGTATATCCCGATACCCGGACAGCCCTGAATGAAGCGACCGTGGAACGCTTGCCGGAACATATGCAGACGGTGGCGGCCTACTTACAGCGTAATGATGAAGATATTGATACTGAGGCACCTCCGAAAGACTTGCAATCAGCAGAGAATTATGTGAAAATTCTATTATTGAGAGGTGAGGAAGAATATGGATCGTGGGCAACGCTCGACCGGCAGGTAGAAGCGTTCAGCCTGGTCCACCGCCTGAATGAACTGCAAACCAAACGATACAAACAACAATTGAGCCAGCAAATCACTGCTGCCGAAGCAGCGGGGGATTATGATTTGCGACAAAAACTACTCAAAGAATTCAATCAACTTAACGTATAAGGAGGCGGTTTTGTCGTCACAACCGGATAAAGAGCTTAGTACATCTGATGTTGCCAACCAATTGCTCAAAAAAGGGCAACGGCAAGGATATATCGATTATAACGAAATTAACGAACTCATTCCTGACACCGAAGAGAATTTGGAAGTGCTCGATCAGCTCCATGCCGATTTGATCGATACCGGGGTGGAGATTATTAATAAAAAAGGTTCTTCCTGGGAAAAAACCGATGATGACGATGCGCTCGAAGACGATCAGGCCCTGGATGATATTTCTGACGATTCGGTTCGTTTGTACTTGCGTGAAATCGGAAAAATCCCTCTTCTCTCAGGTGAGGAAGAGATAGAATTGGCTAACCGCATCAAAGAAGGTGACAAAGAAGCCAAAGACAAGATGATCAACGCTAACATGCGTTTGGTAGTTTCGATTGCCAAAAAGTACGTCGGCCGCGGGCTTGATTTGCTCGATTTAGTACAAGAAGGCAATACAGGATTATTGCGGGCGGTGGAGAAGTTCGATCCTGACCGTGGGTTTAAATTCTCTACGTATGCGACGTGGTGGATCCGCCAGGCAATTACCCGGGCTATTGCCGACCAATCCCGTACCATCCGTATCCCCGTGCATATGTTCGAAACCATTAACAAAATGCTCCGTACGCAACGCCGCCTCACACAGGAGCTCGGCCGTGAACCCACCAACGAAGAGATTGCCAAAGAGATGGAAATGGAAGTCGATAAAATCGATCATATCCAGAAGATCAGGCAGGAAATTTCCTCGCTTGACGCACCGGTCCGTGATGAAGAAGAGGATTCCAAACTCGGTGATTTCATCGAAGATGAGGAATCGGCGACACCGGAAGAAGCGGCGACTTCACAGCTGCTGAAAGAACACGTGAATACCATGCTCGATATCCTCTCACCGCGTGAACAAAAAATTCTAAAGATGCGGTTCGGCCTGGAAGACGGCCGTGGCCGCACACTGGAAGAAGTCGGCCAGGAATTCGGCGTTACCCGGGAGCGCATTCGGCAAATCGAAGCCAAAGCACTCGCCAAACTGCGCAAAAACCGTGAAAGCAAGTCCCTGAAAGATTACCTAGCTTGAGGAGCAGTAATATATTAAGACGAAGCCAGTGTACTATAGTAAAAGAGCATTAACGACGATTAAGAAACATGAGCAATGAAACCGGCCCTCAATTGCCATACTCCCAAGAGTTGGATTCTGGTTCATTAGAGCGCGAAGACTCAAATAAAGTAATCTCAGGTGATGTAAACGAATTACCCCCAACGGAAAGTTTCGGGGACGACCCTGAAAGCATAATTGAAGAAATGAGTGAACACGTTCGTTTGCCTGATGGAAGTATGGCCGGAGAAGACTTGCCGCCAAACTTGATGCGTTTGCATTTTGATCAGATCGGCGAAGGGGAAAGGATGTATTTGGGCCCTGAAAGAGAAGCAGTATTAGGGAAGATAATTACAGAAACCAGAAGAAAACGAGACCAATTAGAGAAAAGCGTTGGAGATATGTCAGAGGAGTATAAAAAACAGTTACGTATTGGGAAAGCAGCAGTACAGCTTATGACGTACTCCAACTTATTGCTGACAGTTTCCATGGCGGAAGATGAAAGAAAGAAAAGGAATTTACCCCTTGAACAGAACGAAGCCATCCAGTACGGCTATGATGCATTATTGCAATCAGCATGGGATTACGATCCTGAACGCGGTTCATTCCGAAGTTTACTCAAGTTAAAAATTAGAGATCGCATACAATTCGGCGAGGCAAAAAGTAAGTATGCGATTGCACTTCCTCCTGATGTGTCCGTAAGCTTGGGTAAGATCGATGCGACGATTAGAAGTTTTAAGGATGAAAACGGTCGTATGCCAACAATTGATGAATTAGCCGAAGGTGCCAACCTTGATGTAGGCCGGACCCAAAACGCGTTGCAAGCGAGAGCAGTAACCGGTCAAAAGTGGATTGAGTTGGATAAACCGGCATCACATGAGAGAGACTATATTCCAGTAAGTGATCTCATTGCGGATGATGAAGGCGCCGAGACGGAAGTTGCTGCTCTAGATAACGTATCCAGAGAAGAGATTCTCAAGGCGGTGGGGGATAATTTAGATGACAGAGAAGCCACGATTATTAGGCAGCGTTATTTTTATAACGGCAAAAAACCTGCTCCATACAGACAGATTGGCAAAGAAATTGGTATTTCCCCGCAAGCAGTAGTCGATATAGAGAGAAGAATATTAAAAAGGTTCCGCGAAGTATTTGAGAATATGGGCTACGATGGAACAGAAAGTCTCGGCGAAGAGTAGAAGCATACAAGTTTGTACTGATTTGCAAACTATTTAAAAACAGTTTATAAATACACCGAGATTAACGTAGGTGGAGCGGGATGAGCGAAGCTGTCGACATTTATTCTATGGAAGGGGAATTCCCAGGTCAGGATCAGTATCCAGGGGCAGATATTGAAGGAGTAGCCACAGAACCTTCGATTGATGATTTGGACAGTGTAGAAGAAGACGGTTCAAACCAGCCGGAGATTGCCGTAGAAACTGTAGCCGAAGAAATACCGAATGATCTACTTGGCCTTTATTTTGAGAGTATCAGTAGAACAGAATTGATTGATGCCGATGAGGAAGTACGGTTGGCAAAAGCTATGGAAAAGGGTCATGAAGCAAAAAGTAAACTAGATGAAGACGCTGCGTTAGACCCTACTGAGCATGAAACACTGGTGCAAAGCATAGAGGAAGGTCAGAGAGCCCGGGAAGAGTTTATCGTAGCCAATTTAAGACTTGTAATAAAAGAAGCGAATGAATTTAACAAACGAACTCACATCGGGTTTGATGAACTGATCCAGGAAGGAAATGCGGGGCTCATCCGGGCGGTCGAGAAATTCGATTGGCGCCGCGGGTTTAAATTTTCCACCTATGCCACGTGGTGGGTTCGCCAAGCCATGCAACGGGGCATAGCGAATAATAAGCGCACAATCCGCCTGCCGCAACAATTGCATGATGCGGTGACAAAAATTGATGCAGCTCGTAAGCGCCTGGAGGATGAAACCGGCCAGACCCCGACTGTATCTGAATTAGCAAAAGCGGCTAAACTTAAGGAAGATACCGTCCGAAGAGCTTCTACTGCTGAGAAGAAAACTGTGTCATATAACAAACCCGTAGGAGGCGAAGAGGGCGGGGATGAGCTTTTTGACCTTGTGGCAGTATCGGATAATGACACCGAAAAAGAGGCAATCGACGCTGTGTACACTGATGCCGCCCTCGAATCATTACGGGAATCGGTGGATGAGAGAACTTGGCGTATAGTAGTGCGCCACTATGGAATTGGTGGAGGGTCGCCCCAGACACATGAACAGATAGCAGAATTTGAAGGTGTTTGCCGGGAAACAATACGAAAATGGATTCTGCAAGGGATCGAAACGATCCGAGAAGAAGTGCCTGATTCTGTACGAGACGACACTGTGTAATAAAAATTATTCACAATCCGCGCAGTATGCACCCGATACGGCGATATGTATACTGACTATTGAAGGGTGGTACAGTATTCATGAAAGAAGCGGTCAGTAAGCAATACCCGGAAGCAGATCCTCTGGCAAACCCAGAATCACTGGACTCTTCTTCTGAAGAAACGGCTACGGAGCTTCCTGAGGACCTTCTTGACCTATACTTTGACGGTATCGGGAAGAGAAGTATGTTGACCGCCGAACAGGAAAAAGAACTTGCCGGCCATATAAGACAGGGAGAAGAAGCCCGTGAAGCACTATCCAGCAGAAGCGATATAGATTCCGAACGTCGAGAGATGCTGGAATCACGAGTAGTTGAAGGGAGACATGCTTTTAAATGGTTTACCGAAGCCAATTTACGATTTGTCACGACTATCGCCGCCGAATTCAACTATCAAGATCAATACGGGCTAGATGATTTAATTCAAGAAGGCAATATAGGGTTAATGGGGGCAGTTGAACGATTTGATTCCAGTCGTGACTGCAGATTAATTACTTTTGCCAGATGGAAGATTCGTCACTCGATAAAGCGAGGGTTGGAAAATAATGAGCGCAGTATACGTCTGCCCAGCTATCTCCATAGAGCGGTCACCGAAGTCATATCCGCGTATAAACAGATAGAAAGCAAGACCGGACGGGAGCCGACGCTTAAAGAGCTGGCTGAAGAGACGAGACTAAAAGAAGACATGGTAACCAAAGCCCTGGAGGCTGATAGGGTTAAAGTCGTCGCTTCTCTTAACAAACCAGCGGGTGATATAGATGACCATGAGCTCGGAGACATTATAGCAGTAGCTGAAGACGCCCCAGAGGAAGAAGCAGTGAACAAGGCTTTAGTCGATTACGTGATTAGAACGGCTGAACACCAACTGGATTCACGAAGCTGGTATATACTGCAACGACGCTTCGGATTAGCAGGAGGAGGACCGGCAACTTTAGATCAAATCAGTAGCGAAATAGGGGGAAAACCTACAAGAGAAACAGTCCGTAAGTGTATTGACAATTCATTAACCGTCCTTCGGGGATTGTTGTCAGATCCTGATACCGACCAGTCGATATAGTATCACTGATATACTGGTTGTAGAGGAGAAATTATAAGGCACCGCCTTACAATCCAGCTACTTTATTTACGATAACAATGAGGTTTTAGCGTGAACGGCAAAAATAAAACATTAGTAGTTATTGACGGCAAATCAGTTCTTTACCGCGGGTATTACGCTATGGGGAATTTGGCGACGCCCGAGGGAAAGCCGACCGGTGCTACCTATGGATTCGCCATGATGGGGCTGCGTATACTCAAGGAGTTTAACCCGGATTACGTAGTAGTGGCGTGGGATAAATCGAAAACCAATATCCGGGCCCGGCAACAGCTCTATGAAGAGTACAAGGCCAACCGCAAACCCATGCCGGAAGATTTACAGGAACAAATTCCCGATGTCCGGCGGCTGTGCGAAGCGTTCGGCTGGCCCATGCTTGAAATAGATGATTATGAAGCCGACGACATCATGGGAACGCTAGCGGTACAGGCGAGGGAAAAAGATATCGATACTATCTTAGTAACCAGCGATTTGGATGTATTGCAGTTATTGAACCACCATACCAAAGTATGCGCACTCAAACGCGGACTGACGCACACGGTGATATACGACGAATCAAGCTTCAAGGAAGAATACGACATGACGCCGCAACAATTCGTGGACTATAAGGCGCTTCGTGGCGACCCCAGCGATAACATTCCGGGCATCAGCGGCATCGGCGATAAAACAGCCAGACAGCTCATACAAAAATACGGAAGTCTGGAAACGATATATGAACAACTCGAAGACATCGGTGGCGCTGCGGCTAAAAAACTTGAGGAAGACCGTGACATGGCGTTTTTGAGCCGGCAGCTTATCAAGCTTTCATTGGAAGTGCCGGTGGAATTCGATGATGTGGCTTCCCACGTGGACGTCACCAATCCGGAGGCGGTCGATGCGATTTTTGAAGAACTCTCATTCCATCGGCTGCGTTCGGAGCTGCCAAAAAATATGCAGCAAAAGCAAACACTGTTCGATCAGGCTGCTCCTGAGTCGACTCCGAGTGAGCAACAAAAAATCACGGTCACTCGCAAGAGCGCACAAAAATTTGGTACGGAGCCAACCGTAGTCTTTACTTTGCATACATATGCGGTTGTCAGCACGGATAAACAGCAATGCCATGTGGTTCCTGTGTCCGAACTTCCTAAGGATTTGAACATAATCGGATACCATACCAAAGAAGACCTAAAGCGGTTACCCGAAGGTACGGCCGTGGTCTTCGATGTCATGGTCGCCGCTTTTTTGCTGAATCCTTTGCTTCGTCAGCAGGAACTTTCGTCGCTTGCTAAGCAGGAGCTCGGCATTACCGTACCCCAGTTTACCCGTACGGACGAGCTTGATGATGAAGCCATCCAAACCGTTGTCTACGTTTTGTGGCAATTATATGAACGATACCAGGGGCAACTGGATGAGTTACCCAAAGTTAAATCGGTAGCGTATGATATCGAATGGCCGCTTTTACCCGTGCTTTCACGCATGGAAGAACGTGGGGTAAAACTCGACGTAGAATATTTGCGAACAATGAGCCGGGATTTCGGAGAACGCATTACCGAGCTTGAAAACAAAATTTATGAACATGCGGGACAACAGTTCAATATTAATTCGCCCCATCAGCTCCAAACGGTGTTATTCGATAAATTACTGCTTCCCACAGGTGATATTAAACGGACGAAAACCGGCTATTCTACCGGTGCCGCGGAACTGGAAAAACTACGCGGATTGCATCCCATCATCGATTTGATTTCTCATCATCGTGAACTCACCAAACTCAAAAGCACTTACATCGATGCATTACCCAAATTGGTTGATGAGAATAACCGGCTGCACACGACCTTTACCCAGACGGTCGCTCAAACCGGACGGCTTTCCAGTTTGAACCCAAACCTACAGAATATTCCGGTGCGCACGGAAGAAGGCAAGGCCATCCGAACCGCTTTCATAGCCGAGAAAGGGGATACATTAGTGCAGGCGGACTACTCGCAGTTCGAGCTGCGGTTAGCAGCTGCGCTTTCCGGAGATACGGCCATGCTCGAGGCGTTTAACGGCGGGGTGGATATTCATGCCCAAACGGCGGCGGAATTATACGGTGTGGCGTTGAATGAAGTTACCAAACAACAACGTTACAATGCCAAAACCGTCAATTTCGGGGTAATGTACGGCATGAGCCCGCACGGATTAAGCGTGAATACCGGCATGAGCCGGGAGGACGCCAAAGCGTTCATCGACCGATACTTCGAATTACGTCAGGGGTTGCTGGAGTACCTTGACTCATTGAAACGCCAAGCCCGTGAAGGGGGGTATGTAGAAACCTGGTTCGGCCGCCGCCGCCCGATGCCGGATATTCATTCCAGCAATTTTGCCGTACGCTCCGCTGCTGAACGTGCGGCGATCAACATGCCGATACAGGGTACCGAAGCCGATATAATGAAGCTGGCCATGATCGAGGTTGATAATCAGTTGGACAATACATGCTGGCAGATTCTGCAGATCCACGACTCAATACTGGTTGAGTGTCCAGAAGAAAAAGCGGAAACTACCGCGCGATTACTCAAAAGCATAATGGAGAAAACTCCGCCCAAAGAACTCCCTGTGGCATTAGATGTTGAAACCTCCACGGGTAAACATTGGGGAGAGCTATAAATATCTCATGTTTTTTGTTAATTCGCTTTGAAGAAGAAATATTCAAAAAGATGCATTCAGGCATATAAATTTTGATATAGTAAAAGGACACATGATGACAAAAATAACAAAACTTTTTTCTCGGCCACTGTTTTTACTACAAACGCTGTTTTTGATATCGCTTGTGGCAGCACTGGGGAGTCTAGGATTAAGCGAGATCCTAGGGCTTCCACCCTGTGAACTGTGTTGGTACCAGCGGATATTTATGTATCCCATGCCGTTCATTTTCGGAGCTGCCTTAGCACAGAAAAAATACGATGTGTTTTGGTACGCCTTTCCCATGGTAATCATAGGTGCCGCGGTTGCTGCCTACCATTATGTCATCCAAATGTCAGCTTTTGCGGCGAATAGTTGCAGTGCTGAAATGGTAGCTTGCACTACGAAACAGATAGAGTATTTCGGGTTTCTTACTATACCGTTCGGTTCTTTAGTTACGTTCGTGGTACTTGGCGGGGTGTTATTGCTACTCAGAAAACAAATAAAGAAAGACGCACGTTAACTTAAAATCCGTAGTAATAAAAACAATAGTTCTTTGCCGATTACCAACCATTAAGCATAAACGGTTTAAGTAAAAACATATCATTTTCAAATGTATAATCCGTTTTTCAGTCTCACCATTAATCCCCATATTGAAGGCATAATTACTGTTATGCATTTATTTTACTCGAATAGGTAGTGGGTAAAAAACGAAACAAAGGGTTGACTTATATTTCTCACAGTGTACGATACCCTTTGTGTTTTTCGACCCTTCGGGGGAAGAGAGACACGTGTGAGACCCCAGAGTAAGTAAATACAATTTAGTTAAGGAGGTACTAACTATGCGGTTAACCGCTATAGGGACGGGGTTGTTTTTTGCAATGGCAGCATTTCTTTTAAACAGCCCTTCATTACAGGCGCAAAGCCAAAATACTATCACCGTTAATCGCGGTGATACGCTCTCAGAAATAGCCGTTCAGAACGGCACTACGGTACAACAGTTAGCCAATGCTAACGCTAGTGTTACCGATCCTGACCTGATATATGCTGGTCAGCAATTACACGTTCCCCGGGGAAGTCAAAGTACTACCCGTTCAACGTCAACGTCAGTAAACCGATCGACCTCTCAGCGTCCGGCTGCTACGCAGACGCGGGCCACATCGCAGAATACTGCTCCGGCAAGTAGCGGTGTATGGGATCGTTTAGCCCAATGCGAATCCGGCGGTGATTGGAGTATCAATACCGGCAACGGGTTCTACGGCGGCCTGCAGTTTACGCTTTCGAGTTGGCGCGCGGTCGGCGGAAGCGGTTATCCGCATCATGCCAGCAAGTCCGAACAGATTGAACGCGCCAAAAAATTGCGCAGTATCCAGGGATGGGGTGCCTGGCCTGCCTGTACGAGCAAGCTCGGGATTCGCTAAACAACACTCTTTAAAGAGACATTGACGTGTCTTTCTGGGGTTATTTTTCCGGGTGTCTGAATTTCAGGCACCCGGTTTTTGATATAATTACTCACAGGAGAAATACTATGCCGGAACTTCCCGAAGTGGAAACGATACGGAGCGGATTGGAAGATGTGTTGCGTAGTAAACAAATCGCACATGTCGATGTAATTTTTACAAAGTCAATGCCCGCTTCTGCTGAAGATTTAGAAAAATATGTCATCGGCGCGACGATCACCGATATCCGCCGGCGCGGCAAAGTGCTGATACTCGAGCTTTCGAGCGGGTATAGTTTGTTAATACATTTGAAGATGACGGGGCAACTGGTGTTCGACGATGTCGAACAGGAGAAAGGGAAAAAGGAAAAGGGAAAAGGGGATAGAAAAAGGATCGGAGGAGGACACCCGACCAAAAGTATGGCTGCGGATTTGCCGGACAAGAGCACGCGGGTCGTGTTTACGTTTGCTGATGGCAGTGTGTTGTATTTCAACGACCAGCGGAAATTCGGATGGGTGAAACTGGTTGAAAGTCCGAAAGTCGAACGTGAAAAGTTTTTTGAAACAATGGGGCTTGAGCCATTAGGATCAGAATTTGGAATTCCGAATCTGGAAGCCGGAATAAAGAATAGCAAAAGAGCTATTAAAACAATTCTGCTAGATCAGGATACCGTAGCCGGTCTGGGAAATATTTATACGGATGAAGCCCTGCACTTAGCCAAAATACATCCCTTGCGTCAAGGCCAGGCTTTGACAGCAGAGGAGGTGGAGCGATTGCATGCGGCAATTATCACAGTATTGCAGGACAGCATTAACGACGGAGGCACCAGCTTTACCAGTTACGTGAACGCTAATGGTATAACGGGCGATTATCTGCGCAATGCCCGCGTCTACCGCCGCGAAGGAGAACCTTGCCCCGAGTGCGGAACGGTCATAGAAAAAACCAAGGTTGGGCAACGGGGTACTCACATATGTCCGCAGTGCCAAGAATGATAAGCTTAAGTATCTTGATGGTTGGAATATCTCCTCCCAGCCTCTGTTATCCGTTGGTCCCTTTCATGCCGCCGTTGGCTGACATTTATTCGGCTTGACTCTGAAAAGATAATTTCCCAGCCTGTTCCGTCGTACATCCGTGCGTGAGAGAGGTATTGTGGGTCAGTCGAGGCAATAAGTCGATTTTCTTTGATGAATTCGGCGGCTGCTGTTTGGAAGGAGTCTCCTTGTGACACCCTCTCAACGGTTCTAGGTAGTGGCTCATAGTATTTATGAGCCGGTGTGGGATACTCTTCCAT
>CAZXAD010000021.1:0-11165 GCA_964638825.1 uncultured Candidatus Saccharibacteria bacterium | reverse complement strand
GTTTTATCTACTTTATACCCAGTCCGTTCGAGCAATTCCTGGACGCGTGACGTATCCCCGCGTGCTGCCTGATATACCGATACAACGTGAGAGAACGGCACTTCGGTCAACTCGTCGCCGATATCTGCGAATTGGTAGGCATCCATGAACTCGTGGTTTTCTCCGGCCCGAGCCGCGGCCATGACCTGTTTGTACTCGTCATAGAGCGCCATTAATTTCTCGCCCGGGTAAAAATATAACGGTTTATCCGGTCGGCTCCGCACAATGAAATATCGCAGTAAGCTCGGCGGCATGATATGTAATAAATCCAAGGGAGTGATTACATTGCCAGCTGATTTGCTCATCTTTTTCGTCTCCCCGGCAATATTGATGAATTCGTACCGTACCGGATATGGTGCCCGGCCGCCGAAAATTTTTTGCACAAGCTCCTTTCCGGTATCGTAGGATCCGCCCCGCGTCGCATGATCCCGTCCAAACGGTTCTACATTGACGTCGAGCATATGCCACCGGGCCGGCCAGTCCAGCCGCCAGTCCAATTTGACGCGGCCGGGCTGGTCTACATAATCCAATTCTCCTTCTTTTCCGTTCTCATCTTCATAAAGAATCGTTTGTTTTTGTTCATCCCATTCCTTAAACGTCAACGTGTTCAAATAATTATCATCGCTCAAAAGCTGGACCGGAACCCATTGCTTTGGTAATTCTCGTTTACTAATGCGTTGGATGATCTCTTTCACTTCCTCGAGATTAGCCAGAGTATTTTCAATGTATGGAATAAATTTGCCAGTCTGATATTGTTCATGGCTGCGATATATCTGTGCTTCAATACCAAGCCGCCGATAACTCTCAAGCCATTCGCTCAAATAGTAATCAGCATAGCTAGTGAATCCCGCTTCGGGACTGGGAGCTAGATACAGCGGCATACCCAGATACTGCTCGAAGTCTTGAGACACACCGGCCGGTATTTTCCGCAAAATATCGAAATCATCAACGAAATCGATATGGGTCGCTTGGTGCCCGTATTGCCGAATAGACTCGGCAAGAACGTTGGCTGTCATCGGTTCTCGAAGAGTGCCGAAATGATACTTGCCTGAAGGTGAATGCCCGCTGGAGATAACGATTTCTCCTTCGGGAAATTGTTCGAGGATTTTCGCGACTTCGATATCTATCCAGAACCGGCCTTGGTCTTGTTCGCTTTGTCCGTTCATTGCCGTATATTATGCACCCCAACGCATGGGAATGCCAATTAGGAAATCTTGGTGATTTTACATTTTCGGTTGCCGTTAGGAGTGGTAAGCTCCACCGTGTCGTCCACTTTCGCCCCAAGCAGTGCCTTGCCGAGCGGCGACTCGTAGGAAATCTTGCCGGCACCTGGATCGGATTCGAGTGAACCAACGACAGTATAGGTAAACGTTTTCCCGTTATCCTTTAACTCCACTGTATTGCCGAATTCGACGGTATCCTTGCTTTTCGGCGTGCTAATTACGGACGCGTTCAGCAATACATCTTCTATCTTGCTGATGCGCCCTTCGATGTATTCCTGATCTTCCAGAGCAGCTGTATAGTCCGCATTTTCGCTTAAATCACCTTCGGCCTTTGCGGCCCGTAATCGTTCTGCTACCTCTTCACGACGTTCTTTTAATTCAGCTAGTTCTTGCTTGAGTTCTTCAACCCCTGATTCAGTAAGTTGGTGCTGTTTGGCCATGGGTAAATTCTCCTTTGATATTTACGGTCGATTGCTATCAGTTAGCGCATTTTAACAAAGCGCGGTATGCTTTACAACCTGCTCTTTATTCGTAAATTGCCCCTGATAAACTTTCGTTTAACTGTCTTAGGCGTTCTTGTTATATATACTACTGATTATTTTCCGAACGGAAGTACCATTCATACACTTCTGCCAGTACGGGTGCTGCGTATTGTGATCCGCCTTCCCCTTCTTCCAATAATACCATTCCCTGGACTTCCGGGTCACCATATGGCGCGTAAGCGGAATACCAGGCGTGGGAATCCCGCACCCCTGGATTGCTTTCCGCGGTACCGCTTTTCCCGGCGACCGGCACATCGACTCCAGCGAACACGCTCGGAGAAGTAGTGCCGTTGGTAACGACTTGCCGCATTCCCTCCCGGGCGACTTGGAAATAGTAGTCCTGAACATCCGGTTTGGATACTACTTCCGTTTGTTTATCACGATTCAGTTGCGGTTTTAATAATTTACCATCGTTGGCGATGGCTGCATGAGCGCGCGCCATTTGTAGCGGTGAGACTAATAAGTTTCCTTGCCCGATTCCTAAGTTATACGTATCGCCGGTGAACCACTCCGTATCAAATTGTTCTTTTTTCCATTCGGGAGTAGGCACCCGGCCGGCCGTTTCATTGGGGAGATCGATGCCGGTGCGACTCCCGAGTCCGAACATCTTCATATATCTGGTCAGATTATCAATACCCATTCCATCTATATCGTTATTGCCACCGGCCACCGTATAGAAATAGATGTTTGAGCTCATAGCAATCGCCCGACGGGCATCCATCGGCCCCAAGCCGCTTGGCTCCCACCCTTCATAGGTAAAGGTGACCGAAGGATCGTACTGGCTTCTCACCGTAATCGCTCCCCTGTCGTGTATAATAGTATCTTCGGTTACTGTTCCGGTATCGAGTGCTCCGAGAAGTGCGATCGGCTTAATAACGGATCCGGAAGGATACCCCGCCGCTACCGCACGGTTCAGCATGGGTTGGGCGGGATTATTAACGAGCTTTTGGTACTCGCTTTCTTTTATGCCTCCCGCGAATTTATTGTTATCAAAGGCGGGTATACTCACCATAGCGAGCACTTCTCCTGTGTTCGGATTCATAATTACGCCGGATCCTTTTGTTACCCCTGCTTCTCTCATTTGTTTTTGTAGTGCAGTAGCCAGTCGTTTCTGTAGTTCATAGTCTATAGTCAAGCGGAGATCCTCTCCTGGATGAGTCTCTTGCTCGCGCAAGGTACGCAGCGGGTGCCCTTTCGCGTCAACTTCCGTCTCGATAACCCCGTTCTGGCCGCGTAGCATTTGGTCGTACGTCGCCTCCACTCCCATCTTTCCGATAAAATCTACGGGATAAAGATCGGGATTTTCTTCCAGATCTTCTTCTGAAATACGTCCTACATACCCTAAAATATGCGCGAGCGCGGCATCAGATTTGTATTGACGCTTCGGAACGCTGTTAAGGCGGAATCCTTGTAAGTCTTGAAGGATATACTCTACTTGCAGTGCTTTTTTGTGCGGTATTCCCTCTGCTATTAACACCGGTTGTGGATGCGCGAGGCCTTCTTTGTTAATTGTAGTAGTAATCTCTCCCGCCGTGACATCATTTAAAATACCTGCTATCTGTCGATACATTCGTTGTCGCTCTTTCCTCCCGTCAGGTAATTGATACGGGGTAGAAGTAAGCTGGAAACTAGCGGTATTCTTAGCCAGAACAGTCCCGTTTCTATCAAGTATGCGCCCACGCGGAGCGTACGTAACCTGTTCACGGAGACGGTTTCCTTCAGCTACACCACGGAGGCGTTCACCTTCCACCACTTGCAAATACACGAGCTGAACCAAGAGACCGGCAAATAAAATAATACTTATTCCCATTATAGCGATAATGGCTTTGCGACTGATTATCTTTTCCTCCTGGGCATGTTCTCCTATACCACCAGGAGTAAGCTGGTCTTTCCATTGCGACGACCGCGAAAATACATCCGGGTTTTGCGAGGCATGCCGAATTGGTGAGCGGCGGAGTGGGTATTTTTTGGATGATCGTTTCATACTTCTATTATACTTTGAGCGCGCGAATAACTAAAAACCCGACTATCATAGTGAAAAGCGCCTGCCAGAACGCGTATTGGGCAAGCAGTACCGTATTTTCTCCGAGCCATTCATGCGGAAGAAGCAGTACGATTCTCCATATAAATTGCACCCCGACGAGAGCGGCAATTACCGCGCTGACATTCAAAAAGCGCGCCATTTCAAGTCCACGCTGAAACGGAATATATGCTATGAGAAACATAACCGCGCTGAGTATCATGTACGCGCCGAATGGCTGCATGGACATACTGTCCATCAAAAAACCAAGCCACAGTGCCAACATCCACCCGTGCTTTACCGGATACTGAAGAACTAATAGAACGGCTACTGCCAGCAGTGAAGGAGTGATAATATTTAGTCCACTTAAAAAGAACCCATCGAATAAAACAAGAAGGGTAGCGACTACTGCCGGAATAAAGCGCTTATAGTTCATGGAGTAATAATCACGGTTACCACTTGTAAATCACGAGGGTATGCGGCAGGAGTAACTTGCGCCGTACTGAGCACCCCGCCCGGAGTACTTGCCACTGAGCGGATCGATCCTATCAATATCCCTGGGGGGTAATCCCCATCCAGCCCACTTGTTTTTACTAGATCACCCTTACTTATGGCTGCATCGCGCGGTAATTGATCAAGTATCAGGCCGCCGCCTATCTGTCCTTTCAACACTCCCTCCGTATCAGGATCGACAATCGCTAATGCCCGGAATGTAGTATCCGTCGCGAGCACTATTTCTGCCGTAGTCGCTGACACATCGGTTACCCTTCCGACCAATGCTGACTGGGCGACCACGGGCATTCCTTCTTCAATCCCCTGATTACTCCCCGCGTTAATACGCATCATGTCGCGGGAATGATCGGTGCCGTAATTTACTACTTCGGTCGTCACCGTTTCCCTGGAAGTAGCAGCAACAAAGGATAACTCTTCCTTGAGCTGGCTGTTTTCCCTTTTCAGGCGCTCTAGCTCCAACGTATCATTTCTCAGTTGATTGATTTGGGTTTGTGTTTCAGGATTGATGGGAGAATCTGAACGAGGCGCGTAGTAAATCTGGTGCTCAATTGTTTGGGCAACTTGATTCAGTTCTATTCCTACCGGACTGAGAATCCGCTGGACTCCGCCGCGGAGCGGTAAGTGCAGCACATACACCCCTATGATTAATGCTGCGATTACTGATAAAGAAATCCATACCGTTCGCCGCATATTACACCCCTTTCATTGATACCAATACCGATTTGTATGCGGGAAGATCTTCTAAAATTAATCCGGTGCCTTGTACTACGCTGTGTAATGGGTCGTCGGCCACGTGCACTTCCATTTTGGTATCCTGGGCGATCAGCGTATCAAGATTATGGAGTATGGAGCCACCGCCCGTAAGCACGATTCCTTGTTCCATAATATCCGAGACGAGTTCAGGCGGCGTTTCCTCCAGTGTCAATTTGACCGCCTCTACTATAGTACGGACGGTTTTGTGCAATGCCATCCGGAGCTGATCCGAAGATACGGAAACTTCTTTCGGCATCCCGGTCGTTATATCCCGCCCGCGCACCGGCATGGTTTTGGGTTGCGACATAGGGTATGCCGTACCAATGGTGTTTTTAATCTTTTCGGCCGTCCGCTCGCCGATGCTTAGAGTGAATTCGTCGCGCAAATGTTGCATTACATTCTCTATCAGCTCATCGCCTGCCGTACGTAAGCTACGAGAAACGACAATCCCGCCCAGACTGATGACCGCTACTTCCGTGGTACCGCCGCCGATATCTACCAACATACTCCCTGTGGAGCTAGTCACCGGCAACCGGCAACCGATAGCGGCCGCCATCGGCTCCTCTACCAGGTAGGTTTCACGCGCTCCGGCGGTTGCACACGCGTTTTCCACCGCCCGTTTTTCTACTTCCGTAACCCCTGAAGGAATTCCGATAACCACCCGTGGGCGCTGCCAGGCCACACTATGTTCCTTGTGGATTTTGCCGATAAAATACTGGAGCATTTGCTCAGTAACTTCGAAATCGCTAACCACACCATCAACCAGCGGGCGTGCAGCCTGGATCGCATCCGGCGTTTTCCCGATCATTTCTTTGGCTTCAGCACCTATAGCGATGATATCCCTGGTTTTTTTATTAATGGCCACGACGCTCGGCTCATCAATTACGATGCCTTTGCCACGGACATACACCAGCGTATTAGCGGTGCCAAGATCGATACCGATATCGTGCGCCCAAAGGCGCCGGAGTTTTTGCATGCATTCAGTGTAGCAATTATAGCGAGCCCATACTACGTGAAGCGCTGATTATTCCCCAATTTTAAAAGGATGCATAGATGAAACCTTATAAATTTTAAAGAAAAAGGCCCGCGACGGATGAAGAAAGTTCGATTACAAATCAAACAATCGGAAGTCCGCCGCGGACCATGGTACATCTACTTACGGGGCACTCTTCCGGATCCCCCGCAAGTACTGCAGGAAATCCAATTCCCGAAGAGTCCGGACTTTCCTCCCCGAGGCCCACCTTTATATGTGGGGCAGTCAGGGCACGGCCCCGTTTTCGTCAATCATCTCACCTCCTCCGGTGAAAAGTTTCTCAACGAAGCCAATGACAGACTTCGCACACGGGGCCTGACGATGTCATGGTGCCACACTCGGTGCAGGGCTGACACTCATGTGTTGCTGCTTCGCTCGGAGTGAGCGTAGCAGCACATCGACGGTGTGGACACGACTTGATGGGTTTTTCGTTCACAGTACTCACCTCCTTTGCAAAGATAAACGAGTCTGCGAAACCAGCGATGTACCTCCAAACAAGGAACAATCCTTGCAGGATATACTCTTAATACCACCCCCGTGTTTATCCGTCAAAAGCTTGTGCTTAGACTTAAATAATCCTAGGTACAAGCACTGTTAAAATTATCTTGAATAGTTTTTAGTGTGTATCAATGGTAGTCTAGGGTCCATACTAGACCTATTTCGAATTGCATATTGTTGACAAAAGTAAAAATTATACTATCATTAATTCAACTATCAGGAATTTTGAAAGGTTTATATTATGGTAAATAAGAATCAGCCACCGAGAAATCCAGAACATGAACCCAGTTCCTTGCCAGAACTAGTTCGTTATAACGATGGGCAACTTGCACTCGAATTCGGAAATAAAGGAGACAGAATCAATTTGAGTCGTCATAAGTATGGGGATGTTTATAGTCCAAACCCCAGCACTATGGTATTAGTTGAAACAATAACAGGAAATATATATGCCCTTAGTCAGTGTGTGGGAATAAATACACAAGAACAAAATGCGTTTCTATTATCTGATAATTTGCCGGGGATCACGATAGGAGAGCCATGGAACATCCCCGATATCGGTTCTACTGACAATGTAAATAGGGTGGCTCTCAGATATAAAATCGACCGCAGTCTTAGCACGAACGTCGATAAAGATATAGATTTACAAAACCCATTTGATCAGTATGATGAGTTGATTGATCAAACCTTAGAACAATTTTCCATGTCTTACAGAGATAATTAAAGACAGTAAGGATTGTTAATCAAGCAAAACAAAGGACTATAAATAGTATTATTTTCTCAATTTATGTAAGAGTGATTCTTGGGTAATCATCTCTGTCTCACCACTTACGCGTTCGGTCGTCTCAAGCTTTGCTTCCCGGACAGTCTTTTGACTGCACACTACGCGCAGCGGCACCCCCATCAAATCGGCATCTGCTAGTTTTTTGCCCGGTGATTCATCGCGGTCATCATACAATACAGATATTTCGTTGTCTTGAAGCTGGGTATACAATTCTTCCGCCTGCTCTTCTCCACCTTGCAACGCTACGACATGTACAGCAGCTGGCGCTACTGATTCCGGCCATACTAATCCTTTCTCATCACTAAACTTTTCCACGATTACGCCCATAACCCGGCCAGGTCCTATACCATAGCTCCCCATGATGGCAGGTTTAATAGTGCCGTCCTGATCAGTAAACGTTAAATCGAGATTATCCGAGAATTTCGTCCCTAGCGGAAATATATTCCCTACTTCCGCGGCCGTTTCCTCGACTAAATCACTGCGTTCCAATCCCAGGTCTTCCAAAACCTCATCGGTAAATACTTCCTCATTAACCGCGATATTGCGTTCTTTGTCTATATAAATAGTATCTTCGCCAGCTTCCGTAATTGTTTGGTACTCATGACTGAATTGGGAGAAGCTTCCGCCACTGGCAAACGTATAGTATGTATCATCTCCGATGCCAATCCTGTCAAACACCTTGGTATATGCTTGTTTAACTTGTTCATAAAATGAATCATGTTGTTCTTGAGAAGCAGAAAATGAATACATATCTTTCATCAAGAATTCACGCCCCCGCATAATTCCCGACTTGGCACGTAGTTCATTTCGGAATTTGGTTTGGAATTGATATGGATATGCGGGTAAATCACGGTACGAGTGGATATACTCGCGCATTAGCGCTGTCAATGGTTCTTCATGGGTAGTAGCGAGCCCCACTTCTCCACCGGCAAGTAAGTGTGTCTTAAACCATACCTCAATTGCTTCTTCCGACCACCGGTCAGTCGCTTCCCAAACATCCGGACGCTGTAAAGCAGTTAATTGCAGTTCCTCACCGCCTAACGCATTCATTTCTTCCCGAATAATCGCCACGATATTATTCAATACCTTAAACCCTAAAGGAAGGAACGCATACACGCCTGCCATTTCTTTATGTACATATCCCGCTTGGGTAAGTAATTGTGCGTTTTTCGCTACTTCGTGCGACGGGGATTCTTTCTGGGTTTTTATAAATGTTTCAGTTAATCTCATACATTTATAATACCGAGCGTTAAGAACGCAATCAAATTTTTGGCCGCGTGCAGCATAATAGCCGGCCAGATACTTTTCGTCTTAATGTATGCCCAGCACAGGAATAATGAAAACGCACCGATGACGACCATAGCATTCACGGGCGGATGTAATACCCCGAATCCCGCACTTATAAGCAGTACTGCCGGCAAGACACCGATTATTTTGCCAAACGCCGGCAACAGAAGCCCCCGGAAGATTGTTTCTTCGGCTATCGGCGCGATTACGATAAGTGCCAGGAACGCGAGTACTATTTCGCCTGCGTTTTTCGCTTCCAGAAATGGAATGTTTTGCTCCGCGGTAATATCAACCCCGGGAGCAACATGTTGCAGTACGGCTGTTGCAGTGGCCGCCACTGCTAAAAATCCGATAAAGCCGATCACCACCACAAATGCCGCTTGGGAGACACGGAACGACTTGAATCCAAGCGATTTCCATCCGCCCCCGCGTCGGCGGACGAACCAATACACCACCCCGAGCGCCAACAATCGAGCACCCCCGTATGCAATGAACAACAGTGGCAGATTTTGCCCAATTACTGTCTGGGCAGATTGCAATGATACATTACCACTTATCCATAAAAATCCGGCCACAAGAAGAAAGCCCGCTACTTCGGCAACGAATACAGCCACGAAGGCTACTAACGTGGCGCCGACGGGCCCCCATGGCACACGCGTAATACTTTGTTCGCTCGGAGTTTTTTCCCCGCTCTGCTCGCCTTCGGACGCGGAATTTTCTTGCTCAGGATCTTTTTTAGAAAAAGCGCTGAATATCGACATAGGTCACAAACACTAACAAAGCCAATATTGCCACGAAGCCGATGGCATGGATACTGTTTTCTATCTTTTCGGGAAGCGGTTTGCGTAGTATCCGGGCTCCGCCAATAACCGCCAACCGGCCGCCGTCGAGCGCCGGAATGGGGAGTACGTTAAACACGGCCAATGCGATCGATATATTGGCGATTAACGAAAATAGGTATGAAATGCCGAAATTGCCGATATTTTGCAATATCATTACGATTCCGACCGGACCGGCTACCCCTTCGGCTGCCGCGCTGCCCGCTCCGGTGATCAGTCCGGTAATAATATTCCAAATAGCCACTAATATTAACCCGGTTATCTGCCCGGTAACACCGAGAGCTACCAATGGCGCCGCCCATGTATAACGGCTGGTTTGGGCATCGAGAGGAGCTACTCCCAAATTCCCTCCGTCTTCGTCCTCCGTGAGAGCGATGGGTGTGGTTACCTTTTCCGAATCGCTTTCATAGGTCACCGCGACTTCCTCGCCGCGGAACCGTTCGGTAAGAGAACGTAAGTGCTGGCTGGAATCAATCGTGTGGTTTTCAATACTAATAATCCTGTCACCGCTCGTTATTCCGGCTTGGGCGGCCGCGGAACCTTCCACCACTTGGACGGCCATCACCCCTTCGCTGGTTACCGTTTGATCAGCGGGAACCTGGTATTGCCCGGGAACAAGAGTGGGCAGTTGCGTTAACGCCAGAATCAAAAGAATGACGAAAGCGGCAATGAAGTTCATCCCCACCCCCGCCAGTAAAATCTTCGCTTTCACCCACAAGCTGGTCGAACCAAAAGAACCCGGACGCTGATCACTATCTGATTCGCCCTTTTGCTTTACAAAACCACCCAAGGGGATCAGGTTAACGCTGTACAGTGTTTCTCCTACTTTTTTTCCGTAAATACGCGGCGGAAACCCGATACCGAATTCCTCGACTTCCACTCCGTTGCGCCGGGCCACGATAAAATGCCCGAATTCATGGATTACCACTAACAATGCGAATAAAATTATACCGAGTATTAACATCATGAGTTTATCCTCTCACCCATGCATCCACTTGAAGTTTCCGCATTTTAAGCGCCGAACCGCCGCTGGCGTTGTTGATAAAACGAGATAGCCGCATCGAGTTCATTGTCATCGAAGTCCGGCCACATCAGATCAGGCCGGAAATAAATTTCCGCATATATCGATTCCCATGGCAAAAAGCCGCTCAATCGGTATTCGCTCGTACGCATTAACAGATCCAGATCGCGCATACCGGCGGTGGCAAGATGTTGGGAGATTGTCTCTTCAGTTACTTCTTCCGGCTTAATGCCTTGTTCAATAATTTTGGACACCGCTTCGGTAACATCGCGCCGCCCGCCATAATTGAACAATACGTTTAATATGCCGCGTGTATTGTCTTTCGTTTGTTCCTCGGCTGCTTCTATGCTTTTGGCTAAATCCTCGGGAACTCCTTCTTTGGAGCCTACCACCCGAACCCGGATATTTTTTTCGTGCAGATCATCGATTTGCTCATTCAATACCCAGCGGAACAGATCCAGCAAGCCGTTCACTTCTTCTTTGGCCCGTTTCCAGTTCTCCGTGGAAAAGGCGAACACGCTTAGTTCTTGAACCCCACGGTCAAGCGCCCGTTCAGCCGTTCGCTTTAATGCTTCATATCCGGCCTGGTGTCCTTCCATCGTCGATAAACCGCGCT
>CAZXAD010000020.1:0-11311 GCA_964638825.1 uncultured Candidatus Saccharibacteria bacterium | reverse complement strand
TGTCTAGGAGAGTATGGTTTTCTGCGGATTGATACGCTGAAATTCCTACCAATTATGAGGACAGCTGCACTAATCTTGAACAGGCCTAGATTTCTATAGTTTTGGTGCAGGAATTACTCCACCATGGCGCAAGCCATTTTGACGGCTTCCGAATAAGTGGGGAAGGCATGTACCATCTGGGCGAGCGTTTTGGCAGTCATGCCTTGATGTATGGCCAGCGTGAGTTCGTGTACCATTTCGCCGGCTCTCGGTGAAACGATAGAGGCACCGAGTAAGACCTTGTTTTTATCAGTTAATACTTTGACGAATCCATTGGAAACATCATCGGTATTTGAGCGCCCGACAGCATCGATGGTAGCGGTACCAATCCGATATTTTACGCCTTTCTTTTGCAGTTCAGATTCGGTAGCGCCGACACTGGCCACTTCTGGACTGACGAATACGCACCGAGGGATGGCATTGTAACGGGCGACCGTTTTTCTCTTAGTGTGGAACATATTATGCGCGGCAATACCGCTTTGATACGAAGCGGTGTGAGTGAATTGGTACGGGCCAACTACGTCGCCGGCAGCGTAAATGTTGTTTGCTGAGGTCTGCATATGCTGGTTGACGGTAATCCCGTGCTTATCGTATTCCACGCCGGCGTTTTCCAGTCCGAGGTCAGTGTTGGGACGCTTGCCCGTTGCAACTAATATTTCATCCACGGTAACGGTATGTTCACTACTCCCGTGGCTGCTTTCATAGTGGACGAGTTTCTTGCCGTCCTTTTTCACAATGCCGGTTACATTACTGCTGGTGGCAACATTAATACCCTCATCTTCGAATACCGCGTGTACCAATTCCCCGACTTCGGGGTCTTCAAGCCCGAGGAGTCTGGGTGCCGCTTCGGCGATATGGACTTTGCTGCCGAAAGTGGAAAAGATCTGGGCGAATTCACACCCGACGGCGCCACCACCGATGATGAATATCGACTTTGGCGACGCATCGAAATCGATGGCGTTATAAAACGTACTGTAGCCGGCTTCTTCCAGCCCGGAAATAGGCGGGATAAAATTATGCGTCCCGGTCGCGATCAGAAATTTGGCCGCAGAGTAGCGATGGCCGCCCGCCGTTATTTCATGCGGGCTGATAAAACGCGCCGGTTTCCGATGAACGGTAATGCCCTCTTCAGTAAGTGCTTTTTCACCTTCGGCGGTACCCGTGTTGGCGACTACTTGGTCTTTGTACGCCTGGACTTTTTTCCAATCCAGCCCCGGTTTATTTACCTTGGTGCCGTACTCAGGTGCTTCATGTACAGAAGCGTGCATTTTGGCCGCATGCAGGAGCGCCTTCGTAGGAATGCAGGCCCAATTGGGGCACTCGCCGCCGATCTCTCCGGGCTCGAACAGGGCAACCCGCTTTCCTTCTGAGGCTGCTTGATGGGCGGCGACGCTCCCACCCGCACCGCTGCCGAGCACTATGAGATCATACATATACCGTTTACTCATGATATCTCCCTGTGGGTCTCATAAATATAGCCCGCATCAGGATTGTATGCTTTCAGATTTTTGGCTGCTTCCCGGTGGATGTCGCTGGCGGTGATTTCATGTTTGTCCTCCAGCCAAGTGCTGACATCCTGGCATACTTGTTTGGCGACCAATTCGGCTTCACGCTGAGGAACGCGTACAGCGATGCATGCCGCATAAATACTCGCATACAGTTTACGCTCATCGTATTCTTCGGTGTGTTTGGCGCGTTTGACGATATGATTCATGAGGAAACTCCACTTTTGTTAAACCCTAAATTCGAATATCTAAATACTAAACAGTTTAGAAATTCAAATAACCTAACCACAAAACTTTTTATTTTGAATTTTGAAATTAGGATTTGTTTAGAATTTAGTGCTTTGTGTTTAGTATTTCCCATAATGTTAACCAAAGTTAATCGTTCCATTCGCTATTAATATCAACAGCCAGCCTAGGCCGATCAGCAAGAGTCCCAGGAAGAGCCGCATGGCACCTTTGCTTTCTTCTTTCCATTTCTTAACGGCACTAACTTTCGCTCCGCCGGCTACCATGAGCAGTATGATGATGAGCGGCAGCACGAATACAAGGTTATAGAGTACTAACAAGAGGAACGCCCAGATACTGAAATCGATTGACAGAATGGTGATTATGGCCAGATATGGAGCGCCGGTACAGGGAAGCTCAACTGCGGCTACGAACGCACCAAGAAACATAACGCCGCCAAGAGTGGCTTTCGAGTTCGAATAATCATGGATTTTCTTAGCGAAATAACCGGGTATCTGCAGAGAGAAGCCGCGGCCGTACCAAAAGTAGTCCTTGATTTCGAAAAGACCGGCCGCGATAACCAGCGCGCCAACGAACAAGGAAAGATATTCAGCTAATGCGATCGGGATGCTGGTGAAGAAGTACACAAGCCCGAGTCCTGCTATCAAATATGTCAGAAAGATAGCGAAAATGTAGGCGCTGCCGAGTAATAGCAGTCGTTTTGTTGATTTCCCGCCACCCATGATTACCGATATCATGAGTATCAAAACCCCGATCGCACACGGGTTAATGGAGTCGATGGCAGCGGACAATAAGACGACGGTTATCGTGGGAAGACTAATCATTGTACTTCCCCTTTCAAGTCGCCAAGATTCAAGGCGACCTCATATTGCTTGCACATTTTATCGGGCGTTTCCATCGGGGGTGCGAATTCAATAATGATGCAATCACCTGGCGGAACTACGCTTTCATCACTAATGATGTAACTGGCGGGATCATTAATTTTCTCTACGCGGTAGTAGTCGTCTTGGGTAGTTTGATAAGCGAAGACCTGCACTTCGGCTGGTTCTCCGTCGCAATGCTGCCCGTTTACGAAACTGCGTTTTCCGTCATTGCCTGGCCACACTAAAGAGCTGGAGGTGATGGATCCCCCGGTTACGTTCATGAATCTTCCCAGGCTCGCATCTTCCGGATTTACCACCACCCCTTCCAAGTGTATCCGGTTATCGTTGTGTTCATGCAGTACCGGAGTACCTGTTTTGTTAGACAGAAAGCCATCCGGATCTTTCAAATTAAGTTCTTCCCCGCACGCCCATGCTTCAAAGTCAGCATGCCAATGTACCGGTCCCTTACTGGAAGAAACAGTATTGAGATATACGGTCGAACCGATCAGCGTCACCGTTACAAACAGCACTACCACGAACATTGCCCAAAATAGCCACGGTTTTGACCGCGGGTAGCGGTCGCGCAGAAACACCGCCAACAATACGAGAATCGTCAAAACGACCGCCGCTAAAGCGACTACCGTAAATGACAGTGACGTGGTTGCCTGGTTGAGGTCGTTGGTATTGAAAAGCGTGAAGAGCCAGTTTTGCATATTTTTTATTGCCGTGTTCTTTATGTATTATAAAGGTAATGCTTACCTCTAAGTTTTACATTGCATCACCGGTCGAGTCAAGCTGCGGGCTTGTGAAAAAGTAGTTTATGCATAAAGTCACGACATGAATAAGGAATTTTATAAACAAACCGCTCACGCTGTTTGTTCAAGGTTAAACGTGCAACCCAAAAGCGGTTTGGATAACCAAGAAGCGGTTCGGCGGCTACAGCAATACGGAGAGAATACGTTTAAGGCAACCCACACTATTTCGCCGTTGCGATTGTTTCTTAACCAATTCAAAGATGTTTTGATCATCGTACTATTGGTAGCCGCGGTAGTCTCGTTCGGGCTCGGACTGCTTGAGGGAGGCAGCACAAAAGAAGGCATACTGATTTTCGTTATAGTGTTGGCGATCGCAATAGTCGGGTTCCTGAATGAATACAAAGCGGAACGTACAGTAGAGGCACTCCGTGATTTGGTAGCGCAAAAAGCGAAAGTCCGGCGCGGAGGACAGGTACGTGAAATAGATACCGCCAACCTGGTACCGGGTGATATCGTATTGCTTGATGAAGGCGGAAAAGTACCAGCGGATATCCGACTTATCAAAGTAAGTTCGCTCCAAATAGACGAAAGTTCTTTAACCGGTGAATCAATGCCGATCCAAAAACACACCAAACCAGTCAAGGAGACGGCTGCTCTCGGTGATCAAACCAATATGCTGTTTTCCGGCACGTTCGTGAATACCGGCAGCGGTGAAGGGGTGGTAGTCGCGACCGGCAGTGAAAGCCAAATCGGACAGATTGCCGGGATGGTGGATACGGCCGAAAAAGAACTGACGCCCATGCAGAAAAAACTGGATCGACTCGGAAGACGGCTCGGAGTCGGTGTGCTCGTTGCTTCGATTATCGTGTTTATCGTTATCTTCATGGCAGATGCTCAGATTCAAGATGCGGCGTTATTGCAACGCTTAATCTTTGCCTTTACTGCCGCGGTAGCATTAGCCGTGGCTGCTATCCCCGAAGGTCTCGCGTTCGTGGTGCGTATTTCCTTGGCCTTGGGGGCGCGGCGGATGGCCAACCGTAACGCGCTGGTGCGTACACTTTCCGCGGTTGAGGCATTGGGATCGACTGATACGGTCTGTTCGGATAAGACCGGTACGCTTACTCGGGGAGAAATGACCGTACGGGAAATCCGTACCAAAGGACAGAGATATACGGTTGGAGGTTCGGGATATGAGGTCAGTGGTGCGTTTTACCGTGATGAAAAGCAGCTCAAGGACCCGAAGAATCTGCGGGAGATTCTTAAAATTGGCGTTTTGTGCAATAACGCGTCATTGCGGGACGGTACGGTGTTGGGCGACCCCACGGAAGGAGCGTTGATCGTATCCGCAGCCAAAGCCGGAATCACCCCGGAAGAAGCCGAAGAATCCGAGCCCCGCGTAAATGAAATACCATTTACCTCCAAGCGCAAGATGATGTCTACAGTCCATCAAAACGGAGAGGAGTATACTGTCTATGCCAAAGGATCCACGGAAGCCCTGTTAGAACATTCGACCCATATACTGGAAGGCGGCACGGAAAGTAAACTTACCGAAGCGAAGAAAAAGGAAATTTTAGAACAGAATAAAACCATGTCACTGCAGGCCCTGCGGGTGCTCGGGTTCGCGTACAAAACTACGAAAGAACAACCGAAAAAACCAGAAGAAATAGAGTCCAAACTCGTATTCACAGGATTGCAAGGTATGATGGATCCGCCGCGAACGGAGATTAAAGAGGTAATCCAGCGGGTAACCGGCCAGGCCGGTATGCGTGTGATTATGGTGACGGGCGATCATATCGATACTGCCCGTGCGGTCGCCACTGAAATCGGCATCACGGGAGAAGCGATTTCCGGCACCGAATTGGACGAGCTCAGCCAAGAAGAGTTCGAAGAAAAAGCCGAAAGCATCGCCATTTACGCCCGGGTGAACCCTGAGCATAAAATACGGATAGTGCAAGCCTTGAAAAAGCATGGCCACCAGGTAGCAGTTACCGGGGATGGAGTAAATGACGCGCCAGCCATCAAGGCCGCGGATATCGGGGTAGCCATGGGAATTACGGGCAGCGATGTCAGCAAAGAAGCGTCTGATCTGATTCTGTTGGATGACCAGTTTCTGACCATCGTAGCCGCGGTCGAGGAAGGCCGCGGGATCTTTGATAATGTCCGCAAATTCGTAAATTACCTTCTGAGTGCCAATATCGCGGAAGTGCTGGCAGTATTCTTCGGCGTTATATTGTTTCAAAACCTCATATTAACCGCGGTACATCTGTTGTTTATCAATATCGTAACCGATGGCTTGCCTGCGGTCGCGCTGGGAAGCGACCCGGCGGAACGCGACATTATGAAATATAAACCTAAGCGTTTTCAAAACAGTATTATTAACACCAAACTCTGGATAGAGATGTTTATATTCGGTGCGCTGATGACAGTAATCATTCTTACCCAGTTCGCGTATAATATGGACGCGTATGGCATGACTACAGCTATCTCGTCCGCTTTCGTAGCCATGGTAGTGCTTGAGATGCTTCGACTGATCAATATCCGTTCTGATTACAATATAAGCTGGCTCTCCAATCCGTGGTTGCTCGTTGCCATCGCGTCTTCTTTCGCTATCCTGCTATCCGTGGTCTACGTTCCGGTTTTGGGCGACATATTCGAGCTTGGCCCCATTGGTATGAGTAATTGGCTGTATATCGGAGGCTCGGCGGTCGGATTGTTTATTATAATGCGCATGGTGAAAACAGTAATAAATCGGATATTTATGAAAAAAGAGGCGAAAGCCTCCGCGCTTAGTCATTGACAAGCATAAGCGTATCTGGTTACATACTTACCATGGCGATATTAGGATTTAATCCCACCAAAAGCAAAAATAAAAAACAAGCTGCAAACAAAGGCAAAAAGGCCGAGCAGAACAAGCAGTCCGCTGCGCAGAACCAAAAGCAGAAGCAAAAAGCGGAAGCCAAGAAAAAATCCGGCGGCTGCGAATTCTGTTAAGTTTGTAATTAGCTAAGAATTTCTGTATTAACGTTTTTATGCAATAAAGTGTTATTGTGTTGCGTGTTCCTTTGAAACTGACTGATGCGTTGCGGCTTGACCTGTTAAGACAAATACCTCCAGATGCTATAATAAAAAAGAGGGGTATGAAGGCATTTAATGGGTGATCAACTGAAGGATTATCGTAAGAAGCGTGATTTCAAACAAACGCCCGAACCGAGCGATAACAGCACGCAAAGCAATCACCCGATATTCGTGATTCAGAAACATGCCGCCTCAAGCCTCCACTATGATCTACGGCTCGAAATAAACGGAGTGCTAAAGAGCTGGGCGGTACCCAAAGGCCCCTCGCTTGATCCCTCCCAAAAACGCCTCGCCATGGAAACCGAAGACCACCCGCTTTCCTACGCTGAGTTCGAAGGCCATATTCCCGAAGACGAATACGGCGGAGGTAATGTAATCGTCTGGGACAGTGGTACGTATACATTGGAAGATGATACCCCGGATGTCCGTCAGGCCTATGAAAACGGGGAAATAAAATTCACATTAGACGGGTACAAACTGCAGGGACAATTCGTACTAGTCAAAACTCCCCAGCAAAAAAATTCCTGGCTTCTCATTAAGAAAAAAGACGATCATGCCGATACCGAGACTGACCCTACTTCTGCTAATCCTGGCTCAGTCCTTTCCGGGAAAACTGTTGAGGAGATGGACCAGTGAATATAAAAGAATATGTTAATTCTTCTCATCATGGAACATTAAAGAAAGCGGCAATACCGGATTGGATACCGGCCATGAAAGCCTCGCTAACGGATAATTACTTTTCCGATCCGGAGTGGTTTTTTGAATCCAAACTGGATGGTGAGCGGGTCGTAGCATGCAAACAAGACGGTAATGTCACCCTGTATTCCCGGAACAAGAAACAAATAAATGATGCGTATCCGGAACTAGAAAAAGCGCTACACGGTATTAAAGACGAATGGTGGCTTGACGGAGAAGTAGTAGCATTTGAGGACGCGAACACCAGTTTCCGAGCCTTACAAAAACGCATGCATGTGAAAAACCGGGAAGAAGCCTGGGGAAGTGACGTCAATGTGTATCTCTATTTATTCGACTGCATGTATGCCGGTGATTATGACGTACGGGGTTTACCGCTAAAAGAACGAAAAAATATCTTGTCTCATCTCGCTTCCTTTCAAGACCCTTTACAATTACTGGACTGGAAAACCGAGCACGGAGAACAGTATTTACAAAAAGCGTGTGAAAACGGCCAAGAAGGAATAATCGCAAAGGACTCAACCAGTACGTATACTACTTCCCGGTCCAAGAAATGGCTGAAATTCAAATGCGACAAACAACAGGAATTAGTCGTAATCGGATATACCGATCCGGAAGGCAGTCGTACGTACTTCGGAGCGGTGTTGCTCGGGTATTACGAAAACGGCCAGCTTCGATACGCCGGGAAAGTCGGCACCGGATTTGACGAGGATACCCGGGCGGATTTAATGAACACGTTTGAAACGATAAAAACGGACGAGCCACCAGTAGATGAGAGTGCGGACGAGAAAAACGCCCACTGGGTTAACCCAGAATTAGTAGTCCAAATCGGTTTTACGGAATGGACCCAGGACGGCAAACTCCGCCACCCCCGGTTTTTAGGAGTGCGGCGGGATAAAGACCCGAAAGACGTGGTCAGGGAGGTGTCATGAAAGTAAATAATCGTGAGATTGAGGTATCCAACCAGGGCAAGGTACTGTTCCCCGATTCCGGCATCACCAAGGGCGATATTGTAGAATATTACCACCGGGTCAGCTCGCATATGCTGCCGTTGATTAAAGAGCGCCCCTTGGTGCTGCGGCGATTTCCCGATGGTATCGGCGAGGAGGGGTTTTACCAGAAAGAAGCCAGCGACTACTTTCCCGATTGGATAAACACGGTGAAGGTTCCGCTCAAGAAAGGCGGTAATCAACATTTGGTCGTGGCCGATTCGGCTGAAACTCTCGTGTACTTGGCCGACCAGGCAATGATTACGCCGCATGCCTGGTTGAGTACCGCTACGGACTTGGACTGTCCCGATAGAATGGTAATCGATCTTGACCCATCCGGAGATGATTTCGAAACGGTAAAGTCGGGCGCCAAACAGTTACATGGTATGTTCCAAGATCGAGGATATGAACCACTGGTAATGACAACCGGATCCAGCGGGTTGCATGTGGTAGTTGCTTTGGACGGAACCAGGGATTTCGATACGGTAAGAATAGAAGCAGGTGAGATAGCCGATGAACTGGTACAGACGGACAGCGAGCGTTTTACCACCGAACAGTCTAAGGAAAAGCGGGGTTCACGAGTGTTTTTGGATGTGGCCCGCAATGCCTACGGGCAGACTGCAGTGGTACCCTACGCTGTACGAGCGCGCCCCGGAGCTCCGGTAGCCACGCCGCTTGAGTGGCATGAGCTGGATCGGAAAGATTTGTCACCGAGAAGTTATACACTCAAGAATATTTTCCAGCGTTTATCTCGCGTAGAAGAACCGTGGAAATAGCATAAGGTGAAAGGAGAAGGAATGGCGAAAGATCAAATCAATGCCGACGAATTGGGTGTGGATGTCTCATCCGGTAGCGAAAAAGAGGTATTCAAGTGGTTTCTGGTATGCTTTTTACTCGGGAAACCTATCCAGCAACAAATTGCCATGCGTACATGGAAAGTATTTCTCGATCGTGGCTACGATACGCCGGAAAAAATACATAATGCCTCCTGGCAGCAGTTGGTAGATTTGCTCGGAGAAGGGGGTTATCGCCGCTATGATGAATTGACCGCCAGCAATTTACACGACACCATGCAGACGTTACTCGATGAATATGGCGGCAAAATTACTACGGTGTATGAACAGTCGGATGACCGGAAAGACCTCGAATCGCGCTTGCAGGATTTAAAAGGCGTTGGCCCGAAAACCGTTGAGATTTTCCTGCGGGAAATGAAACCGGTATGGTTTTAAAAAACCGCACGGCTAAGGTTGCGTAACTACAGAACAATGTATAATGGGTTAATAAAGGATATGCATGCCCCGCCATAAGAGAGGACTTACCACTCTGGAAATCGTTTTAATGGTAGCCGCTGTCATATTAGCCGTGGCGACCGGATGGTTTTGGTATCAATATACCCAAACCAATATCCAGAAATTAAGTTCATTCGAAGAATGTGCCGCGGCCGGATATCCGGTAATGGAAACGCATCCCCGGCAGTGTCGTACGCCCAATGGCACATTGTTTACTGAAAAAACAGAAAAAACACCCCAAGAAAGCAGAGAGCAATCATCTCCAGACGGGGAGGAAACCCCGACAGACGAACACACGGAATATACCTCCGCACAGGACGAAGTAGTCCGTATGAAAAAACCATTAGCAAACGACGTTGTAACCAGCCCGCTCTCCATAACGGGGGAAGTCAGAGGTACCTGGGCGTTTGAAGGCGATTTCCCAGTAGAATTAACTAACCAAAGCAAGAAGACTATCACCAAAGGAGTCGCTACGTTGCAAGGGGATTTCAGGACCAAGGAATATGTTTCATTCGAAGCGACGCTGGAATTCTCTGAGACCGAGAACGAGAAAGGATTTTTAATCTTACACAAAGACAATCCGCGCGGAGATGCTGAAAAGAACGATTCAGTGGAAATGCCTGTCCGCTTTAATTAAGTAAACGACTGCTTTTATTTGTTACGGCGAGTTTTGATAATCGGGATTGATGAAATGGAGTTCTTCATCTATCCCGCTCCCGATGATGAGCGGTTCGAGTACGTTCCGGGCGGTTTCGTTGGCACGGTGCACTGCCGGGTGCGGCCAGTACCAATCGCTATTACTCCTTAAGATAAAGCTTGTGGTGCCGCCTCCCTGCAGGAATAACAGTACTGCGAATATTGCCACTCCGGTTTTTAGTCGTTCATGATTTTTAAACAGTTTTCGTATACCGTGACTTAGCACAACCAGTAATGGCAAAAAAATGATAAGCAGGTATCGGCCGTTCAGGGCTGCTGTCCGGCCGACTTCTACGTAGCCACTATAGTTACTGAACCACAGTATAATTACATACATTCCTACAATAGAGCTCAAAAAAATCAGGTATGGATTACGCCGGAATAAGCTTTTCGGCCAGCGAAAAACTGCGAATATACCGAGCAGTAAAATTCCGGTAGCTGCGAAAGCGGGAAGCGGTAGCGGCGCGAAATTCTGATACCGAGCGGCCGGCACGTCCCCGTTAATCATGAAAAATGTCCGGTACCACATACCGCGGGTCCACTCATTAAGATGGGTGAGGGGATTGGCGCTAAAATCAGGATCTTTTTGGGCGATATATTCCTGGCTTCGTTCCCATGGTCCGAATTCGCTACATTCCTCAACCGTTAATACTTGTTCGCACCCAGGAAGCAGGGTTTGGTATTGGATAAGATTGATGCCATAGCGTTCGATAAATAGCACACTTCCGAGTAGAAGTAATACGGGTATTCCTGTTTTCAATGCGGGGTGCATGAGACGCCACCCGCGCTTTAATTCACCAATGAGATGGTCTTTGGTTTCGCCCCGGAAAGCATGCCACGCATAAAAAACGATGAATAGTACCGTAGCGAGCAGTATGGGGAGTATCGCGATTTTCACCACAGCGGAAAACATAGCCACGACTCCCAATAAGAGAAAACTCGTTACCGGAATTTCTTGTTGCTTCAAAGACCGGATGATATGCGCCATTAGCAAGCATATCCAAGCGACTAATACCATGAGCAAATTGTCGTAATTCACTTGGGCTGCCAGGAGCGGCACGATAGGGATGAGCGTAAATAACAGGATGCTTATATTGGCCAACCCGTCCGATACCCCCGCTTTTTTAAACACACGGCGGAAAAGAATCAAGCGCGTTATGA